>CAYRKE010000008.1:40023-91172 GCA_964424695.1 uncultured Polyangiaceae bacterium
CCAGCCCAGCACCCCGGCCCAGCCCAGCACCCCGGCCCAGCCCAGCACCCTTGTCCAGCCCAGCACCCTTGTCCAGCCCAGCGCGCCCGTCCAGCCCGGACAAGACTAGTTTCGTCGGGGGAGCTCCCGAGCCGTTTTTTTGCTAGGTTGCTGGCGTCCCGATTCTCCCCCTCGTCCTCAACCTCCAACCCGGTCGTCTAACAGGTTACGCGGAATGAGCCCCGAGTCGAACAAGAAGTCGCCCCGCACCTTCCAGTGCCGGCAAACCCTCTGGAACAAGTTCGAGCAGATGGCCCGTGAGCTCGAGTGTTCCGTGGACTACCTGATCAACGACGCGATGAAGCAGTACGCGAGGCAACGCGGCTACACCGCTGGTGCGAAGGGGATTGAGCTGTCCGAACCTGGCAGCGCGCCGCCTCCGCCGGCAACGGCTGGTGCCGCGCCCGTACCACCACCAGCAGCGCCCCGGACAGGGCAGAGTTCCGTATCGCGCGCGGTTGCTGGGTCAGCTCCTCATCGAAATCCGGCCACGAGTGGTTCGGGCCTGCTGCTCGCGCCGCCTCCACCTGCGGTATCCGTCCCGCTGCCTCCACCACATCCACCGGGGAGAGCAGCCGTTAGCCTTCCGCCTCCGGGAACGCGCGTCCCTGTTCCTCCACCGCCTGCAGGGGTGGGTCGCAGTCTGCCGCCGCCCGTGCCCGGTACTTCGACGCGTCCAATGCCAGCAGTTCGGGCTCACATGCCCACGGCAAACGCCACACCACAGAAACCCTTGATGTCGCCTCCGCCTGCGGTGCGGCCTGCTGCGGCGAGTCCACAGGGAGCCCCACGTCTCGCCATCCGTTACAAGGGGCAGCTCTTCACGGTGAACAAGGATCGCTTCATCATCGGGCGCGGAAAGCAGTCGAGTGACCTCACCATCAAGGATCCGAATGTTTCGCGCCAACACGCGATGATCGAATTCTCGAACGGGCAGTACTCGATCGTCGACCTCGGCTCCACCAATGGGATCGAATACGAAGGGCAGCGGGTTCAACGCCGTACCATCCACGATCGAGACCGTTTCCGCGTCTGCGACCACGAGCTCGAGTTCCTCTACCAGTGAGCCTCCGGCGCTCCGACTGGTGTCGGGTCAAGACGGCATCGGCTGAGCGCCAGGGCTAGAAGATTCGACGCACTCGCATGGTCTCCATCGTCCACGCCGCCCGCGACTTGGGCCGCCTCAGCGAGATTTCCAGGGTGCTCGTCCGGCATGGATTCGGCGAGTTCGTGCGTCGCCTGGGGCTAGTGCCAAGAAAGCGGTCCCTCTCACCGGGTGCGGAAGAAGACGACGAGCGCCGTGGTGCGCAGGAACTCCTGCAGGTGTCCGCAGCGGTGCGAATCCGGCAGGTGTTCGAAGACCTAGGCCCCTCATTCGTGAAGCTGGGTCAGATCGCGTCGACCCGATCGGACGTGCTTCCCGCTGACGTCGTCGCGGAGCTCAAGCGGCTCCAAGACGCGGTACCACCAGAGTCGTTCCCCGAAATCCGAAGTCAGATAGAGCGCGCTCTGGGTGCGGAGCTCGAGAGCGTCTTCGAATCCTTCAACGAGGAACCACTCGCCGCGGCGAGTGTGGCCCAGGTGCATGCGGCCAAGCTCCGCCAAGACGGCGAGCTCCACGACGTCGTGGTGAAGGTCCAACGCCCCGGGATCGCCAGTACCATCGCCAGCGATCTCGATATACTGCACGGGCTTGCCACACTCATCGAGCGGGCGATTCCCGAAAGCCGCTCCTACTCGCCGTCGGGCCTGGTCAGGCAGTTCGACCGCGCCATCACCGACGAACTGGACTTCACTCTAGAAGCGGAGAATGCGTCGAGGTTCGCCAGCAACTTCGAGGGCGTCAGCACGATTCGCTTCCCGAAGGTCTACCGTCAGGCCTCTGCCAAGCGAGTGATCACTCTCGAGCGATTCGAAGGGCACAAGATCCAGGATGCCCTTGCAGCAGGTTTCGAACCGAAGCGCCTCGCCCGTATCGCGCTCGACGCCATTGTGAAGCAAATCTTTGAGGATGGGTTCTTCCACGCCGATCCCCACCCCGGGAATGTGTTCGCGATGGGCACCCCCGAAGACCCCAGCCTCGGCTTGATCGATCTGGGAATGGTGGGACGACTGAGCCCCCGCATGCGAGACCTGACCGTGGATGTCATGGTGGCGGCGGTCCGGCATGACTACGACGGAATCGCTGACGCTCTCTTCGCCATTGGAACATCGTCGCGCAAAGTCGACATGGAAACGTTCCGGGCCGAGGTCGCCTTGCTTGCGGACAAGTACCTGGGCAAGCAGCTGCAAGACATCGATCTTTCGTCCCTCATCCGAGACTTGGTCGGAACTGCTTCCAGGTTCGGACTCGAGATCCCGACAGACTTCCTCCTCGTCGGTAAGGCGATGATGACCGTTGAAGGGATCGGAAAAGAGCTTGATCCGACTCTGGATGTCTTCGAGGAAACCCGCCCGTTCTTCCTTGATCTGATGCGCCGGAGGTATTCGCCGGAACGAATCGGCCACCAGCTATTGCGTCGGCTCGAGCGCCTCAGCGGAGCCACCTACAACATGCCCGAGCAGCTTCGGGAGGTGCTTGACGACCTCCGCCTCGGTAGGCTGACCGTGCGCACCAACGACCTGCAGCTGCGCACGACGAGTGATCGATTGGGGCGCCGCATCTTCGCTGCCCTCGTCTGTTCAGCCATGCTGCTCAGCGGTAGCTGGCTGTTGTCGGCACAGCTGATACTTCTTGGCGGTCTGCTCATCGCCGTGGCGGTCGTCGGGCTGCTCGCCCACCTCGCGGGCGACGTGTACCGCGCCTTTCGCAGCAAGCACTAGACAGCACTTTCCCTGGACCGAGTATCGAGGACAGATGCGCGACGTCCGCCGCGAGCCGCAGAGTCCTCTTGGATTGTCGCCCCGCTGGATCCCGCAGACGCACGCCCCTTCCCCCGGTTAGCGGTGACAGTCTGCGCCCCCCCGTCTTGTGGAACAGGAACTGGCGAGCTTAGCGCGACCTCATCACTGTGAGGTCGCGCCGTGTGCCTGTACCTCCCGGGCTCAGCGCAGCCGCTGTCGTTGCGGGCCATCGCCGTGCGTCAGCCACGAGGGAGCAATCTGCTTAAGCAATCGCTAAGCGCGAACGATCAACTCAGACGACCTTGCCTTGAAGCAAGAACGCCATTGCAAACGCAAAGAGGACCAGCGACTCAATGAGCGCCATACCAAGAAGCATCGCGGTCTGGATCTTTGGAGCAGCACCGGGGTTCCGGCTGATGCCTTCCACGGCAGCACCCGCAGCCTTGCCCTGACCCATCCCGCCGCCGAGAACGGCGAGACCCATGGCAAGCCCAGCTCCAAGAGCGGCCATTGCCTGTGCATCGAAGGTGTTGGAGGCCCCTCCGGCCGCCTCCTGGGCCATAGCGCTCGAGGTGATGACAGTCGTGAGCGACGCGACAACGAGCGCCAGCTTGTTCTTGGACATTACTGCTCTCCTTAGTTTCGCAGGCGAGGCTTAATCGTGCTTCGGTGGTGACCCATCGCCACGCTGGCGATGTGCCCCAGAGAATCAGTGTTCTTCGTGCTCGGTAGCGAGCGCAATATAGACGGTAGTAAGCAGAGCGAACACCAGCGTCTGAATGACGATGATGATACACCCAAGGAGCATCAAGGGGACGGGGACAAGCACAGCCACGAGCCCGAGGAAGATGCTGAGGATCAAGTGATCCACCGCTATGTTGAGCATCAAACGGACGGCCAACGTGACGGGGCGAACGCAGAGGGAAATGAGCTCGATGGCAAAGATCAGTGGGGCCAGATACCAGATCGGCCCGGCAAGGTGCTTCACGTACCCGAACCCGTTGGCCATCAAGCCGTAGATATTAAAGAAAACGAAAACAACCAGGGCCGAGCCAAACGTGATGTTCAGACTGCTCGTCGCCACAGGCATGCCGGGGATGAGCGCCATCACGTTGCTGAAGAACACGAAGAGGGCCGAGCCTGCGATGATGGGGAAGTACTTCTTCGCCCGCTCAGCCCCCATGGTCGACTTGGCCAGGTCATAGAAGTAGCCAAGAAACGCTTCCATGAAGGTGCGCACCGTCAGCTTCTCGTCAGGAACGTAGGCGTCAGCACTCGTCAACCGCTTGCGCGCCGCGAGCGCCAGCACAAGCACCAGGACGGCGATGAAGATCGCGGCAGCGATGGACTCGAACCCCTGCCAGTTCGCCGAGTGCCCCCCAATGACGGATTTGCCGAGTGCATCCGCGTTGTGCGACAGGGTTTCGTTGAAGTGCGCGAGAATTAGGGTGAGCCAAGACGTGTGTGAAGGCATGGGTCATCCCCCTTCGCGAGCTGCCCGGGAGACTCCGAGCTGACCCGCCACGATTCCGAGGGGCAGTGTCCCGAAGCCTAGGATAAGCGGCACCGCCTGTGCCAGTCCTGAAGCGACGAGGACATAAAGAAGCGCGATCAGACCCCCGAACTTGAACAAGGTAATGAGCGCCCAAGGAGCAGGGCTCGCGCCCGGCTGAAACCAATGGCGAATGAGAAACGACAGAAGCCAAAGATTCGCGGCGGCCGCCGAAGCGCCCATCGCCACCGATAGGCCGGCCCGCAACGAGAGAAATACTCCCGCGATCACGGATCCGGCGATGCCGAGAAGAGCAATCGCAACGATCGATGCCGTTACAACTTTCTGCTCATCGCTCGCGGGGCGGGTCATGCTCATCGTGTTCCGCACGGGTTGGTCGTGTTGGGGCTGGTGGCGTTGGCTCTGACTCGGCGTCTCGATTGGCGCGCTTCAAGAGCTTGTAGCCGGACCGAGCACCTGCGGCGGCTCCAAGAGCCATCCCACCGAACGAGAGCCACGGATGGGTACCGAACTTACCATCGAGCCACCAACCAAGGCCCATCATCAGGAGGACGCTTAGCGCGAACTCGAGACCGATCGTTCCATAGCTGGCGAGGCCCTTCCAATCTTGCTGCACGAGGACTCCCGCGCCATGTCGGCTCTTCGTTCGCTCTGCGAAGCGGGCGTCGAATACCACGATCAGAGTGCTGGGGTCAATCGGCCGAATCCGCGTGGATCTATGCAGCTACAGCGGTCTTCACTACCGGACACCCGTATCGCGCCGGGCCGAGAGCATCACACCATCCACCATGGGCTGCCGCATCAGCGAAACAGGAATAGTTCAGGGGTACGAGCACCACCTCGCTGGCTCGACAGACCTCGCGCGCAGCGTCTGCTGGGGCGGGCGCCGACAGCATCGCTTGGAGGTTCATAGCGAGGCCGTGATGCGCGACGAACCTTCGGCGCCGTGCGAGGGTTCCCGGTGTTGCGCACCCGCCGGGCATCCCGGTCACCTCTGGTGGGGAAGCTTGCAGCGTCGGCAGCGCAATCGGGGCCTTGCGGGTAAAACGAGTCTCGCAATTCGCTCCGCACCGAAACTGATGCTTCCCTGACGCTCTCCTCTCGGCACGGCGTGTTGGACGGGCGCGACGGACACTCCGACGGGCCTCCGAGGAATGCCGACCTGCGCAAACGTCGCCAGGTAGCCGCCACCACCGCACCTCCCTCGACAGAAATCGAGCCCAGCCGCCTTGAGCCGCAGTCGGAGGCGGCCGTTCCTTGGGTCGCGCATCTGGGGACCGACGTCTCGGAGCTCAGTCGCCAGAGCCTTGGTGACGCGCAGGTGCGCGAGAATCGTGCAAGGAGAATCGTCAAGTGTCGATGCCGATCCTGGAGCTGCTCAAACGCGCGCTGCATATCGGTGCGTTGGAGGTTCGCCTCATTCCTGGACGAAAGACGATCGTCGTCACTGAAAGGGGACCGAGCGAGGTCAAAGGCGAACCGCAATCGCCCGAATCCATCAAGCAGATCCTGAAGAGCGTCATGACCCCAGAGGCCCGACGTCACATCGCAAGTGGTTGGGCCGAGTGGGAGTTCGCGCTCGACGGCGCTGGGAGAGTACGCGCTACCGCCGAGGTCAAGGTCGGTTTGATCAACGTGAGCTTCTTCCTCGACGGTTGTAACAGCGACACCGCCAACGGGGCACCCCGCCCCGCCGAGGGCACGGAATCCCCGGCACCCCGGAGCGAAGCGTACCAGGCCTCTCCGCGCAACGCCCCGCGAGCTGTTCCCCAGGGAGTGGCGCAGAGTCGCGGAGCTGCGACGTTGCTGGGAGCATCGCCCCTGGCTGAGATCGAGCAGTTTGCCGCCAAGCTTCCTCCAGTCGCCGTCGCGCCCGCGGCGGCACCGCTACCGACCCAACCGTCAGTCCCCCCGGAGCGGCAAGCATACGACGTGGGCATGAGCAGCGCGTCAACGAAGGAGATCGACGATCTACTCAAGCGGATGCTCGAGCTCAAAGCATCGGATCTCCACATCAGCAGCAATTGTCCGCCAATGGTACGTGTCGACGGGTCGATGATGCCGGTGCCGGGCCACAAACCCATGAAGCCTGAACACGTCCAACGCATGATCTGGCCGATCGTGCCGGCTCGCAACCGCGAGGAATTCGAGCGCCTGCATGACGCGGACTTCGCCTATGAACTTCCGAAGCTATCGCGGTTCCGTGCCAATATCTTCGTCGATCTCCACGGAATGGGGTGCGTTATGCGCACCATTCCCAGCAAGGTCTTGACGGCGGCCGACCTCTCGCTCCCCGAGAGTATCCTGTCTTTCTGCTCGCTCCCGAAGGGACTGGTCCTCGTTACCGGTCCAACTGGTTCCGGAAAATCGACGACCCTCGCCGCGCTCATCGACCACATCAACCGCACGCGAAGCGACCACATCATCACCATCGAGGACCCGGTCGAGTTCGTGCATCCCAACATCAAGTGCCTCGTGAACCAACGCCAAGTTGGTGAACACACTAAAACGTTCCAAGCGGCACTTCGGGCTGCGCTTCGCGAGGACCCGGACATCGTGCTGCTGGGAGAGATGCGTGACCTCGAAACGGTATCCATCGCCATAGAAACGGCAGAAACCGGACACCTGGTCTTCGGCACGCTCCACACTTCGAGTGCCCCCTCCACGGTGGACCGTGTCATCGACCAGTTTCCGTCAAGCGAACAGGATCAGATCCGCGTCATGCTGGCCAACTCCCTCAAAGGCGTGGTGAGCCAGATGCTGTGCAAGAGAAAGGGGGGCGGGCGCGTTGCCGCACTGGAGGTACTCTTCTGCCTGCCGTCGGTGGCGAACTTGATCCGCGAGCGGAAGATCTTCCAAATTCCGTCGATGATGCAGACAGGACGAAACGTCGGAATGCGACTCATGAACGACAGTCTCTTCGAGCTCGCACAGAAGGGGATCGTGACGCCCGAAGAAGCCCTGTCGAAGGCGTATGACAAGACTGGCCTTCAGAACCTGTTCAAGCAGGCGGGCATTTCGGTGAGCGAGTAGCACATGCTCGCCAAGACGACAGCCCTTGTGACTCGTCGGAATTGGATCGACACAGTTCGGGAGACTGAAAAATTCTCGCAGCCTCGCCGGGTGTAGACAGCGTGTCCGCCAAGGCTCGGAAGACAATGACGCGTGTCGGGTTCGGAGCACCACGAGCCCGGCGCTTTGGCTTTCCACACGAGTGAGCGTCGGTGCTAAAGTTCGGCCATGCTTCCTAGTCCTACTGCCGAAGACTCTCAAACAACCCGCCCGTCAAGCTCGGTTTCCGGCGAAGTCTCGCGAGCCCCGGAGCGGACGGGGTTCAGCTTGCAGGACGGAGTCCACGGAGGGCTGGGTCTGCAGCCCGAGGCTGCAGCGCGCACGCAGTGCGCGAGTGCACCGGAGCAGAGCGTAAGTGGGGTACGTGAGCACCGGAGGCGCAGCGAAACGAAGCCGGAAGCCGAGATCGGCGGGCGTCCTCTCAGACGAGTTACCGGCAGTAGTGCCAGGAGCAACTTCCTGCGACTCGCTGCGGCCTGTCTTCCGCTGCTCGCAGCTCCCTTGGCCTCGGCACAAGAGCCCCCGCCCGCGCCGGCAGGCCCCCCACCGGCGGATGCCTACCAGGAGCCAGGAGAGCCCTCAACGGAGGCGCAGAGACCGGAAGCGGTTTCCGCCGTGCCCGAAGTCGCTTCGCCCAATACCGGCGTCGGGGCGGGCGTTGCGGGTCCCGACGCCGAGACAGTGCCCCCTCCAGCGACTCCATCGGGTGCGCCGCCGCCACTCTCGCCCGCGTCGCCGGAGGCTGCCGAGGGTCCGTACGGTGCCCCGTCAGCGCCGGGGGTGTATGAGCCGCCTCCGCCCCCAGTGTACGAACCTCCTCCGCCCTTGAAGCCGCGACACGTGGCCCCCAGGTACTCCTTCTGGACCGGCGCACGGGCTGGCTACTTCATGCCATTTGGCGATTTGTTGGCGCGCTGCAATGACCGCTACTGCCAGAATGTGGAGTCGATCCGGTGGCGCGACTACGCCTCCAACGGTCCACTGCTCGAAGTCGATGCCGGAGCGCGCCTTGGCCGCAACTACACGGTGTTTCTGCTCTGGGAGCGCGCGTGGCTCGGTGCTGGAAATGGAGAGCCTGACACCCAGGACGGAGGAAATACGGACTTCTGGGCCGTCGCTGTGAGATTTTCGTCAAACCCCGATCGAGTTGGCTTCCTGACGGAGATTGCCTTTGGATATCGTCGGGCCCGCATCGATCTGGGCGACGGCAGCAAGCTCAAGCTCGACAATGCACCTTTCGAAGCACGCTTGGGGTTGGGCGCTGACATCCGCTTGACCAAGTCATTCGCCCTGTCTCCGATGGCCACACTGGGCGTAGGACGCTTCGACGACGTGGTCATTGTGGAGGCCGACGGTACCAAGAGCGATCTGGTGCGCGACTACGAGCCGATTGCTCACGGATCATTCACCCTACAGCTCGGTGGGCACTTCGACCTTTTCGGCAAGGAGTGAGGTCCACGGGTGGTGACGCATCGCTCGGCATTCGCTCGCAGCCCCAGAAAGCCGCAGCCCGAGACCGTCACGTCACTCGCCGGGAAAGCGGCCAGCACCCGGGGGACGGTGGCAACTCCCCGAACCTGCCCGGACGTGGACCACAATCGAGCGGACGCCCGCGCCGCAACGCGAAACGGGCGAACGCTCGGTCATACGCGGTGTGAACGGGAAATCACTCGGACTCCCGAGATGGCATGTCATCGGCAAGGGGTATTCGTATCTCGAATCGAGTGCCTCGCTCCACTCCAGGCCGGCAAGAGATCGAGCCACCGTGACTGTCCACGATCTGCTTGGTGATCGCTAAGCCTAGACCGGTACCGCGGGCCTTGGTGGTAAAGAAGGGCTCAAATAGGTGGTCGCGCGTCTCGGTATCAATCCCCGGGCCGTCATCCTCCACGGAGATCTCGGCGTAGTCACCATTCCTGCGAACGGAAACCTCGAGACGCCCGGCCCCAGCCATTGCTTCCTTGGCGTTTCGGATCAGGTTGAATATCGCCTGCTTGATCTGAGCCTCGTCCACAGATGCGAGAATTCCGTCTTCATCAGCGCGCAGAGCGGCGTGGATACCGCAACGATCCAGCTCACGCCTGGAGAACTCGTACGCCTCACGAACGATCTCCTCGAGCGGCTCTTGTACGCGGTTCGGCGGTTGTTGTCTTGCAAGGGACAGGTACTGCGCGCTGAGCTCAGTCAAACGCTCGACTTCGGTCTTGACCGCGGCGATGAGAGCCCGCGTCTCGGGATTCGCAGAAGGGAGTTCTTCTTCGAGGAGTTCGACATTGAGAGCC
Organism: uncultured Polyangiaceae bacterium; assembly: GCA_964424695.1. Taxonomy (GTDB): domain Bacteria; phylum Myxococcota_A; class Polyangia; order Polyangiales; family Polyangiaceae; genus JAEWRL01. Next base: position 49,774 of record CAYRKE010000008.1, read on the forward strand.
AGTGAGGAAAGCGGATTGCGAATCTCATGGGTAACATGTGCGGCCATCTTGCCGATCGTCGCCAACCGCTCGCTCGCCAGGAGTTGCTCGTTGGCCCGAGCAATCGCACTCACCATGCCCTCGAATGTCGCCGCAAGCTCCCCGATTTCGTCCTTCGTCGCGACGACCGTATGTGGCTGCAAGTCGCCGGCAGCTACGGCTCGAGCTCGCTGGGTCACCGCAGCAAGCGGACGAAGCATGCGGCGGGTGTATAGGGCCATGACGGCACCCAGGAGAACCGTCCCGATCGCAAGCGCGACGAGCAACCGCATGGCGATTCGTTCTCGGGCGCGTGCATCCTCCAGGAGAGCATCGACGTTGCGCATGACCCGCTGGTCAATCTCGGAAACACGTTTCGCCGCTTGATAGCCGCGCGTAACAAGCTCGTCCCGAACGTTCTCTGCCTGCTGATCGTGACCTTGAGCCAGGGCTCGAAAGAGGCTGTCAATCAGCCTCTGATCCGGTTCGAGGAGGTCCTCGAGCACGGCGGTCTCGGTCATGAGCATACGACCGACCCGCGCAGCAGACTCGCCGGTGTCTGAGATGAACGATCGCGATAGCGCTGCCCGCACTTCGGCTATCTTCTTGGGTCTGCCAACCCGCAGGGCCGTTTCGAACCAGAGCTCCTTGTCAGCAGGGTTTCCCACGGTGGTCACGTGGTTGAGCTGGGTGTTCCAGGTGTCTTGACTCGTGACCAAATCCCGAAGTGCTCGCGCCAGCGGCAGGTACCCCGTGCGCATCAGCCGAGCCTCCCGCCCAGCGGTCCGAAGCGCCTGCACGCTCCACCCAGCAAAGACAGCAGAGATTGCCGTGATCAGCAGATACGAGAGGAGCACGCGCGTGGCGACGGTGCGCCTGCGCAGAACGGAACGACCCGCTTTCGCATCAGGAGGCCTGCGCCAGTCGCTCATTCTCGCTCCGAACCCGCATCGCGCTTCGTCCGATCGAGTCGTCGGCTGCTCCGCGCCTTCCCGCTCGAAGGCGAAGACCCCATCCCTCCCGTCTCACCGGGTGGCTGCGGCAAACGGATCTCGAACGTCGCGCCCTTGTTCGTCGATTCGACGGCAACAGACCCGCCGTGTTCCTCTGCTATCTTCTTCACGATTGCGAGACCAAGCCCGGTTCCTGCTGGTTTGCCCTGTGACACGAAGGAGCGAAACAGTCGGTCGCGGATCTCGAGCGGCACTCCCGGACCCGTGTCGGCAACACGAATGACGAGGTCGTCCGCTTCGAGCCTGGACTCGATGCGAAGCCGACCGCCGCGGGGTGCCATCGACTCCAGCGCATTGCGGACGAGATTGTGTACAGCGCGCCCCACACGGGCTTCGTCGAAACGAGCGACGGCTTTCTGGTCCACATCGACTACCAGATCGACGGCGTGGCCGTTCAGCTCGTGCCGAAGCTCTTGGGTGAGGTCACTGAAGAATTTGCGAAGATAGACGCGGCGGACAAAGAGACTGCGATCCCCCCGTGCGAAGGCCAAAACTTCATTCTGCATGGCGGTGATCGCGTCGAACTGCTTGAGGATGGCTTCTGCATACTCAGAGCGCGCCGTCTCGTCGCCGGTGTTCGCCATGAGCTGTACATACCCGCTGATGACCGTCATCGGGGACTTGAAATCGTGGATGACCTGCGACAGGAGCCTCCCAATCGTGCTCAATCTCTCGGTGAGTTGTCGTGATTGGTGAGCTTGGAACAGGCGGACTGCGGTGCTCACGTTGGCCGCGACAAGGCGCATCAGGTCGACATCTTCATCGCCAAACCTGCCTCCTCCGTCTTTCGAGAACAGGCCAAAGGCGCCGATCACCTCGTCTCCGCCCTCGAGCGGCATCACGAGCGCGTTCGTCACGGCGAATGGATAGGGTACTTCCAAGACGTCGCGATTGGCGCGGCTGCCGCTCGCATCATCGAGGCTGATTGGCTCGTTGCGGGAGATGGTCAAACCGAGCAAACCATCGTCCTTGGTGGCGGCCCGCCGGTGGAGCTTGCCCGGATGCTCCCGATCGTACGAGTACTGCACCATGTCTCCCGATTCCTCTTCGGCAAGAAGAATCGCGGCCCCCCGTGCGGCGCATGCAACGACGACTCGCTCGAGCGCGACGGAGACTAGAGCATCGACCGAGTCCGCGCGAGCCATGGCGTGCTCGAGCTCGAAGAGCAGCTCAAGGTCGCTCACCTTGCGCCTCAGCTGGTCGGTCGCCTCGAGCAGCTGTCGGTTCTTCTGGATGAGCGAGATGAATAGCCGGGAGTTGTCTATCGCGACTGCAGCCTGAGTGCTGAGAGCGGCTAGCATCGCTTCGTCGTCGTCGGAGAACTCGCTGGCGGTCGCCTTGTTGAGGACTTGGACCACGCCGATCGTGCGCCCCGAATGGTTCTTCAGCGGTGCCACGAGGGTTGAGGTCGTGCGGAAACCGGTGAGCAGGTCCCACTGAACGTCGAATCGCGAGTCCTCGTAGGCGTCCTTCACCCGGATGGTGCGCCCGGTCTGGGCGGCGAGCCCCGCAAGACCATGGCCAACCTTGAGGCGAATCGCCTTCACCTCTTGGCCAACGATGAAGCGGCTCACGAGTTCGTTTCGCGCTTCGTCGAGCAGGTAGAGAGTGGCCCTCTCGGCGTCGAGCAGTTCGCTCGTGGTCTCGAGGATGAGCTCGAGGAGGTCGTCGAGATCGAGAGTACTTCCAAGGGCCAACCCCACGTCGCGCAGCGCGCGTGATACCCGACGCTCTCGCTCGAGCGCTCGCTCGAGGACGTCATTGACGCTGCGGTCGGTTTTGGGGACTCGGGACACCTGGGTGATCGAAACACGGAGCGCGACGCCGGTCTACAACCATTGGCCACGAGTTCGGGCCCGGCTCGGCGGTTGCAGCCGCCCTCCCTCTGGGTTACATCGATGACCACGCCGATGGCCCTGAAACAGTTGCACATAGTCGTCCGGGGACGCGTCCAAGGCACCTTCTTCCGCGCGTCCGCCCAAAGAGAGGCGCGGCGTCTCGGCGTCTGCGGGTGGGTGCGCAATCGCCCGGACGGATCCGTGGAAATACTTGCTGAGGGTGAAGAGGTGTCCGTTCGGGAGCTCTTCGGCTGGGCACAAAAGGGACCCAGCGCAGCGCGTGTCGACAAGGTTGACACGCGCTGGCGGAGCTACACGGGCGAGCACCACGACTTTCGCATTTTCGACTGAGGCCCGGTGCCCGGAAGCACTTGGCTGGACGGTGCTCGATCGACCGCCCTGACCATCGGAGCAGTGTGAGTGCGCACCATGAGCGAATCATCAATCAACCGCGGCAGGGGTTTGTCGGCTGGATGGCGTGGTTGTGCGCTCGCGGCGGCACTGAGCTTCGTCCCGAACGCGGCCGCGGGCCAACCTGGGCCCGCGTCGAGCAGTACCGCGACGTCCATCAAGGCCGCAATCCCGCTACCGCCGCTCCCTGAGCTGCCAAGCCTCGAGCTGCCGTTGCCCAAACCCGAGGTCGTGGCCCGACTAGCCCAGATCCTGGCGCACCTCCAGTCCAAGGACGCGACGGAACGTGAGAACGGGGCGACGGAACTTCTTGAGGTCCAGGCCTCGATGGTGCCCGCTCTGGAAGCCAGGATTCACCGTCTTGCCGAGCGAGCCGACAAGAACGCCCTCAAGGCTCTCCTGGAGCGGACTCGACGCCGTTCGCGCGATACTGAGCACGAGCAGTCGACGGGCGAAGGGGAGCCCCCACGCGAGACCGGCCGGGACTACCTCGACTTGCTCCTGAAGAATGCCGAGCCATCGAGCGAGACTTGGCGGGACCTGGTTGAGCTCATGGCGTTGAGCCGCATGCTTCGACACGTCGGGACGATCCAGGCCGCCCGGCGGCTTGTGGACATCTACATGCGTTTTGGGGAGTTCGTCCGCGTCGACACCCAGCTTCAGCTCGCGAAGTTGGGGGACCGCGGCGTGGCCGTATTGATCGAAACGCGCCGCCACAAGGCGGAGAAGGTTGCGCGCTGGGCCGAGCGTCAACTCGACGTCCTGGGTAAGGGGATCCCCAGCGAGACGGTCCAGACCAAGGACTACGACGCACTCGCCGATATCCTTCGAGCCTATGGCAGGCTTCGCGATCCCGATGCCGCCCGAATCATCATTTCGTTCTGCAATAGCGAGCGAAGCCAGATCCGTGAGGCGGCCCGGCAAGCAGTCGTGATGTTCGGCGATGTGGCCATCTGGCAGCTCCGCGACGCATATGAGAACGTGACGGGAGAACGTCCCCCCAGAGACTGGTCCTGGGAACGTACGGCCCGAGAGCTCTTCGGACGTTTCGATCGACAGCGCCACGCCCGGGTATTCGGGCTCTTCGAGGCGGGGCTCGGCGCGCTCGGCGCGAAGGACCTGACCAGGATGAAGGCCTCCTTCGACGCCGTCCTGGTACGCAGCCCGACGTTTGAGCGAGCTGCGGAAATGGCGCCCGGCTATCTGGAGTACGCTCAGACGAACGCGGAAAAGAACCGTGCCCAGGCGCTCGACGCCGCGCGGCGTGCGGAGAGGATAGCTGTCGATGACGCTATCAAGCGCCGAGCGGCCAGCCTCCGCTCCACGTTCGAGGCGCTCGAGCTCCTCGACAAGGGCGTGGTGGACCAAGCCCTTTTGCAGAACGCGCTCACCCTCAACCCAGACAATGCTGTGGCAAAGGACAGCCTCTCACGCGTTCGGCATGGGAACGTCAAGGACACCATCGACCATCAACGTTGGGGCATTGCTGGCGTGATTGCTGCGTTGGGCATCCTTGGAATCGCCTGGGTTGGACTCCGCCGTCCGAAACGCCCGGGCGCAAGCCCAACCCCAGACGCGGCCCCATCCGCGGGCTCGCCCACCTCTGCCCCGGCCCAGGTTGACTCCGTCCCGTCGGGTCCCGCCGACGGCTCAGGGCCAGACGCCAGCGTCGTAGCGGACATTGCCGCGTCTGGTGCGCCGGACACCGACACAAAGACGCCTTGACCCCGACCCAAACAAGTCACCCCGAGAAACTCAAACGGCCCACCTGGCGAGTGCCAGGTAGGCCGCTTGGCCATACCCTGATTCCGTCAACGCTCTACTGGGAAGCCTCAGTCGCTGCCGCCTCTGGGGCTTTTTCCGCCGCGACTTCGTTTCCTACGAATTCGATGATCGACATGGGCGCGTTGTCGCCGCGCCTACGACCGACCTTGACGATTCGGGTATACCCGCCGGGTCGACCCTTGAACCGCTTGGCCAGGTCACTGAAGACCTTCTCAATAAGGTCCACTTTGCGGACATCCTCACCAGACTCCACAGTGGCGAACCGGCGCAGGAAACGCCCCACCTGCTGCTGTGCGGCCTGCCTTCGTGCTCGATCAGCAATCGAAAGCTTGTCGTGAGGGGTATACGCGATCTCACCCAAACGGCATGCGTGGGTAATGAGACGCTCAGCAACGCGCCGAAGCTCCTTCGCCTTGGCGTCCGTCGTCTCGATGCGCTCGTGAGCCACCAAATTCGCGGTCAACGCGCGCAGCATAGCTCGACGATGGCTTGAGTTGCGACTGAACTGTCGCCCAGATTTGCGGTGTCGCATTGTTCTAGCTCCTCACCGGAAGAGGGTATCGGGGGTCGTGGGCCTCAAACCTGGGACTGCTGCTGCTTCCAGCGCTCCAGCATCTGAGGCCAGTTCTCTAGCTTCATGCCCAAACCGAGCCCCATCGTGCCGAGGATCTCCTTGATCTCCTTCAGCGACTTGCGGCCGAAGTTCTTGGTCTTCAGCATGTCCTGCTCGGTCTTCTGCACCAACTCGCCAATCAGCGTGATGTTGGCGTTCTGCAGGCAGTTCGCCGACCGAACACTGAGCTCGAGCTCGTCGACGGAGCGGAAGAGGTTCTCGTTGAGAGGCTCCTCTTCGGTGCCGGGCGCCTGATAGGCGACCTCGTCGGTCTCCTCAAAGTTGATCCAAATCGAAAGCTGCTCCTTGAGGATCTTGGCAGCATAGGCGACCGCATCCACAGGACGTACGGCACCGTTGGTCCAAACCTCCAGCACCAGCTTGTCGTAGTCCGTCTGTTGACCGACGCGGGCATTCTGAACCGTGTAGTTCACTTTGCGGATCGGCGAGAACAGAGCATCGATGGGGATAGTCCCGATCGGCATGGTTGCGCTCTTGTTGCGCTCCGACGGCACATAGCCCCGCCCGGGACTGACGGTCAACTCCAGGATGAGAGGCCCCTTCTTGTCCAGCGTGGCAATTGGGTGCTGCGGATTGAGGACCGTCAAGCCGTCCACAAGCCGTACATCCCCCGCAACCACGGGCCCGGGCCCCTCCTTCTCCAGCCGCACCGTGTACGTCTTCGGCTGCTCTGCCTTGAACACCACCTCCTTCAGATTGAGAATGATGTCCGTCACGTCCTCGACGACATCAGGAATCGTCGTGAACTCGTGAAGCGCACCTTCAATCCGAATGGCCGTGATCGCCGATCCTTGAAGGGATGCCAGCAGAACCCGCCGAAGCGAGTTGCCGATGGTGATTCCGAACCCACGCTCGAGAGGCTCGCAAGTGAATTTGCCGTAGAACTCGGTCGCGCTCTCGGGATCCAGGTGGATCGCCTTGGGCCGAATGAGGTCACGCCAGTTGCGTGTAACCATTGCGTTAGACATGCTCAACCTCCGGGGCGTTAAGGTTCGCGCGGCCATCACAGCACTCGAGTGGAACCCGCTCCGCCTCGTGCGCCCGCGGCCTGCCCGCGCCACGGTGCGACCCGATGGCCGCACCGCAAGAAACCAGATACGAAGAACTACCTCGAGTAGTACTCAACGACGTACTGCTCGCGCAGCGCCGGCTCGTTGAGCTCGTCGCGAACTGGCATGGTCTTGACCACGCCAGAGAAATTCGCAGCATCAACCTCGACCCAGGTCGGCCGCTGGCGCCCCTGGGCGAACCCGAGGGCAGCTTGTACGAACGCCACTTTCCGCGACGACTCGCGGATCTCGATCTTGTCATTCGGGCTAACGCGGTAGCTGGGGATGTTCACCCGTTCACCGTTCACCAGAATGTGATTGTGGCGCACGAGCTGCCTGCCCTGTGCCCTTGTCGCGGCAAACCCCATTCGGTGCACGACATTGTCGAGCCTACGCTCGAGGACACCCAGCATCTCCTCGCCGGTCCGGCCCTTCATGCCAGACGCCTCGCCGTAGTAGCCCCGGAACTGCTTCTCCAGTAGCCCGTAGATACGGCGCACCTTCTGCTTCTCACGGAGCCGCAGCGCGTACTCGCTGAGCTTGATGCGCCCCTGACCGTGCTGGCCGGGCGGATACGGGCGACGCGAAACTGCGCACTTCTCTGAGAAGCAGCGCTCACCCTTGAGATAGAGCTTGGTGCCTTCGCGGCGGCAGAGCTTGCAAACGGGACCGATGTAACGTGCCATCTCGTTGTCCTTGAACGGATACTACTGGACCCAGCGGTTCACACGCGACGCCGCTTGGGCGGCCGACAACCATTGTGCGGAATGGGGGTGACATCGCGGATCACGGTGACCCGGAACCCCACCTGCTGCAACGCGCGGAGCGCGCTCTCGCGCCCTGCACCGGGCCCCTTCACGAATACGGCCACTGACCGCATGCCGTGATCATATGCCTTACGGGCGGCGTCCTCCGCCGCGAGCTGGGCCGCGAACGGTGTGCTCTTACGCGAGCCCTTGAACCCACGAGAGCCTGAGCTCGACCACGAAACGGCGTTTCCATTGACGTCCGAAATCGTGACGATCGTATTGTTGAACGTGCTCTGAATATGCGCGATTCCGGTCGGAACGTTCTTCCGAACTACCTTCTTCGCCACTCGCTTCTTGGCTGCCATGATCGTGTGTCTCTCAGGGAAGTTGCTGTGCTCGGAGCAATCAACGCTTCTTGGCCATCACGCCCTTGCGGGGGCCCTTGCGCGTCCGCGCGTTCGTGTGTGTTCGCTGTCCGTTGACGGGCAGCCCTTTGCGATGACGCAAGCCCCGATAGCACCCGAGGTCCATTAGGCGCTTGATGTTCTGCTGCACTTCTCGCCGCAGATCACCCTCCACCTTGTAGGTGCGCTCAATGCACTCGCGGAGTGCCTTGATGTCCGCGTCTGTCAGGTCATCGACATTGCGACTCTCCGGAATTCCGGTCTCAGCGCAGATGCACTTGGCTCGATAGGGCCCAATGCCGTAAATGTACGGAAGCGCGAAGGCAATTGCCTTACGACGGGGGAGATCAATACCAGCAATGCGTGCCATGGGGCTCCTCGGGTTAGCCTTGCCGCTGCTTATGCCGCGGGTTGATGCAGATCACGCGCACGACACCTTGGCGCTTGATAATCTTGCACTTGTCACAAATCTTCTTGACGCTGGGTCGCACCTTCATGACTTGCCTCGGTGTTAGAGCTTCTTGGTGATTCGCCCGCGGTGGGGGTCGTTTGCTGCCAGCCTGACCTCGACTCTGTCTCCGGCAATGAGCCGAACCGTGACGTGTCTGAGCTGGGTCGCCATTGAGGCCCGGATGGTGCTGCCTTCGTCTAATCCAATCTCGAACAGCGCATTGGGAAGCACCTGTTGAACCGTTCCTCGCTTGATCGAACCTTCCGCCGTGGGTTCCTCCTGTACTCTAGTTCTCCAACTTGTCGATCACGCGAGCAGTAACCTCTTCGGGTTTCCCCACGCCATCGACGCTGCGCAGAAGCCCGCGCTCTCGATAGAACGGCAGCAAGGCCGCCGTCATGGCCTCATACTCGTTGAGGCGCTTGTTAACCGTTTCCTCCTGGTCGTCGGCTCGATGGACAAGCTCGGCATCCGGGGGGGGTGCTTTATACTTGAGGTGGTAGATCTGTCCAGTCCGTTTGTCCATCCGGCGCAAGACCGCGCGTTCGACCAACAGATCCCGAGGAACGTCGATCTCAACGACAGCGTCCAGGGGGCAGGCCCGCCGGTCCAGCAAATCGCCCAAAGCGACAGCCTGCGGTACCGTCCTTGGAAATCCGTCAAGAATGAAACCAGACTTCGCGTCGTCCTTCTGGAGGCGCTCGTCCACCAGACCGATCACCACTTCGTCGGGGACCAGCCTTCCCGCATTCATGAACTCAGCCGCCTTCTTGCCGAGTTCGGTTCCCGCCGCTCTCGCCTCGCGCAGCATGTCGCCGGTGGAGATCTTGGGAACGCCGTAGCGGGCGCAGAGTACGTCTGCCTGCGTTCCCTTGCCACTCGCTGGCGGCCCAAGCAGCACAAGCCTCATTACGCTGGCCTCCTGCCGCTCAGATGGGTTCCTCGCGGCCCGCTAAGGCCTTCGTAACTCTGGGTAATGAGGTGCGCCTCGATCTGATTGATGGTCTCAAGCGCAACACCCACCACGATCATCAGGCTGGTTCCACCGAACTGGAATGGGACCCGAAGCGACTGCGCAATGATTGTCGGAATGATGCAGATCGCCGCGACATACACTGAGCCGCCGACAGTGATCCTCGTCAGAACCTTGTCGATGTATTCGGCGGTCTGCCTACCTGGACGAAGGCCGGGGATGTTGGCCTGCTGCTTCTTCAGATTGTCAGCGACATCGACCGGCTGAAAGGTAACCGCTGTATAGAAGAAGCAGAAGAAGATGATCAGCAAGCCGAAGAGCGTGTTGAACATCCAATCCCCGCGGTTCAGCATCCCGGCAAAGGTCTGCATCCCGGGAATATTGAAGTTCGCGAGTGTGGTGGGAAACATCAGCAAGCTGGAGGCGAAGATTGGCGGGATCATGCTCGCCATGTTCACCTTCAGCGGCAGATGCGCACTCTGCCCGCCGTACACGCGACGGCCAACTTGGCGACGGGCGTACTGAATCGGGATACGACGCTGCGCCCGTTCGAAGAAGACCACGATACCAATGGCAAGGAGGAGCACCGCCAGAAGAATCGCGGCCGTCAGCGGCTGAATCTCGCCCGCGGTACCTGCCCAGTACTGCCCAAGTGCGCTGGGAATACCGGAAACGATTCCGGCGAAAATTATCAGGGAGATTCCGTTGCCGATACCGCGGTCGGTGATCTGCTCACCGAGCCACATGATCATCATGGTACCTGTGGTCATGGTGATCATGGTCATCATGCGGAAACCCCATCCGGGATGTGTCACCACATCGCCGAAGTTCCCACCGCCGACGTCGCCGCCGTTCAGCCCCTCGAGGTACATCGCAACGCCAAAGGACTGAAACAGGCTCAGAAGAAGGCATCCATACCGCGTGTACTGCTCGAGCTTGCGGCGGCCAGATTCCCCTTCCTTGCGCATTTCCTCGACGGTCTTGCTCACCATCCCCATGAGCTGCATGATGATGCTCGCGGAGATGTACGGCATGATGCCGAGCGCGATGATGGAGAGGTTCTCGAGGGCGCCGCCGCTGAACAGATTGAGCAGCCCGAGAATGCCCCCTTGGCCGCTCACGATGCGCTTCATCACCGCACGGTCCACGCCGGGCGTAGTCACAAAGACGCCGATGCGGTACACCGCCAGCAAGGACAGCGTGAAGATGAAGCGCCGCCGGAGCTCCGGCACCTTGCCGATATTGGAGAACCCTTGAAAAGCCGCCATTCAGGCCCAGTCTCAGCTCGCGGGAGCCTCGGTGTTTTCGAGGACGACGACTTTGCCGCCCGCCCTCTCGATCTTCTCGATCGCTGACTTGCTGAAGCGGTCTGCCGTTACCGTCAGCTGCTTGGTCAACTCGCCGTTGCCGAGAATCTTGACCCGAACGTCGCGCCCTTGGACCAGCCGTGCTCCGCGGAGCACCTCCTCCGTCACTGCAGTACCGGCTTCGAATCGCTCGAGCTCGGAGACGTTGATCGCAACTGTCGTGACGGGAAACGGCACGTTGAAGCCACGCTTCGGGATGCGACGCTGTATTGGCGTCTGGCCACCCTGGAAGTGCAGCTTGTTGATGTTGCCACCCGAACGCGCCTTCTGGCCTTTCTGGCCGCGCCCGCTGGTCTTGCCAACCCGCGAACCGCCGCCGCGCCCGACGCGCTTCTCGGAGTGCCGTGCACCAGCCGGCGGCGAGAGCCTCGATAGAGTGTCAGCCATGGTCACTTCTCCTCAACGGCCTGCACCTCGACGAGATGCATCACCTTCCTGATCATGCCGCGGAACGAGGGGGTATTGTCCACGACCACTTCCGAGCCGGGGCCCCGAAGCCCCAACCCCTTAATCACCCGATGCTGGGGATGTGCACGCCCAACGGCACTCCGTGTCTGTCGGACCCGAAGCTTCACATCGCTCTGGTTCACCGAGCTCATGCCTCGCTCCCCCCAGCACCGGCGGTGTCGCGATGGGCAATGATCGAAGACGCCACAGCGGCCTTGGCAGAGACTGCCGCGACCGGGTAGTCCTCGGTGATCTCTCCGAGCGGTTTGCCGCGTGTGCCAGCGACCTCCTCGGGCCTGCGCAGTGCACGCAGCGCCTCGACCGTCGCGTTCACGACATTGTACTTGTTGGCCGAGCCCAGGCACTTGGTCAAGATGTCGTGGATACCCGCCGACTCGACCACGGCGCGCACCGCACCGCCGGCAATAACGCCGGTGCCCGGAGCAGCTGGCCTGAGCAGCACTCTGCCCGCTCCGAACTCTCCGATGACCTCGTGCGGCACCGTGGCGCCAATCATCGGAACCTTGAACATGTTCTTGCGGGCTTGGTCATTGCCTTTGCGGATTGCCTCGGGGACCTCGTTGGCCTTCCCAAGTCCGACGCCAACATGACCAGCCTCATCACCGACCACAACGAGCGCAGCGAAGCTGAAACGACGACCACCCTTCACAACCTTCGCAACACGGTTGATGTGGATGACGCGCTCCTTGAGCTTCTCCTCGTCCAGATGTTCGAATGCCATCGTAGCTCCTGAACCGTGCTTCCGGCGTTAGACTACACTCCGAGCGGGCGCTCAGAACTGCAGCCCCGCCTCACGGGCGGCTTCGGCGAGCGCCTTGACGCGGCCGTGATAGAGGTAACCGTTTCGATCGAATACGACCTTTTCAATCTTCTTCTCGAGACAGGCCTTGGCGAGCAACGCGCCGACCTTCTTGGCGCAGGCGGTCTTGTCGTCGTCGGCAAGCTTGCCTTCAAGATCACCGCTCAATGTCGAAACGGCGGCGAGCGTCGTTCCGGCACTGTCATCGATGACCTGCGCATATATGTGTCGGGCGGTACGGAAGACGCTCAAACGAGGCCTCTCCGTGGTACCGCTGATCTTGTTCCGGATGCGAAACTTGCGCCGCTGGCGCGGGGTCAACTTCTTGGCCATGAGACTACTCCGCGAGCGATTACTTGCGACCCTTGCCGGCTTTACCGGCCTTGCGGCGAATCTGCTCGCCACGGTAACGGATGCCCTTGCCACCGTATGGCTCGGGCGGACGGACGCCGCGGATGCTCGCCGCGACCTGACCGAGCGCAGACTTGTCGGGCGAAGTCAGCACGAGCACGCTTCCGCGCGAGTCGGCGGGGACGACGCCCTTCACGTGAGGAGGCAGCTCGTAGACGCTCTGATGGGACAACCCCACCTGAAGCGTCACGGTCTGACCCTTCACCTCGCAGCGGTACCCAGTACCGACCAGCTCCAGGGCGCGCTCATACCCCTCAGACACCCCTTTGACCATACTGGCCAACAGAGCGCGAACCAGACCCTGGAGACGCGGCGCATCCGCACCGGAAGCGCTCGAGGTCACAATCAGGGTTTCACCTTCCTTCTTCACCTCGACCTGGTCGGGAAGAAGCTGGGAAAGCTGGCCCTTGGCGCCCTTGATACTTACGGCGCGATCCTTGATCTCAACCGTAACGCCTTTGGGCAACGCGATCGGACGCTTGCCAACACGGGAGACCCGTGGCTTGGCAGTCTGAATCTGAGTCTCGGTCGTCATCACCAAACCTCACACAGCAGCTCGCCACCCACCTTGCGCTGGCGGGCTTGCTGGTCCGTCATGAGCCCCTGAGACGTGCTCAGGATCGAGATGCCCATGCCACTGAGGACGCGGGGAATCTCGTCATGCTTGACGTAGACGCGGCGCCCGGGACGGCTGACACGCTTGATCCCGCGGAACGCGGCCTTCTTGTCTTCGCCGTACTTGAGCACAATCGTCAGATGGGGATGCTTTGCGACGCCCCACTCCTCTTGGCGGACGTCGGCAACGTAGCCTTCGGCCTTGAGGATTTCGGCAACCGCCTTCTTGATCTTGCTGGCGGGCACGTGCGTCAGCTCATGCCGCGCGAGAGCGGCGTTGCGGATTCGCGCCAGCAGGTCCGAAACGGGATCGGTCATCATAGCTTCACCAACTCGCCTTCGTGACGCCCGGAATCTCGCCCTTGAGCGCAAGCAATCGCAGGCACAACCGGCACAGCTTGAAGTCGCGATATACGGCCCGCGGGCGACCGCAAACGTTGCAGCGGTTCACCGCTCGGGTGGAAAACTTGGGGGGACGATTGAGCTTCGCCCACTGAGATGCGCGCGCCATCCTGTCAGCTCCTGAAAGGCATGCCCAACTCGCGAAGCAGCTCACGCGCTTCCTCGTTGGTCGTTGCCGTTGTGACGATGGTGATGTTCAAGCCCTTGACCTTGTCGACCTTGTCGAAGTTGATCTCGGGAAATACGATTTGCTCGCGAAGGCCGAGCGTGTAGTTGCCCGCGCCGTCGAAAGCCTTGGGGCTGACGCCGCGGAAATCTCGAACGCGAGGAAGGCTTAGTGTCGTCAGGCGATCCAGGAACTCCCACATGCGTTCGCGTCGGAGCGTCACGGTCACGCCGATCGGCATTCCTTCACGAACCTTGAACGACGCGATCGACTTCTTCGCGCGAGTGATGACGGGCTTCTGACCGGTGATCGCTGCCATCTCGACGACGGCGGATTCAATGATCTTCGGGTTGGCGACAGCTTCGCCAAGGCCCATGTTCACCACGATCTTCCGCAGACGCGGGATCTGCATGGTGTTCCCATATCCGAAACGCTTCTGCAGCTTCGGAGCGATTTCTGCCTTGTAGCGCTCACGCAGGCGCGGCTTCACGGCTTCGGCCATGGCTTACTCCTGACTCGCAATCACCGCACCGCTCTTGGCGACACGGACTTTCTTGCCGTCTCGAACTTCGGTGTGGACTCGCGTCGCCTTGCCACTGTTCGGGTCGACGAGCATCACCTTGCAGGCGGCAATCGGCGCGTCCATCTCGACGATTCCACCGGGACGTTCGGGGGCGGTCTTGAGGTGCCGCTTGACCTTCTTTACTCCCTCGACAACCACTTTGCCCTGCTCGGTAAGGACACGAGTGACCTTACCTCGCTTGCCGGCGTCGTTGCCGCTGATGACGACAACGTCATCCCCGACTCGGATCCTGCGCATCACAGCACCTCCGGTGCCAGAGAGATGATCTTCATGAACTTCTTGCCACGCAGCTCGCGTGCAACCGGGCCAAAGATGCGGGTACCAATTGGCTCGAGCTGAGCGTTGAGCAACACCGCACTGTTGTCGTCGAACTTGATGTAACTACCGTCGGCGCGGCGGTTCTCCTGGACGGTCCGCACAATGACGGCCTTGGATATGTCGCCCTTCTTGAGCTTGCTGTTCGGCATCGCTTCCTGAACGGCAACGACGACGATGTCACCAAGGCCAGCGTAGCGACGACCAGCGCCGCCCAGCACTTTGATGCACTGCACGACCTTGGCGCCCGAGTTGTCGGCAACGTCCAGCAGGGTCTCGGTCTGGATCATGTCACGTAAGCTCCTGTGCAGGACGCTCGAGGAGCCGCGCCACCTTCCAACGCTTGTCCCTGGACAGCGCTCGGTGCTCGACGATCTCGACGCGGTCGCCCGTGCGATACTCGTTGGTCTCGTCGTGCGCCTTGTAGCGCTTACGAACCCGGATGTACTTCTTGTAGACGGGATCCAGCTTGAGGCGCATCACCTCGACGACCACCGTCTTGTCCATCTTGTCGCTCGAGACGCGCCCGATGAGGGAGCGACGGCTGGGGCGACCGCGCTTCGTGGTTTCAGGTGTTTCGGAAGTCATGCTTCGCCACCTTTCGTGCTGACAGCGGCCTCATCGGCGCGCTGCTGCAGGATAAGCTCTATACGGGCGAGGTCCTTGCGAGCTTTGCCGATGAGGCTCGTGTCCTCGAGCTGCCCGGTCGCGTTCTTCATGCGGAAGGAGAACAGGTCCTTCTTCGTTATTTCTCGGAGCTGCGCCAAGTCTTCCGTGGAGCGCTCCTTGAGTTCCTTGAACTTCATTAGAGGTCTCCTCGGGCAAGGAAGCGGGTCTCGAGAGGGAGTTTGGCCGACGCAAGACGGAAGGCTTCCCGGGCGATGTCTTCAGACACGCCCTGAATCTCGAAGAGGACGCGCCCTGGCTTGACCGGCGCAACCCAGAGTTCAACCGCACCCTTGCCGCTACCCATGCGGACTTCGAGCGGCTTCTTGGAGACGGGCATGTCTGGGAAGATGCGGATCCAGAGCTTGCCGACACGCTTGACGTGTCGCTGAATCGCCATACGGCTTGCTTCGATCTGGCGCGCGGTCAAGTGGGCACGACCCACTGCCTGCAGCCCGTAGTCGCCGAAGGCGATATCGCTGCCACGACATGCGCAGCCTCGATTCTTGCCTCGCTGCATCTTGCGGAATTTTGTTCGCTTCGGGGAGAGCATGGCTCAGAACCTCACTCTGGAATGCGTCGGGCGCGGCGTTGAAGCACCTCACCCTTGAAGATCCAGACCTTGATACCAATGGTGCCCTGGGTCGTACGAGCCTCGGCCAAACCGAAGTCCACATCGGCGCGCAGGGTGTGCAGTGGCACGCGGCCTTCACGGTAAGTTTCGACGCGCCCCATTTCGGCGCCGCCGAGGCGGCCCGAGCACCGAACGCGCACGCCCTTGGCGCCAAACTTCATGGCGGTAGAGAGAGCCTTCTTCATCGCGCGCCGAAAGGCGATGCGACGCTCGAGCTGGGTGGCGATGTTTTCGGCCACGAGCTGTGCGTTTGTTTCCGCCTTGCGCACCTCTTGAACGTCGATGAAGACCTCGTTGTCGGTGAAGGACTGAACGCCGGCGAACTTGGTCTCGCCTTTGGCCGCAGAATCGAGGTTGCCGCTCTTGAGGATTTCGATACCTCTGCCGCCCTTGCCGATCACCATGCCGGGGCGCGCCGTGTATACGACGACCTTGGCCTTGTTGGCGGCACGCTCAATCTCGACACTCGCGACGTTCGCGTTGTAGAGATAGTCCTTCACCGCGCGCTTGATGCGAAGATCCTCGTGCAACCACTTGGCGTAGTTGTTGTCTTCGTACCACTTACTGGTCCAGGTCTTGATGACTCCAAGCCGGAAGCCATACGGATGCGTTTTTTGTCCCATGACGCCTTACCTGCGTGACGCTTAGCCGAGGCTCAGCGCACGTCGAGCTCGAGGTGAATGTGGCTGACACCCTTCGCGATGCGTGTGGCGCGACCCATGGCCCGGGGACGCCAACGGCGCATGTGCGAGTTCGGCCCTTTGTCTACGGTCGCCTTGCTGACGTAAAGGGCATCTACGTCAACATCGGGCTTGGCAACGCGCGCGTTCGCCACGGCGCTCGCCAGGAGCTTCTTGACGACGGGAGCGCCAGCCTTGGGGGTGAAGTCGAGAAGCTGGAGGGCTTCGGCCGCATCACGCCCGCGAACCAGGTTGATGATCACTCGCGCTTTGCGCGGGCTGATCCTCTGAAATTTGGCAGTAGCTTGGCTTATCATCGTTCGACAGTTTCCTTTTGAGACCCGTCGCCCCAGGCTCGGGCTATTCGCCCGGCCCGTCATCCGTCGGCCTTCACGGCGGCGGCGAGAATCCGAGTCGCAGCCTTGATGGCCGCGCCGCACGCCGCCCGAGAAGTTAGGCGGCTGTCGACGCTCTGACCCCGAGAGGCGAGCGCCGAAAAAGGGGACGCCTAGGTAGCAGTGCGCCCCCCCCTCTGCAAGGTTTCCCTCCAGGTTTTTTTCGTACCTGCTCAGCTGTTCACCGGAGCCGCGCACCACCGCCTCCGTCCTATCGACGTCGGCCTGGGCGGGTCGGGCACCTCAGTCGTCCCGATCTGGGGGTGGAGAAGTGCTGATTGATGCACGTTTCCTTCGATCTGTACCGCCGTGCCACCGGGTTCGGTGTGCTTGGGCCGAACAAGGGGCCCACGGATTGGTGGGTTGCTCGCTCGGGAGGGTGGCAGAGTCTGCAGGCGGGTTCGTTGCCGCTGGCGATCCCAGGACGGCGGGAAGGGGCCCGACGGAGACGCACACCCGCAGAGACCGACCAAGAGGCCGCCTCGGACCTTGTTCTGCGTCGCGCTGGGAACGTAGAATCGCGCTGGGGTTGCGTGAACGATCCCCCTGACATCTCCGTCCAACGCCCGCCGGGCGATGGCCAACCGTTCGGGGGCACCGTCCGAACGCTCGATACGGTCGGACCACTGGAGCAAACACAATGAAGAAGCTGACTCTGCTGCGAAACACCCTTTTGGGCTTGGGTAGTGTGATGGTTCTGGCTGTGGGTGGGTGCTCCTCGGAGGAGGTCGACTCCGACACCCATTCCAGAACAGAAGGCGCCGGTCGAGCTGATGCCGCGACGGGGGGCGCGAGCGACGAGGAAGCCGACGATGAGTCGAGCGGCGGAACGGATCAGGGCGAGAACGGCGGAACCAGTGGCAGCGCTGGCAGAGCGTCGGGAACGGGTGGCGAGGAAGTCGAGAGCGGCGGCAGCACGGCTGGCACGGCTGGCACGGCTGGCACGACGCAGACCGCTGGCACGACGCAGACCGCTGGCACAGCAGGGACAGCTGGCACGACGCAGACCGCTGGTACAGCGGGGACAGCTGGCACGACGCAGACCGCTGGTACAGCGGGGACAGCTGGCAACACGGAAGCTGCGGGCACGGCCGGAAGCGCTGCAGGCGCCGGGGGAAATGGTGTCGAGGTGGGGTGCTTCGGGGACACGAGGACGCTCGACTGGGCACCGAGCGGCTTGTGTGCGGACTTGCCCTTTGCGGCAACGTGCTCGGATGGGGCCGCCCCGCTAGGGATTTACCTCTGCAACTACTTCGCAGCGCACGCCCGCCCTGGCGTGTTCGATGCAATGTACACCTGCCTTTTCTTGGATCACCTCGACGATCTGAGTGCTGACGGTTGCAGCAACGAAGAGCACGACATCGCTCTCGACTGCCTGGATACCGTGATGGCGAGAACCTGCGACGTCGACAGAATCGTGCCTGGCCAGAGCGACGTCACGTGCGAGCTCATCGTCAACGGCAACGAAGGGACGAACGGCGGAGACGTCTACGAAGGGTGCTCGGACATCGAGGCAAACGGCACAGCAAGCGCGAGCATCGCCAAGTGCCAGCAGACGTTTAATCTCTTCAACGAGGCTGCGCGGGCGCAGATCTATGACTGCCATCTGTGCTACTCGGCTCCCGACGCGGAAGGCATGACTTGCGGCGAGCTCTTCGACGAGTGTGCGTTCCCCAACGTGGAGCCCGATTCGCTAGACCCATACCCATATACCGAGCCCCACCCGGATGCGACCTGGTGTCAGGAGTAGCGTCGCGAACCGTTGTCGGATGCGTTCACACCACTGACCCCTTGGTGCACGAGGCAGTGCCCCCCAGCAGGCGGAATGACCACACGGTCGTTGCGCCTGCCGGCGCTTGGGGGCTGTGAGTGTCGGCGCCACGACGCGCTCAGCAAGGTTATGGCCCTTCCCTGCGGGTCGTGGCGTTCCTCATCTGTACTTGCCGTCGAGCTTCGCCATCGCCTTCACGCTCCTACTGATGGCCTTCGTGCGCTTCTTGGAGTTGGCACCTAGCACCGGGTCGCGTCGTGCCTGGGCAGCCGCTGACTCCGTGCGAAGTCGCTGATAGCTGTCGAGACGAATAGCCGAGAGCGCGCCGCAAGCGACTGCCTCAACCACCGCACAGCCCGGTTCGTTCGTGTGCGTGCAGTCGCCGAAGCGACAGCTCGAGGCGAAGCTCGCGACGTCCGCAAAGGTGGCGTCCAGCCCCGCGCCCAACTCCACCATGCCGAATTCGCGTAGGCCCGGCGTGTCGATCAACGCGCCGCCCCCCTCGAGAAGAAGGAGCTCTCGGCGTGTCGTCGTGTGACGCCCCAGCCCATCCGGACCAACCACGGCGGTGGGCTGATGCTCTTGCCCCACGAGCCGATTGAGCAGTGTGGATTTCCCAACGCCGGACGAGCCGATGAACGCGACGGTCCTCCCCCGCCCCAAGTGTGCCCGCACTGCGTCGAGTCCGGACCCGAGATGTGCACTGACTGGAACGATGGGAACGGCGGGGGCGGCAGCTTCGATTCGCCGAAGCAGGATGTCGACGTCTTCAGCGAGATCAGTCTTGTTCAACACCACGACCGGCGTGGCGCCACTGTCCCACACGGCGGTGACGTAACGCTCGAGTCGTCGCGGATTGAGGTCCCGACCTGCCGCTGTGACTACGAGATACACGTCGACGTTGGCTGCGATGGTCTGGCAGCGCGCGTCGCTACCCGCTGCACGTCGTTGGAGTTGCGTCCTCCGATCGAGTACGTGGTGGATCACGGCGAGAGCGCCGTGCTCCGTTGCCGCGACCCAATCGCCGACTGCCAGGTGGTCGACGCGCCCATCCTCCATCTCTTGGCGTAGCTTGCCGGAGGGCGTGCCGAACGAGGCACCGCATCCGATGAGCGGGAACTGATTCCGGCCATCCGCAGCAACGCGTGCGGCGACCAACTCGGGTTGCCCGAGGAGCTCGAACTGAACGGAAAAGAACGGGCTGTAGCCCATCGCTTCGAGGTCTGACACTGTGATGCTTCCCAATCTGAAAGGCTGTTCGTTGGAACGCCTCGGACGCGAGGAGCATGGGCAGAGCAAGAACCGGTCCTGGAAGGCTGCGCGCCGCTTCAGCGGGGAGCCCGGCGGTGGTCGCTCGACACCCACTCGCAACGACAACGGTCTATCCGGTGCCGCGCGTCCAAGGGGGGGTCAGGTCGGAACGTCCACTCAAACAAGGACAGTCATCTAGCCGGGGAGAATTCCACGCTCAAAGCCGCTCGTCAAGCCAGGGCAGCCGAATCCTCCGTCGCGAGCCTACTCCTACTGCCGAAGACTCTGTACTGCCAAAAACTCTGGGGCAGCCCGCCCGTCAAGCTCGGTTTCTGGCCAAGTCTCGCGAGACCCGGAGCGGACTCAGTCCAACTCGCTGGACTGAGTCCACGGAGGGCTACGTCCGCAGCCCAAGGCTGCGGCGCGCACGCAGCGCGCGAGTGCACCGGAGCGGAGCGACGTGAGCGCCGGAAGCGCAGCGAAACGAAGCCGGAAGCCGAGATCGGCGGGCGTCCCCTCAGACAAGTCTCCGGCAGTAGTGCTACGCCGTTCGCGGAAATAAAGCGCGGAGATCCGTCTCAGAGCAGTCCTCGATGCCCTCAGTGTCTGCGTCGAGTTCTCGTCCGAGCAGGGTCAGTGTGTTTTGCGCCAGATCCCGCAACTGTGGACGCTGCCCAGTGAGCTCTTGCACACTCGTGACACCGTATTGACGGATACCGCAAGGCACGATCAGACCGAATAGACCCAGCTCCGTCGTAACGTTGAGAGCGAAGCCATGCATCGTAACCCAGCGCGATATCCGCACCCCAATCGCACCGATCTTTGCGAATTCGGCGGCGTCACTAATGCGGTCGAAGCACGAGGGATTGGCCCGGTCGACCCAGACCCCCACGAGTCCGTCGATCGTGCCGGTGGCGATACCCAGCGGCGCGACGAGACTCTGCATCACACCGGTGAGCCCGCGGACATAGCGGCGAACGTCTCGGCGGTCCGGCGAGAGGTCGACGATCGGATAGCAGACGAGCTGTCCGGGCGCGTGGAGCGTGACGTCGCCTCCGCGGCCCGACTCTGCCAGGTCCACTCCCTGCGCCGCAAGGTAAGCTGACGTGACGAGCAAATGCTCTCTCTTGGCGGCTCGCCCGAGGGTGATGACCGGTTCGTGCTCCAACAACAGCACCGTGTCGGTGATGGAACCGCTCGTTCGCGCCTGATGCAGGGCAAGCTGCAACTCATGCACAGGCTCGTAGCGACGCTTGCCCAGCCATTTGCCGACGAGCCTCCGCCGCGCACCGACCGTCTCGCTCATTCGGGGACCTTTTCACCGAGATCCCGCAACTCGTCTCGGTACGAGTCGATGCGATCCGTGAACGTGCCAGCCAACTCCGGATCGAACTGGGTTCCCGAGAATCGGACGATCTCGTTCACCGTCACTTCGTGTGGTAGCGCCGGTCGATAGGCGCGATCGGTGGTCATGGCGTCGTAGGTATCGGCAACCGCGATGATCCGCGCAGTCAGGGGAATGGAGTTGCCAGCGAGCCCCTCAGGGTAGCCCCTCCCGTCCCAACGCTCGTGATGCAAATACACACCGGGAATCACGGGCCGCAGGAACCCAATGGGGTCGAGAATCTCGCGACCGTAGACCGGGTGGCGCTGAAAAACCTCATATTCGGCGTTGGTGAGCTTTCCTGGCTTGTTGAGGTTCATCACACAGCCGACCTTACCTATATCGTGCATCAGAGCGGACTGCCGAACGGTCTCAACGGCCAACTCGGGAAGCTCCAGCCATCGCGCCAGCGCCACGGCATATCCTGACACTCGCTGGGAATGCCCCGCCGTGTAGCGGTCCATCTTGTCGATAGCGGTTGCCAGGCCCTGTATGGTTTGCTTGAAAGTACTCTGGAGGTTCTCGTAGAGCCGAGCATTCTCAATGGAAGCCGCGGCCCGAGACGCGATGAGCCGAAGCAGCTTCCGCTCGCCCTCGTCGAACCTACGGTGGGGAGTGACGCTCACCACGACAATCCACCCCATGAGCCTCCCTCTCATTTCGAGAGGGACGGCCACGACGCTCTCGGCGGGCGGAGCAGGCTGCCGACTGAAAAGCTCTGCTGCGCGGTGGCCGTGTTCCACCACCAGATCGCCACGGGAAAGTCGCGAACAGATGACCCCGGCGTCGAGCTCTCCGGCACGAGCCATCTCTGGCAGAGCGGGTGCACGCCCCAGGCTTCGCTCGAAGTAGCCCCCCACCCCGTTTTCCAACCAGGTGCTGACGTAGTCGGCGCGAAGCTCGCTGACACCGCCCTCCGTCACAGTCGCCACGACCTCCTCCATGGACAGGCTGGCTGCAATCGCTTCACTGACCTTGTAGAGGGAGAGCGCTTCTTTGAGGCGCAGGTTCTCCGCCTCGAGACGCCGCTTCTCGAGGCCTCGCTGAACGACGTGAACGATCTCCTCGGCTTTGAAGGGCTTGAGAACGTAGTCGAACGCGCCGCGCTTCATGGCATCGATCGCAGTTTCGACTGTCCCAAATCCCGTCATGATGACGGTCAGGGTGTTGGGGTGTCGAGCCGCGACCTCCCGAAGCAGCTCCAGTCCCCCCATGTTCGGCATCTTGAGGTCGCTCACCACAACGTCGTACCGTGCCCGCTCCAGCTCGGTGATCGCCGAGATCCCATCCTGGGCAGTGCGCACGACGTACCCCTCCATGCCGAGAAAATCGGCGAGGATGTCACGGATAAACTTCTCGTCGTCAACGATCAGAACCCGGGGTTTGTCGTCGGGTTGTGCCGGGGGAGTCTCGGGCATGGGCGGTTGGCCGGGGTCTAGGGGAAGCTCCTGATGAGCACGACCCGGTGAAACGAGAGGAAGGGCTCGACGGCCTAGAGGGTATGAGCGACCTTAACGCGAAGCGAGCAGGACCGCCACGCAAGGCGCCATCGGGCTCATCCGCGTTGTCCCAGCAGCCCCCCCAGCGAGGACCGGCTCGGCTCGGGGTTGTGTGACTTCAGGTAGAGGAGATTGATCGCATTGATGAGACAGTGAGCAGCAATTGGACCGACCAATGAGCCAGTCAACTGGAACATCGCCCCCAACCCAAGCCCGACGACGCTCGCGAATACGGGCCACGACCACCTCGACGGACCCGGCAGGTAGTGCAACAGACCGAAAATCAAGGCCTGTGCCCACAGACCAAGCCACAGCTGGAGAACCCCGCGAAAGAGCAGCTCCTCACCGACGGAGCTCAGAAGTGCGACGATGAAGGCAGACCGCGGCGTTAGACCACGCGCGACCGGGCGAAGCTCGGCGTGAAGCCGCTTCATCCAGTTCCAGCGAGGAGTGCCCCATCGCGTGGCGAGAACCACGAGCCCACCAACAGCCAGCCCAATTCCCAGACTCCAGAGCTCGCGCTCGCCAAAAGGCAACGGCAGCCATGGATCAGGGTGCACAAAAGGCAGAACTCCGCGCCAGAACAGAGCCGCGCAACAGGCGACCAGCCCCAACAACACGTAAGCGGCCGCTACCCGGCTCAGCCGGATCATGGTCTGCGGACTATGGCATGCCGAACAGGCCGACGCACCCGTCGATGACAAGAAGATGACCTCCGAGCTGAAGCATGGACCGCCAGAACGCCCAGTCGACCTATCCTCTGACGTACAGTGGCGCGCCGCTCGCGCTAACGGGCGAAGTGCTCGCGATGCGGTGCCAACATCAGGGGAAATAATCGTATGGATTTCGGGACGTCGGAGCGCTGGCTTCGCGGTAGAGTCCCGCCTGTGGGCCGCCCCGTGGACTCCCCCGAAGTGCTTGAGCGCTTCGACTCCGCTCTCGATCTCGTCAACATCCTGGCGCGACAGATTACCGCCGCAGCAGGTCATAGCCTCGAGCTGGACGAGCTCGTGAGCTATGGCCGCGAGGGGCTGCTTCTCGCGGCGAGACGTTTCGATTCAACTCGAGGCGTCCCGTTTCGAGCGTACGCTTACTACCGAGTGCACGGGGCCATCATCGACGGTATACGGACCATGGCTCCCCTCCCCAGGCGGCTTCACGAGCGATTCAAGGCGCTCGAAGCCGGCGCGCTCTGTTCGGAGGGGGCGGCGGAGGATGCATTCGGCACTCCAGCGCAGAGCCGAACGAGTGCTGAGGCCGAGGCCGCCCTTGGCGAGCATTTGGCAAACATGGCCACGGCCATGAGTCTGGGGCTCATTGGCAAGCGAGTGCGCGGCGACGGAGGTGAGCCCACCACGGAGGATCGCGCCCCCACTCCCGAGGAGGCCGTCGGTCGCGTCGAACTCCTGAGCTTCGTCGCCAGAGAGCTCGAGAGCCTGCCATACCAGGAAGCCGAACTTGTCCGACGACACTACCTCGAAGGGGACCGATTCGATCGGGTTGCCGAAGACCTGGGATTAAGTAAGTCCTGGGCGAGCAGACTCCACACTCGTGCGATCGCCCGGTTGACAGAGCGTTTCAGAGCCATCTCTGACGTCGAAGCACCGCCGTAACTCGACAAAGACCGAGCAATACTCCGGGAGTGCGCTCGCGAGGCGGCTTCGCGGGCCGCCTCGCACGCCGAAGCCTACAGCGCGGACAGTATTCCCAGAGAGAACCCAGTCCGCTCTGGATTGCGGGCTGAGCGCAACAAAGCCTGCCCGGACACTTCCCATTGGGGCAAGGACCGAGCGAGCCGCCGTGCCGGGTCCTTCCAGGCCAGACCAAAGCTGAGCGAGTAGAATCTGGTGCGAATGGCGCCTTGACCGCCCCCACCTTCGCTTCCACCTTCGCGAAGGATGACCCGTGTGCTTGTTGCGATGAGTGGGGGCGTCGACTCCTCGGTCGCCGCGTCTCGGCTCGTCGCAGCCGGGCACCAAGTGGTCGGCGTCACTCTGCATCTGTGGGGTCACTCTGACGAGTGTCCGGCGCAAGAGAGTAACGGGGCGACGGAGGGTATTCGGGACGCTCGTCATGTGTGCGACGTGCTCGGCGTCCCGCACCACACATTCGATCGTCGACGTCTGTTTCGAGAACGGATCGTGGATCCCTTCGTCGCGGCCTACCTTCGAGGAGAGACGCCAAGTCCCTGTATTCACTGCAACCGCTTCGTCAAGATCCATGAGCTGATGGGGATCGCAGATCATCTGGGTGCTGAGCTGGTTGCCACTGGACACTATGCGCGCATCTTGGATGGCGACGACGAGCCCAGACTCCATAGGGGACGAGATCTGCGAAAGGACCAGAGCTACTTCCTGCACGTTCTGACCGCCGATGTCCTACGACGACTCTTGCTGCCGCTTGGAGACTCGCTGAAAGCGGAGGTTCGCGCCGAAGCGGAGCGACTGCACCTGCCGGTAGCGCAGAAGGGGGAAAGCCAGGAACTCTGCTTCGTTCCCTCGGGCCGTTATGACGCACTGATCGAGCGAGAAGCGCAGGGACGGACCCGGCCCGGACCCATCGTGAAGGAAGACGGTACGGTTGTCGGTCAGCATGCCGGCGTGCACCGCTTCACCATCGGCCAACGCAGAAACCTGGGCGTGGCGCTGGGACAACGGGCTTACGTCGTCGCCATCGAACCCGAGACTGCGACGGTACGGCTTGGATCCAGAGCTGGACTACTGAGTCAGCAAGCGGAGCTCGACGGAGTCACCCTCGCGACCGACGCTGTGCTTCCGCTTGAGTGCGAAGCGGTGGTGCGCTACGGCGGTCGGTGCCACCCGGCCACCGTGCTTCAGAGCCCCCGAGGGGCCGTCGAGGTTCACTTCCGAGAACCCGTTTCTGCGGTGGTTCCTGGTCAGTTTGCGGTGTTCTACCGTGGGGACAGGGTACTCGGCGGCGGCCGGATTTGCCGGGCACGCTCAAACGGGGCATGATCGGCTTCGAGGCCGCCCGTGAAGGTACCGCTGCTCTCGCTCGTTCTGCTGTGCGCGTGGCTAGTCGCCTGTACGACTGGCGAGGGAAGCGGCAACGTGACCAGCGAAGACCTGTTCGTTCGCGACTGTTACCGGGGGCCTTTCTCCCTCGATCCAACCTTCTTCGGTGCCAATCCCTACGGCGGAGACACGCTGTCGATTCGCATCCAGCGCGGTGACGACCTGCTGGAGGTGTCGGACGGTTTGTCGGTGAACGTGAGTCATGTCGCAGACATCCGAAGCGACTCCATCGGTGAACCCGTGCAGATTGGGCTGCCCAGCGGGGTGTCGCCCCCCGGAGTCTCGCTTTCCAGTCAAGGCATACGCGCCCCGGTGAGCATGGCGCTATACCTGCACGCTAGCTGCAACACACAAAACGGAGCACTCTACGCGCTGTGTGGCTCCATCACCTTCGATTCTCTCTTCAGCGGCGATCCCAACGAGGACGACTCAGAGGACAGGCTCACCGAGGGCAGCTTCACGGCGGTGTTCGGCGATCCACGGGATGCAGCGGATGGCCCCACAGGAGCTGGCTATCCGAGCGCGGGGGAGTGCAGCGACAGCATCCTGAGTGGATACTCCGCGGAGCGGCTCAGCGTGGTGGAGGGAGATTTCAGCTTCTACTTTCAGCGGGGACCGCCAGCACAGCCGTTTCCGTAGAGGGCCGCATGCGAGCGAGCACTACCCGATGAAAACGCTCGTCGACGATCAGTTGCGTGAAGAAGCGGCCCGATTCCGTTTGCGTTTCACATGCGCTGACTGTGCCTACTACGACGAGGCCGCATCGCAGTGCAGCCATGGATACCCCCATGAACCTCATTGCCTCACCGCGCTCGCCGAGATGCACGAGCTCCTGTTCTGCAAGGAATTCGAGCTACGCTGAGTGAGGGATCGCCGCAGCCTCCCTGAATACTCCTCGACGCATCCGCCATGCCCCGCAGCCACCCACCGACGTTACTCAGAACTTTGAATCGCACCGCACGAGAGGAGTGCCAACTGACACGAGGCACCCGTGTTCTGTTAGCGGTATCCGGTGGCGGCGATTCGATGGCCCTCCTCGACGCCATGGCGAAGAGCGCCGCGGCGCTGGGGCTCGATCTCGTGGCTCACGGGGTCAACCACGGTCTGCGCCCGGCAGCACAGCTCGAGCTCGATCGGGCCGAAGCGCACGCCGCAACGCTCGGGATCCCCTTCTCGCGCACCACGCTCGCGCT
Organism: uncultured Polyangiaceae bacterium; assembly: GCA_964424695.1. GTDB lineage: Bacteria > Myxococcota_A > Polyangia > Polyangiales > Polyangiaceae > JAEWRL01. The sequence goes on from CAYRKE010000008.1 coordinate 76,733, forward strand.
GGACCCGGGCGCCAATCTGCAGCACCGTGCACGAATGGCTCGTTATCGGGCGCTTCGCGAGGCCGCCGCGGCACTCAGTGCTTCGGTCATCGCGACGGCACACCATGCCGAGGATCGCGCCGAGACCGTCCTCTTGCGCCTCCTTCGCGGCGCCGGGCCGCGGGGGCTTGCAGTACTGCCTGCGCGCTCTGGGGATCTCATTCGCCCGCTGATCCGCACGACCAAGGCCCAGATCCTTGCCCACCTCGCGCGCCATCGCGTGCCCTATTCCGAGGACCCATCGAATCGTGATGCCCGATTCTTGCGGGTTCGGGTTCGCCGGGAAGTGCTCCCGCTCCTAAAGGAGCTTTCGCCTACCGTCGTCGCCCACCTGAACGCTCTGGCCGACCAGCTGACGCACCCAGTCATCGCGCTGCTCAGCGAAGATGCCCACCTCGGAGTCACCTTGAATCGCGCCCAGCTCGGCGGAGTCGAGCGAGCAAGCCGATTGCGTCAATCAGATGCCAGAATCCGCGTTGCGGGCGGAAAAGAGCTCGCCGTGGATCGCGACTCGGGGAGGCTTTACCTGATTGATTAGGTTACCGTAGCAGGGGCACATGTGCCTGCCGCATCCGCCAGCAAGCGGCCTGAAGAATCCGTTCCCAATGACACGGGCGATGTCGGGGGTGACGGAACCAGGCGCTGTGCCTAATACATGGCCTACCCCACGCCGGAGCCTGCCTCGGTTGGCCGAGTCGACGCCCCCCGACGCGCGTGGCATGATCCTTCGTCGTTCCGCTATGGACACCAGAGGACAGAACTCGTGAAGCAACCGCAAAAGACGCTCCTGCTCTGGGTTGTGCTGATTGTCGCCTTCGTCGGCATCTGGCACTTCCTGAGCCCAGACGGCCGCCAACGGCGACCCGTCCCATTCAGCGAGTTCATGACCCTGGTGAAGGCCCCCCGCGAGCAGCGGCACGTAACTGAGGTGGACATCAAGGGTCGGGAGTACTCGTTCCTGATCCAAGATCCAACGGCCAAGGGACCACCGGAGCCGGGTGTCGCCATCGGACCGGAGGGCGACGACGTCGCTTCCAAGATCCTCGAGCATGACGTCAAGGTCACCTACCAGCGTGAGGACGGAAACCCTCTGCTTACGACGACCCTGACGATTCTGCTGCCGATGCTGTTCATTCTGGTGATGTTCTACCTCTTCATGCGGCAGCTTCAGGCGGGTGGCGGCAAGGCGATGAGCTTTGGCAAGAGCCGGGCGCGACTGCTCAGCGAGAACCAGAACAAGGTTACCTTCGCTGACGTGGCCGGCATCGACGAGGCCAAAGACGAGGTGGAGGAGATCATCGCGTTCCTCAAGGACCCCAAGAAGTTTCAACGGCTTGGGGGGCACATTCCCAAGGGCGTGCTGATGATGGGACCGCCCGGAACCGGAAAAACGCTGTTGGCCCGCGCAATCGCCGGGGAAGCGGGAGTACCCTTTTTCTCCATTTCGGGGTCGGACTTCGTGGAGATGTTCGTCGGCGTGGGTGCAAGCCGGGTCCGCGACCTCTTCGAGCAGGGCAAGAAGCACGCGCCATGCATCATCTTCATTGATGAGATCGATGCCGTCGGTCGGCATCGGGGTGCTGGCCTCGGCGGCGGGCATGACGAGCGCGAGCAGACGCTGAATCAGCTGCTTGTGGAGATGGACGGGTTCGAGTCGAACGAAGGCGTGATTATCATCGCAGCCACGAACCGACCCGACGTCCTCGACCCAGCCATCCTTCGTCCCGGCCGGTTCGACCGGCGGATCACGGTGCCTCGCCCGGATATCCGGGGACGAGAGGGCATCCTTGCGGTGCACACCAAGCGCGTACCGATGGACGGTGACGTCAACCTCCATGTGCTTGCCTCGGGGACGCCTGGATTCGTTGGGGCAGACCTGGAGAATCTGGTCAACGAGGCAGCCCTGCTCGCTGCCCGCCAGGACAAAGAATCCGTGAGCATGATCGACTTCGAGATGGCGAAAGACAAGGTTCTGATGGGGACCGAGCGCCGCTCGATGGTCATGAGCGATTCGGAGCGCCAGGTCTCCGCGTGGCATGAAGCCGGACACACGGTCGTGGGTCGACTCGTCGAGGGGAACGATGCCGTCCACAAGGTATCGATTATCCCGCGTGGCGCTGCCCTTGGGGTGACGATGTTCTTGCCGATCGAGGACCGACACCTCATGACGCGCGCGCAGATGCTCGCTCGCATCTCGATGACGCTTGGCGGGCGCGTCGCCGAAGAGGCCGTGTTCAACGAGATCACGACGGGCGCCTCGGATGACATCAAGCGAGCGACCCGGTTGGCCCGAGCCATGGTCTGCGAGCTCGGAATGAGTGAGCGCCTCGGACCAATCGCCTACGGCGAGAACGAGGAGAACATCTTTCTGGGACGAGAAATCTCATCACGCCGCGAGGACTATGCGGAGGATACCGCTCGTCAGATTGACGAAGAGGTGAGAAGGCTCGTAGAGCAGCAGCTTGAGGTAGCTCGGACTGCCATTCGAGAGAACCGCGAAAAGCTGAACCGGCTCGCCCATGCTCTACTCGAGCGGGAAACGCTCGATTCGGAAGAGATCGAAGCCGCCCTCGATGGACGTGAACTGCCGGCGCGTCAGCGAATCATCATCCCCTCGTGGAGCGACAAGCAGAAGAACAAGCCCGAGCGCAAGCGGCCGGCGAGCATCTTCGGCGCCCCCAAGCCGGCAGCAAGCTGAAGCCAAACAGCTAGCCAGAAGACCCGGCCAGAGGCGAGCAGGCGGCCGAGTCTTCTCATGGTAGGGTTAGGTTGACTGTCCTTGAGGGCGCTGAAGCGCGAGCTCTCTCGCTCGCACCAGAAGAACGTCGCGCTGGTTGACCTCGGGTTGATCGGTCACGACCTCGAGCAGCGCGCGAAGCAGCGCACCGAGTTGGGGTCCCGGCTCGAGTCCGAGCTCGGACATGAGGTCATTGCCAGACACAGCCAAGTCCCGAATCTGCATGGCAGCGCCCTTCGCCAAGACGTCGTTCACGCGCTCGCGCAGCTGAGCGACGCTATCGACCTCCGCCCTCGCGTCCCGTCCCTTGGCCTGCACGTCCGCAACACAGAGCTCGAGCAGATCGTCGACCAGGTCCGGCGTGACGCGTTGGAGCCACCGTCGCACAGCACTGTCCGTCCAGGCTGGCTCGTACACAACAAGATGGTGGCGAACGAGCGCTACGACGCGATCTCGCTCCTCGTTCGAGAATCGCAGACGCGTCAGAACCTCACGAGCGAGTCTCGCGCCGGCTTGCTCGTGCCCATGGAAACTAAAGTCCTGCTTCTCTTCCTGGAACTCCCGGGTCACCGGCTTGCCGATGTCGTGAAGCAACGCGGCAAGCCTGAGCTCGAGCTTCGGTAAGCAGCCGTCGAGACACCGGAGAGTGTGTTCCCAGACGTCGTAGGCATGGAACCGATTCTGCTCACATCCAGCCGTCGAGTCGAGCTCTGGCGCAGAGATCGCAAGAAGCCCATGACGCTGCATGACGCGGAACGCTCGGCTGGGTTCCTTGGCCATGAGCGCCTTGCACCATTCTTCGCGAATACGCTCTTGGCTCACCTTTGCGTAGCTGGCGAGTGACGGTCGAATTGCCGCCTCGGTTTCCGGCTCAAGCTCTGCTTCAAGCGTTGCAACAAAGCGCGCTGCTCGCAGTACCCGAAGGCCATCTTCTGCGAACCGTTCGTTGGGGTTTCCCACGGCTCGCAACAGAGACCGTTCCAGATCCAGCGTCCCGCCGAAGGGATCGACGACTCTGTCATCAAGGGGATCGTAGGCAATGGCGTTGATGGTGAAGTCGCGACGCGCGAGATCGGCTTCGATATCGTCGACGAAGGTCACGCTATCGGGCCGCCGCCCGTCGCTGTACGCCCCTTCCCCGCGAAGCGTCGTCAGCTCGAAGCCTTCGCCGTCCAGGAGTACGGTAACCGTACCGTGCTTGATGCCGGTGGGAATCACGCGCCGGAAAAGTCGTTGAACGTCTTCCGGCCGTGCACTCGTGGCAATGTCCCAGTCGTGTCGAATCTCGCAGCAGCGCCCCACTCGCCGTGACATGAGGATGTCGCGGACGGCCCCACCGACGAGCCACCCCTTGTGGCCACCGCTTGCTAGACGACGGCAAATCTGGGTTACTGGCTTGGGGATAGCCCTTGCGAGCGCCTCGGTGTCAGGCATGAACGCTCTCTAGCTCGAACCAGGGGACGGCGCAGCCTCGTTCCGCTAGGAGGCGACGCTAGCCGCCACCCCAGGGATCCACCACGATGTCGCCCGTCGACGGACGAGTACGGGGCCGCCCGGAAGAGGTCGACGTGGACCCCGACTGCTGGGTCTGCGTCGTTTGCGAGGCCTGCCCTGTCCCCTGCGTGGAGTCGCGCCGCGATGTCCCTGGTGGCCGTCTGCCTCGCCCCCCGCGCGGAGTTAGACTGACGAGCTTCTTCAGTACCGTGCCGTCCAATACCAATGACTCGGAGAGGTAGCCTTCTCGACGAACCTCCAGCTCTACGGGGCTGCCGGACTGAACGGGAACCAGGACCGGTCCGGTACCAAGGTCTTCACCACCCCGGAAAACATGGGCGTCAGGAGGCTCCACCCCCAGAACGACGTTGATGGGGGCTGGAGCAACAGGCTGCTGAACTGTGACCGCGGGCTCAGTCGCTGGCGGCGGCGGCGAAGCCGGCACTGGGGACGTAGGGACCGGGACGGGAGGCTCGACCGTCGGGGTCGGAGCTGCGGTTGTCTGGGACGACAGGGCGAACACCGCGATCACAAGCGTTACTGCGGCCCCAACCCCTGCCAGACCAGCATACAGCGACAGCCTCCCTCGCCCCTGGTTGGGCGTCGCGGGAACCGGCACTGGCATGACAGGGCTCGACTTCATGTAGTCGGCAGGGACATTGAACCCCTGAGAACGCTGCATGAGCTCCGAGACAGCATCAGGAACCGTTCCCTCCTGCAGCTTCGTGAGGTCGTCGAGCAGCTCTTCCATCGAGCCGTATCTCTGCTCTGGGCGCTTCGACAAGCACTTGAGCACGATCGCCTCGAGACCCGGCGGTACTTCCTGGGGTTCGGGAACCAGTGCGCGGATGGGCACCGGTGCCTTGTACATGTGCTGGGTGAGGATGCCCATGAAGTTGTCGGCATCGAAAGGTACCCGACCGCTGGCGAGTTCGTAGAGAATGACGCCGAGCGAGTAGATATCGACGCGCTGATCGACGGGCGCCCCGGCAGCCTGCTCTGGTGACATGTAGTGGGGGGTCCCGAACACCGCTCCCGCGCGCGTCAATTTGCTCGTCTGACCCGCAGTAGGCACCTTTGCGATGCCGAAATCCAGGATCTTGACGAAGTCCCGCTCGCTCCCCCTGGAGATCAGGAAGATGTTGTCGGGTTTGAGATCTCGGTGAACAATCCCGGCGCGGTGCGCTGCGGCAAGACCTTCGACGAGTTGGAACGCAATGTGAAGGATTCGCTTGACCGAGACGGGCTGACCTTGTTCGGTCACCGCCGCAAGCGGCCTGCCGTCGAGGAACTCCATGATGAAGTAGGTGGATCCATCGGGAAGCCGCCCAAAATCGCTAATATCGATGATGTGCGGGTTCCCAATCGCCGACGCCGCCTTGGCCTCGTTCAAAAAACGCGTCGTGACTTCTTCGTCGCGCGCCAGGTCGGCGTGCAGAACCTTCATCGCCACTAGCTTGTCGATGATCTGGTGGCGGCATCGATACACCACCCCCATCCCGCCTTCGCCGAGCACTGCCTCAACGCGGTACCTGCCGTCGATGATCGTCCCTAGGAGCGCGTCCTCTTGCGCTCGACCGGTCGCCACCGTTCCTCCACGGTGAGAGTTCTGCGAAACCGACCCGGTTCCGGACCCGTTATAGGGTAACTGAGGCTCCGCCCCCGGATTGGTCTGCTCACCAGAATGGGAATGACCGCCCGTCGTGTCCGAACCCTTCCGCGCCGCCGTCTGCTGCTCACTCATCACACGCCCTGCCGTCCCTTGGCTACTCTGCTCGCCCACTTCTACGACGCAACCTACGAGACTCGATAGCCCGATCCTCCCCTGGAACCTGGCTTTCACTCGGTATAGCACCCCCGCTCGAGTCTGCCCCGGCCCCCCACGGGTTGAGTCGCGCGTCCGTTGGCCATCGGTCCAGCATCAGGGATGAGTGACTCCCTGGACGGATGCCGGTGCCCGAGCCGCCCCCCCTGAGAAAGGGGAGTGGCTTCCATTGTCCTCGAAAACTGAATTCTTGGCTTTGACGTGCCGCCCCCGTCGAGTCTCTGCTACACCGGCTCGGCAATGGGCTTTCCCCTGGCTCTCGCGCTGCGCTACATGCGCTCCAAGAAGCGGTCGTTCGTCTCGGTCGGAACGATGTTCGCGATCCTGGGCGTCGCCCTGGGTGTGGCCGCTCTCGCCACGGTCATCAGCGTGACCGGCGGCTTCCGCAAGCAGTTCCGCGACAAGGTCCTGGGCGTCAACGCTCACGTGCTCGTGCTGAAGTACACGAGTGATTTCCGTGAGTACCGCGACGTCATGGAGGATCTTGACGGGGTGCCGGGGGTCACTGGCATCGCACCTTTCGTCATCAACCCGATGATGGTCACACACGGCAAGCGCACGGCCACAGGGGTGCTCCTCAAGGGGGTGGACCCAACCCTGATGCCGCGCGTGCTCGATCTGCCACGACACGTGGTGGAGGGCTCGATGGCAGGCCTCCGCCGACCCGGAGCGACTCCTCCAAAGCGGCCGACCAAAGCGAAAGGGGCGACTCTCGATGCTCGTCGGGGCGCACTGAACGGCGAACCAGCCACTACCCTCGACAAATCATCAGCAGCCGAGCTTGCCGCTAACGATCCGATTCATGGGTTCAGCGGTCCCATTGCCTCCGCCGACCCTCCGTCCCAGCGGGTGGGTCCTGTGCCCGACCAGGGCAGTGTTGGGACCAAGGATGCTGAGTCGACGGATTGGGTTGCCAGTCTCCCAAGCGACGCCCCAGTCGGCGCCATCACGCCTGAAGGGGGCTATGCCGCTGAGCTGCCGGAGGACGACTATCTGCCGCCCGAACTCGACACGGATCCATGCGCGGATCCTGTAGCAAGCAAGCAACTCCCGGGCATCGTCGTTGGGAAGACCTTGCGAGAGAACCTCGAGCTCAAGCTCGGAGACTGCGTGCAGGTCACCTCACCCACTATCGGGTACACGTTCGCTGGGGGCTCGATCCGCGCGCCGGTCGCCAAGCAGTTCCGAGTTGTAGCTGTGTTCGATGCTGGATTCGACCAATACGACTCACGATTGGTCTACACCGACCTCTACGAGGCTCAGGCCTTCTATGACGCTGGCGACACCGTGACGGGTGTTGAGATGAAAGTCTCCGACATCGACAATGCACGGAAAATTGCCGAATTCATCGACAGGAAGCTGTCAGGCGGAATCTACCGCGTCATGGACTGGGAGGAGCTCAACCACGGCCTCTTCACCGCCCTGCGGATTCAGCAGATCATGATGAGCCTGGTTTTGGCACTGATCATCATCGTGGCTGCGTTCACGGTCGTCGCGACGCTGATCATGGTTGTCCTCGACAAGAAGCGCGACATCGCGGTCCTCAAATCCATGGGCGCTGGCGACTCTGCGTTGCTGCGCGTGTTCCTGTACCAAGGAGCCATCATCGGCGTCGTGGGGACGGCGATTGGGCTCGCTTTCGGGTGGACCATGTGCAAGGTCCTGCTGGTCTACGGGTTTCCGCTCGACCCGAAGGTGTACTTCATCTCGCGGCTTCCCGTGGACGTGAAGCCTGAGCAGTTCGTCTTGGTGGGGGTGTTCGCCATCCTGGTGTGTCTCTGCGCCTGTGTGTGGCCTGCGCTCCACGCGGCGCGCCTTAGGCCAACAGACGCCTTCCGAGAGCAGCAGTAGCTGTTCCCGCGGGCTCGTTCGGTCGATGCCACACCCACGACTGACTTTGGGGGGGTCTCACCCCCGAAGCGCGGCTCAGCTGGCCTGCGCGCAGGGCTCGAGAACCGGCACAGCCAGCAGGCTGATCATCCGCGCCCACAGCTCCGGAGCGCGAAACGGCCTTACGACGTAGTCACTCGCCCCAGAACCCGCGAACTCCGCAGCCTCGGCAGCAAAAGCGTGATTGGCGAGCAAGAGCAGGGGCTTGTCGTACTCAAGCTGGCGCAAGCGGCGGCACAGCTCCGGACCACTCATGCCCCGAAGCTCCTGCTCGACCACGACGAGGTCGAAGTCCTCGCGTCGAAGACGGTCGAGTGCCTCCTCAGCCGAGTCCATCGCATAGCAGGAGAAACCCGAGCAGCGAACGACGGCGCAGACCATCTCGCGGACATCTCGTTCGCCATCGACGATAAGCACCCGATTGGCTTCAGCCGGGCTCACTCGGTACTCGGAGCTGCGAGGCGGGCTCGACTCCCGACATCGGCCGCGATCGCACTCTTCACTCAACGCAGCGAGCCGATCCCAATCGCGAGGCTCAAACCCCAAACGGGTCCCGTCACCACAATCCCGCGCCCGCGCCGCGAGACGCAATCGGTCGCGAGCTACTTCGAAACTCGCGACTACCCATTCGCCCTCGCGAAGTGCTGCGCCGCAACCAACGTCGAACTCCCGGTCTCGGGAGGACTCGAGTAGAACCCGCAGCTCCTCACGCGACGTGAAGCGATACCCAATGCCTCGCACAGCCGGAAAGCTAGCGCGCGCGCCTGATACCCACCACCCCACCGCAACGAATTTCTGAAGGATACTCAGCGGGGTGTCCGCAGGATGGCAAGCAGCGTGTATGCAATTACCAGACCCCAGAGCACAACCCAAGTCGTGCTCTGGCTGAGCCCCATGAGAGGTTCGGCTCCGAGCAGTGCCCGAACGTGACCCCTGGGAAAAGGAAACGCAGCAGCAGTGACGAAACCACCAAGCAGCCAATCGATCAGTAGAAGAAAAGGACGAAACCAGCCCCTCTTCCCAACGGTTGAACCAAAGACGAAGAAGCTCACGTAGGCTGCTCCGCCGAGCCCGGAAATGAGGACCGTGGCCGCCAAATCCTTGGCTAGGGATATCCCTGGCGATCCTCCCGATGCGAGGAGCGCAGCCCCCGCCAGCAACGCGCAAGCGATAGCAAGGAGTATGCCGGTGCCCACCATCGCGCCGAGTAGCCAACACCGACGATCGCCCCCGTATCGGGCGGCTTCAGCGCTCGGCGCAGCCGCTCCAACTCCAGTGAGACCAGTCCTCCCCTCGCCGCGGGGAATCCTGAGGACCTGAGCAGTAGCAGCGTAGACTATCAGCGGGATCGTCATTCCGCTGACGGCCCCGAAGAGGACGCGTTCTGCTGCCTGCAATGGCTCTAGCCGACACTCCACGAGAGCGGTGGCCACCACGACGAGCAGCCAGAAAGCCAAGATGGCGAGTGGCTGCCGTCGGAGAAGACGCCCCGCTGCCCACCGAAGTCCGATTGTGAACATCACCTCGCATCTCCGGGGCTGCCTGGATCGGGTTGATCAGGTTCCGTATCCTTCGTCTCGGTCGCTGGCGATCCAGAGCCCTCCCGCGCTGCGCCACTTGACCAGATCTGCCCGGCTGGAAGCGCGGATGCTGATGATGCAGCGCCGACGCCAATGGGTGCGGGCGGCGGGACGAACTCCCTGTTCCCCGCTGCTCCGAACAGCAGGGTCGGATCGCGAGGCCGTGCGACGTCTGCTGGCACGTGGTCACTCAGCCGCGCGCCATGACGCCAGAACCCCGGATGCCCTTGGGCCGCATTCCATGCACGTGTGTAGGCTCCCTGCACAGAGCCGTCGTGCGCCGCCACGATCACGGGCAGAGGGCTCTGTAGGATTTCCCAACTCCACAGAGACACTCCCGCGTCGTGCGCCGCCTGCAACAGCGCAACGCTGAGGGCCCGAGCGTCCGAACCCCTGATCAGAATGGAGGAGTCCCCCGATGCCGCACCAAACGCAACGGCAAGTACTTCTCGGCGCAGTGCGAGCTCCGCTGCGAGCTCCCGTGGCTGTCGGCAAGAAATCCTCATGGAAACGGAGCCCGACGATAGTTCGGGCGCGAGGAGAGCTGGATCCATCGGCTCGACTCGGCCAGGCCGTAGAAGCCACTTGGAACCAGGAAGGCGCTGGGCGTCGCGGGCCTGTGTCACAGTCACCGCCACCACCGCCGAAGCGGATAGCACCCCGAGCCGCTCGCAGATCTGTTCCGGGTCGAGTGCGGCAACCCCAGAAAATGGCTCAACAAGGACGACTGCCAGAGGTGAGCCAGTGCCAAGCGCTGCAACCAGCGCCACGGCGCGCCGCTCGTCGTCCGCAAGCTCCTCTGTCCGACGCCCGAGCCAGGCCTCGATGCCCCAGTCGGCGAACTCAGCTCGCCAATCGGTGTTCTGATGCCGCAGCGCCGAAATGGCCCGCATCACGTCTTGAACCATGGTTCCGTGCGGCAGCGATGATTGGAGAGGCAGTGATCCAATCCGACGCCGAAGCCGCGGCTGACTTCCGGGTGGACGCTCGTCGATGAGCACTCTGCCGCGTTCGGGCAAGATCTCACCTGCGGCCAGTGCCACGAACACCGCTCCTGCAGACGCCGTCTCGGACACGATGGTATGGCAGCCGACCCCCAATTCCGCCCGATCCACACCGAATCGATCGACGACTACTCCGGTGAACTTCAGCCCGCTCACGGCCCCCCCTGCGCCATTCTGGTCAACGCGACAGCAAAGCCCGACGAGAGCTGAGGGAGACTGGGTATCACGGGCGACACCAGGCTCATCAGGTAAGGCACCGCAATCACCCCCAGCAGGAGCGTGCGGGGTCGCTCGGGCAGCCATGCCGTCACCCAACGCACAACCGAGCCGAGAACCGCCGCGAAGAGCAGCGCGTAGACGAGGATCGCGCCGCCGAGCAGCGCGTGACGTAGCATTCCGGACGGTGACCGAGTGAACACGAGCGCAAGAACCCAGAGCGCGAGTGCCGGCAGTCCCACGACGGTGGCGATCCGCCGCACAGTGGCAATCCAGTAGGCGCTCGCCAGACGTCGCGAATCCACGCCGCGAGCGGCCATCATCCGCAGCACACCTTCGCCGGCGTCCCGCTCCGAGAAGGACCGTGTCGCGCCCAGAGCCGCGAAAAGGCCCGCCGACCAGGACGACGCCACCAGAGTACGCACGGCGAACACGCCAGCCTCGATCTCCTCGGAACCGCCGACAAGACAGAGCGCAGCGCCCCATCCCAAGACGAGGCACGCCCCCGCCCACCACGCGATGCGGTCGAGCCAGCTGTCCCGCAGGCGCTTCTGTGCGAATCGAACAAGGGCTCGGGACGGCACGTACCGCGACAGACTCTGCCGCGGAGAAACGACGGACTCTGTCCCAGGCGTCGACACCGTCGCCGAGTGTATTGCAAAACCTGGCCGGCGCTAATCGGATGCGGAGGACGGCGAGCCGCCTGGAAACCCGCTGCCGCAAGGAAACAGTCTGTTTGGAGTCCGAATCACTTCACGATTACTCCAGCCTGCCGGTCTGCGTGTTCCCCTCCGACGGTGGCTTGCCGCATCCTCATCCGCACCCGAACGATCGCTTCGAGCCTCAGGTTCAGGGCAACGAGTTATGGACTGTGGCCGCCACCATGTCGGGAAGGAGGGTCGCATTCAGGCGCGGCGCCGGCTCAATCCCAGGGCGACCGCGAGGATCAACACCCCCGCAAGGCCACCAACGGAGCCCGTCGATGAGGCCGCGATCCTGCAGGAGCAGCCGCCGGAATCGACGATCTCGCCGCCCGCATCCTCATCGCCAGCATCAGTCGCCGAACTGTCGCTGCTGCTGGGGTTCGAGCCGGAGCTCGATGATCCGGTGTCGCCAGTGTTCGTGCCCGTATCGTCGTCCGAATTGCTCCCGGGATTCCCGGGGTTCCCGGCGTTGCCCGTTGCACCAGGGTTTCGAGGGTTCACGAAGGAGTTGCCACCAAAGGCGCCAAACGACGCACCGCCGGTCCCAAAGAACCCACGCCCGCCAGCGCCGAGGTTGCCCCGTCCGCCTGTCCCCGAGGCACCGCCAGTGTTTGCCGCTGGACCGCCGGGGACTCCTACCTCCGCACCACCGTTATCAGTGTTCCCGCCAGGTCCAGGCGGCACGCCGGTATCAGTATTCCCGCCGGGTTCAGGCGGCAGGCCGCCCCGCCCGCCTTCGGATGGCGGCGAGCCTGCGGCGTTCACCCGCCCAGCCGTCGCGGAACTGCCGGCAGCGCTCGGAGCCCCACCGGGGGGCGTGTCCACGATGCCTTGCAGACCTGCCGTGCCCGCAACCGGCGCAACCGGTGCCCCAGCCGCGCCCCCTTCGATGGGAACCCCAGCCCTGCCAGCGCCAGGGACCCCAGAAAGGCCGCTCGTGCCAGCCTCAGCATGGCCCGCCGTCCCCGCCGCAGGGGTGAACCCCTGCCCAGCCTCTCCGCCTCTCCCAGCATCACTGGTGACACCCGCGACGCCTGCCGTGCCACCTCCGCCACCGCCACCGGCCTGCGCAAACGCAGCCGAAGGAACCAGCAAGGTCGCCGCGACAAACGTCGAAACCCGAACGATCTCCACCCAGCGCATGTTTCATCTCCTCTTGGTGCAAGAAGACCTGAGTCGAAGCTCCGAGCTCTCACGCGATTCGGAGCTGCGCGTCTTCGTGCTCCAAGGCTAGCAGAATTCGTCTCCTGCCACGACCCGATCCATTTGCAGCGCCCGTGCATCACCAACTCCCCCATCCGGGTCACAAATCCCGCTTGCCAGCAACGATGCAACTTGCGCATCCAGATTCGCCATCAGATCTGAGCGACACAGCTATACACGCACGCTGTTCGATTCCAGCAGACAGCCACCTCGTGAACGCATGACGCCGCAGGTATCTCGGCACGCATTTGTGCCGCTCGTTTTCATCGTCGCAACCCCAGCGCGCGACGTCCGCTTTCTGGAGCTCCGACGATCATCCGCACATTGTGTTCGGGATCTCGCGAGCAGACGCGGGCTCAATGATCCTCCAACTCAGCACCGGTGCCCCCTTCGAGAAAACACGCATGACCCAAGGCTCCCATGAGAACACAGCTGCCCCGGCTTGAAGATGCTCGCTGATGCCCTGCTGGCGCGATGTTCACGGCGACAGAAGAACGCTTCGTGCCGATGCATGGCCACGCACCTGGCTGCCTCGGCCCGAACCGCGCGCCACAGTCGAACTCTGCCTGGCCTCAATCGGCTCCAATAGCGCTCGATCACCCGATCTGGCGGGAGGCCTCGATTCCTGGGCGCAGTTCCATCTGAGGAGGTTCACACCGTCAAAGCGCAGTCGTTCACCGGGCTTCCTGCCCCAGTCCGTCCAAACCCCACGAACCGACGGGAGGCGGTGCCTAGACCTCCATGAGCACACATCAAGGCTAGGCTCTCCGAGCGGTGCGAGCGTCAGACTCCGAACGCTCGTGTGCCTCGTGCACCCATTGTCCGAACGATACCCACATACGCTTAAGCGCTTGTATTTGCTAACACTTCTCACAATGAGACACCTCCCAGTCCATGACTGCCGAACCCGTCCGCAATGCTCCTCGGGACCGTGAGGAACCCGCTCGTACGAACTGTTGAACTCGGAACGAGATTCGCGGATATTGCACGCACGGCTCGTCGTGACGCTGTCAACTTGGTGACAACACGCAGGGTCCTCAGCGGACGACGACGCCCGCGTCAGACCGAAACCAGTGCGGTGGCGGCGTCAGCGGACGGAGCAGACTGGTTCGGGTGCCCCCCCTTTGAGGTTCGAACATGGGAAGTGATGCAGCAGAGCGGTTTCGGCAGACGGCTTCAATGCACGAACCACCGGTGTCTTCGGTACTCCGCTGCGCGAGGCGGCATGACGCTGCCCAGCTGGACGACCACCGAGTCGTGGATGTTCTCCTCGTAGACGACAACACCCTCTGTCGAAGAGCGGTTGCCTGCGCCCTCGAGTACACGGGGCACCGAGTACGTCAAGTCGATGGCGCTGAGGCTGCACTGCAAGCGCTCGAGCAGTTCGACTTCGATGTGGTGATCTCTGACTTGGGCATGCCTATCATCGACGGGTTCGAGCTCCTGCGTCGCGTGCGTGCTCAGCGGCCCCAACTCTCGTTCCTCCTCATGTCCGGGGACTCTGATCCCGATGCAGCCTCCCGCGCCTCGGAGCTCGGCGCAACCGAGTACCTCATCAAGCCGGTGGACATCAAGACACTGAAAGCGACAGTCCAGAACGCAGCGGAGCTGACGCGAGAGCGCGCTCAACGCGTGAGCATGCCTCGCGTGTCCGAACGCGTTCCCAGAAAGTGCGAATAGCAGCGAATCGACCGCTAAATCAGCGGTCACAAATCTCGGACAGTGGAAGGAGTGGCATCAAGTGGCGC
>CAYRKE010000009.1:0-87279 GCA_964424695.1 uncultured Polyangiaceae bacterium
CCCCAATTTCTAGTTATTCTCGAACGAACTGCCCCTGTCGTGCCGATCGCGCCTAATCTGGGGCAGTAGTACTAAGCGCAGTACTCCGGCCCCGTTGAGTTGTCTGGGTAGGGCGACTGGGCGGTCTACCGGTGACGCTCGCATCACCCCTGACAGTCGAGAACGCTGGCTGCCTGTCCCAGGCGCTGTGGGTGTAGTCCGTTGGAGGCTGTCTGCGCGAGACGCATTCTACTTCGCCTTGGCCATCAAGGAGAGCTTTGCAGACCCCGTTTCCCGCTGGGCCCAGTAGACGCACCGATCGTCGACCGCGATGGCCTCCACTGTGTTTGCCGGTGGAAGTACCGCGACGGCCACCACGTCACTCTCGTCCTTGGGCACTCGGAAGATTGTGACAGGCGCGTCCTCGGTATCACCCGATATTGGCACCAGTGCACCGGTGGCGTCTGCGGCGATGCGGGCCTCCTTGACCAATCCCGAGGCAAGTTTCTTCGGCTTCCCACCGGACTTCGGCATGACGAGGAGATCGCCTTTGAGCGCCAGAGTGAAGTAGAGATCGTCTCCCGCAAGGGCGAGACTGTACGCTCTCGCCTGCCCTCGGCTCAGGATCTTGGGCTTGGCGCGGTCCAGCTCGAAGCGAAGTATCTGGCCATTCCCAGAGTCCGCAACGTACGCGCCGGATTCATCGACGGCGATGTCGCTGAATCCGACGGGGCCATCCTTGAGCTCCGGGCGGGTCGTGGTGTCGAGTTCCTTCGACGGTCCCCCCTGTGTGGCTTGCCGGACCAGTCGATCATACGGCCCGTAGTCACCTGGCACACCGAAGATGAAGCCGCCGTGGAGAGCGATCGACTGCGACGAGAAGTTGTCATCGAGCGTCTCAGGTTTCTCTCCCGACTTCGTCACCTTCTTCAGGCGGATACCTTCGGTGTAGAACACGGAACCATCATCCACCGCGATGTCACGGGGCTCGAGCTTGACTGAGATCAAGTTTCGGATGCCGCCTCCATCCTTGCGTACCATCGCGACATCGCCCCGTCCGCCGTAGAGCTGCCACGTCGTGTAGAATAGGTGCGCGTCGTCGCTCACGAGGCCGTGGAGGGTGCCTTGGGTGCTACCAAGCTCCGTCGGCCTGTCACCCGCGGCTTTGCATGGACCTGGCGGAGGTTCCTGCTGATCCCGCGCGCGCGCCAACTTCGCCGCGGCCGCTGAAGCGCTGGCAGCTGCGGCTGCCTGGTTCGGTTCGGTCTTGTCCTCACACGCGACGAGTGTGACCAGCAGTGTCGCGAGTGCGGTCACTTCATACCCGAGTTTTCTCATCGAAGACCTCGCTCTCCGCCGAGCCGCACCGCGTCCTGTCCGTCGGAACGGGCGAGCTACGCGCGCACAGAACATCAGAAATCGGCTCCGATTTCAACCGAAGTGACGCTCGGTCGAGTGGACGGGGCGCACTACGCTCCCCGCGTTCCGATGTCGGCCGGGCCTCGCGTGGAGGCCCGCGAGTCAGCCTCAGAGCAGGACGAGGTCGGGCACCGAGTACGTGGTCTGTTCGGCAGAGCGCTCGAGACGCTTCGTCGCCAGGGTGTAGAGCTCGCGAAGCACCAAGGGGTGGTCCTCGACGAGGCGAAGGAATCGGTCACGCGGCAGCCGCAAGGTGACCGTGGGCGCCAACGCAACGACCAGGGCGGTGGCCGGCCGTTGCAGAACGATGGCGGTTTCTCCGACGACGTCGCCGACTCCGAGCTCCCGCGTCGCTGAATCCTGAGACACGGGGTCCTCGGTTGCGCGCAGCTTTCCGAGTGCGATCACATGCAGGCCATCGGGCGACTCGCCCGGCTGCATGAGGACTTCTCCGGGCTCGAACGCCACGGTGTCGAAGCACGCGAGCAGTTGGGCGCGAGCCGACGGTTCGACGACCTTCAGTACGGGACTCGCGGCGAACAGATTTTGCAGCATCCGTTGGCGGCAATGAGCCACGAGCCCAGCTCCGACTGGCGGGTGCTGCTCCACCACCTCATCGAGGGCAGCTGACTTGGCGACCAGCACAACACTGATCCGCCTGGCTGTGACGTTCGCAGTTCGAGTTGTGCGTGTCAGTGCTGCCATCTCGCCAAAGATGTCTCCGCCATCCAAGAGCGCGATTGGGGGCGTCGTCGCATCCGTCGAATCACGGTGAACCACCGCAGAGCCCCACGCCATGATGAAGATCTCGCTTCCAGAGCTGCCTTCCTGGATGAGCGTCGTTCCTGCCTTGGCGAATGCCACCTTGAAGCGCAACAGAAGAGCAGCGAGCCCCTCCGGATCGAGGCCTGCCCACGGTGCCTTGGGTGCCGCGCGCAGCTTGGGAGAGCCGCCCCACTCGGGGAGTTCGAGCTTCGCAAGCTCCCCGATCCGGCGGGTCACCTCGGATGGAGTCATCGCCTCGCTCCAGGGCACGACAGGAGGTGAGAGCGGGAGGAAGGGTGGTGTTTCCGAGGGCGCGGCTCCCGTGAGGTAGTCCTCAGCGAGCCTCACCAGTCGATCGCGAGTGTCGTCACCATATGCTCGCAGTTCGTGCGCGGCGGCCGCGGCCAGCGCAAGTTGACCCGTTCCGCGAGCCAAGTGGAATGACGCGTGCAGGGCTGCCGCCGCAGCGTCTGAGTCACCCAGGGCTGCGGAGCAGAGCCCTACGACGAACCACGCGGCCGCGTGGCGGGGCACGCGCTCGACCAGCCCACCGCAGATCCGGAGCGCTCGGGGCGCGTCCTCCTCCAGGTATCTCTCGAGCGCCAGATCGAGGACAAGGCTGGGGTCCGCGGCCACTCTGTCGCCAGTGTTGCTCATTGTCGCCAGGATACTACGCGCCGAACGCGGGCGTTGCCAGAGAGTGCGCCGAGCCCCTGTGGGCCCCCATCGGTGATGAATCTACCTGCCGCCGTTGGCATTGCGGGTGGCATCAGGCGCGTTGTTGCGTCTCGAGCCTATTTGTTGTGCTGGCCGCTGCTATCGTGCTGCTTCGAGCTCGGCCGTTGCGCGGTTCGGGAGCTCTCTGCGGAACGAGATAGCGCGGCGCTCATTGCCGAGGCGGTCGCGCCAATGAGCGGAACCAGTGACGGGTAGTCCATTCGCGTCGGTCCGATGATTCCGATTGCGCCGCCTGGGTCGCCTTCCCCTTCGCGATACGGCGCCGCCACGATGCTGACGGGGTAGCCCATCGCCTCACTGGTTTCTCGGCCGAGGAAGACTTGGACCCGAGTGCTTTCTTGGGTTCGGTCTAGCAGGACGAGCAGCTTCTCCCGATCCTCCAGGGCGCGCATGAGCTCCCGAGCCCGCTCGGCAGTTGCAAATTCCGGCTGGTCCAAGAGCCGCGACGCCTCTTCTACGACGACATCCATCCGTCCGCGAGGGGAGCCGTCGAGCGCGGCCTCCACGAGGGTGAGGCCAAGGTGTTTGAGTCCAGCCAGCTCATCACGGCGCTCCTCGAGCGTGCGGCGGAGTTCGGCGCGGAGACTCGAGAGGGTACTCCCCTCGACGAGCTCCTCGAGGAGCTTGTGGAGCCGCTCGAGATCGTGGTCGCCGAGAGGGGTCTCGACATGGATGTATCGATTCTCGACTGCGCCATCCGAGAGGACGAGCACGCTCAGCAGTTCTCCTGGACGTGTCGGGATGAACCTCAGTTTTCGCAGCGTTCTGGCCTCGATTCGCAGTCTAGCCAGTACCGCGGGTGCTCCCGTCAGCGAGCACAGCAGCTTGCCAGTCTCCCGAACGATGTCGCTGCCCACCGGGAGATGCTCGAACCACGAGGCAATTCGCACTGTGTCGTGTGGGGACAGCTGTCTCACCCGCATCAAGGCGTCGATATAGAGTCTGAAAGCGGATTCCGTGGGGGTCCGCCCGGCTGATGAGTGGGCTTGAATCAGGAACCCTGCGTCCTCCAAGTCGGCGAGGACATTTCGAATCGTGGCTGGAGAGAGGTCGAATCCGTACTTCTTCGCGAGTGTGCGGCTACCCACCGGTTCTCCGGTTGCGATGAATTCCGTCACCACAGCGTAAAGGACGGAGCGCGCTCGCTTGCTCAATTGGTTCACGACCCAGGAAGTGTGACGTGTCGCGTCCTGTAGCGTCAAAGGAGGCTCAGGCGGCGGGTCGCGGTTGGGCTCCCGGCGGAGCCTTCGCACTGGTGATCGGTTGCACGAGTGGCAGGCGCCCCGGGCTGACTCTGCGTTCGGTCCAGGAGGCGGCGCTGGGTGGGTCCGTGGATACCCGAGTCCGTGCTCTCGTCTCGAGGTCAGTCGTGACTCAGCCCAATCAATACCGCCCTCTGGCCAAGCTTGAATCCAGGCTTCTTAATGGAATTGGTGCCGGTAACCCGTGTGGCATGAGCAGTGCAGAGCGCTCCCCCAGTCGTTTAGGGGCACCACGATGAGTATAGGAACGAATCGGCCAGAAGGTTTCTTGCGGTCGCGCGCTAACGGCAGGAGGCCGGAACGTCGGGCACATGCCCGGGTCGACTTGCAGGTTCCAGCGCTGGTTGACTCGGTCAGAGCCTGGGAGCGCTGCTGGTGCAGCAATCTGTCCGAAGGCGGGCTCGCACTGCGCTCGACGACCCCCTTCAAGGTGGGTGACGCCGTTGACATTTACTTTGAGCTGCCTGGGGGGGGCGCGGTGGAGACCTCAAGCCGTGTCGTCGACGTTAGCGGTGACTGTGTGCGTGTGAAGTTCGACCACCTGTCAGGCGAGCAACGGCTGAGCGTCTTTCGCTATGTCGTATCCAAGAGGCCGCCTTCGCCTCCCCGAAGGACTGGATCGAGCTAAGACACCGATCGGTGTGCCAGTCTCGGAGGCCGTGCGGATCTGCCTCACCTTGGGTGCCGGGGCGGTTCCGCCCGACGTACGGAGAATCCTGCTTGTCGGGTGGCGCTTGACGCACGTGTTGGTCGCAACAGCACGGTTTACCTGCCGCACAGCCGTCTGCCAGTCTGGTCAGCGCCGGCTCCCCGTGCATAAATTGCACGGGGACGGTTCGCTGGCGCAGTCAGTTGTATAAGCGGAGCCGAGCGCCCTCGTCGGGGTGCGGCCATCCCGGGGCAGCGTGTCGGCCGTTTGGCGCTCCGGCTGCGTGATGAGTTCCGCGCCAGGCGCAGAGCGCGTGCTAGGCTGCTACAATCGACAACCTGTTCCAGCAACGATTCGCGGGGTAGTTCGGCCAAATCCTTGACAGTTTTCGTGCCGAATTCGATGATCCGACCTCGCCAACCCGCACTTGGAGGACTCGTGACGACGACGTTACTGGCGGTCGATGACAGCAAGACTATGCGCAAGGTGCTTGAGATCACCTTTGCCGGTGAGGACGAGTACCGAGCGGTCTTGGCTGACAGCGCCGAAGATGCTCTGACCAAGCTGCGGGCAAGCAAGCCCAGGCTCGTGCTGGTCGATGCCGCCCTTGGCGGTACGAATGGCTACGACCTCTGCCAGAAGATCAAGGCGGAGGTTCCAGGGACTTCGGTCATCTTGCTGAGCAGCAAGCAGCAACCGTTCGATCGAGGCCGAGGGTCTGCGGTTGGCGTCGACGATTTCATTGACAAGCCGTTCGACACTCAGCTCCTCATCGAGAAGGTCGGTGCGGTGCTCAGCCAAGCCGCACAGGCGGCTCCCGCCGCCGCCGTCCAGCGTCCCGCAGCGGCGCCGGCTGCCGTCGCCCCGACTGCTGCCACCCCGCCCGCCGCAGCGGCTGCCGCTGCGAACCGGCTTGCGCAGGCCCCTGCTTCGGCTGGCAGTGTGCAAGAGGCTCGACCTCGAGTGCCGACCGTTTCGTACGGCGCGACCGCTGCGAAACCAGCGCCAGCAGGTGTCAACGTCGCGCCAGCCGTCAGAGTCGGTGCCACGACTCAGACTGGGGTTGGGGCTCCTCCGATCGCATCAACGCCAACCGCTACCCAGCGCCAGCCGGCCCCGGCGCAGCCCATCGCAGCAGCGCCGCCTGCCGCGGCTGCCGCATCGGCGAAGCCGGCCGTTGCTCCTGCGGCCGCTCCGGCCGCTGCCAAGCCGGTAGCTGCGGCACCCGTGGTCAAGCCAGCGGCGGCGCCCGCCTCCGCCGCGGTGCCCGCCGTGACCGCCGTTGCCGGGCAGACGATGGCCGCCGGTCTTGAGGGCAAGCTTCAGGGACTGGGGCTTACTCCCGATCAGATCAAGGGTGTGCTGGCTCTGTCGAAGGAAGTCGTGGAACAGGTTGTCTGGGAGGTCGTTCCGGTGTTGGCCGAGACACTCATCCGCGAGGAAATCGAGCGGCTGACCAGGGACTGAGGTCGGTTCCGGACTGCAAGCGATGGATGGCGGAGGCCGTCGAGGCGCCTCGGCTCCCAACGCAGCGACCGCAGGAACGATGGGGACCACCACAGTGCCTCTCATCGGAGGCTGGAACAACGCGAAAAGTAGGGTAGCTTGCGGCCCATGTCAGAGCTGCCCAAGGCCTATGAGCCGACCGAAGTCGAGCCACGCTGGTATCAATTCTGGCTAGACCAAGGTGTGTTTCGCGCCGGCATGGCGCCCGATGACGATCGAGAAACCTACGTCATCCCTCTGCCCCCACCCAACGTGACCGGATCGCTCCACATGGGGCACGCCCTGATGGGGACAATCGAAGACGTATTGATTCGTCATGCCCGGATGCGGGGCAAGAACACCCTCTGGCAGCCCGGCATCGATCACGCCGGGATTGCGACTCAGACGGTCGTGGAGCGACAGCTCAAGCGCGAGGGTACCGATCGCCACGCGTTGGGTCGCGAAGCGTTCATTCAACGGATCTGGGCTTGGAAGGAACAGAGCGGAGGTCGCATCAGCGAGCAAATGCGAGTCATGGGTTGCTCGGCTGATTGGGAACGGCTCAAGTTCACGATGGATCCTGACATGAGTCGCGCCGTGAAGGAGGCCTTCGTCCGGCTCTACGAGGAAGGGCTCATCTACCGAGCGACCCGCCTCGTCAATTGGGACGTCGAGAGTCGCACGGTTCTGAGTGACCTCGAGGTGGAAACCGAAGAGAACGTAGCGGGGGAACTCTATGAGTTCGCCTATCCTGTCGCCGATGCCGATGCTGGGGCAGGCGCCAGCGAGCTCATCGTGGCGACGACACGGCCTGAGACGATGCTGGGGGACACCGCCGTTGCCGTTCATCCGGAGGATCCGCGCTATCGGCACCTTCACGGCAAGAAGCTGAAGCACCCCTTCTTGGATCGAGAAGTGCCCATCATCTGCGACGACATCCTCGTGGACATGGCCTTCGGGACCGGCGCGGTCAAGGTCACCCCTGCTCACGACTTCAACGATTTCGCGACGGGCAAACGTCACGGGCTTGAGGAAATCAACATCCTGAATCTCGACGGGACCCTCAACCAGAACGCGGGGGAGTTCGCTGGGCTGGACCGTTTCGAGGCACGAAAGGCCGTCAAGGCGCGTCTGGCCGAGTTGGGGCTGGAGCGCGGATCGAAACCCCACGTGATGACTCTGCCGCGGTCCCAGCGCTCGGGGGTCATCGTCGAGCCCATCGTCTCCACCCAGTGGTTCGTTAGCACCAAGCCGCTCGCCGAACCGGCACTTGCAGCAGTTCGGGAGCGAAAGACTCAGATTCTTCCAGAGGAGTGGGCAAAGACCTATGACTACTGGCTGACGAACATCCAGGATTGGTGCATATCGCGGCAGTTATGGTGGGGCCATCAGATCCCGGCATTCTATTGCGAGTCGTGCGGTGACGTGTTGGTTACTCGCGACGACAAGCCGAGCAAGTGCCCGAAGTGTGGGGCCACCGCGTTGCGCCAGGATCCCGACGTGCTCGACACTTGGTTTTCCAGCGCGTTGTGGCCTTTCTCGACGCTGGGCTGGCCGGATGACACGCAAGCGCTCCGCCGTTTCTATCCGGCAAGCGACATGGAAACCGGATACGACATCCTGTTCTTCTGGGTGGCTCGGATGATGATGATGGGCATCCATTTCATGGGTAGGCCGCCGTTCAAGCGGATCCTGCTACATGGAATGGTCGTCGACGAGACTGGCGACAAGATGAGCAAGGTCAAGGGCAATACCATCGACCCTATCGACCTGATTCTGGGTGCCGATTTCGAGGCTGTGGTGGCGAAGGCCCTCCCGGGAGCACCGGTCAAGGAGGCTCTGGCCAAGTTCAAAAAGGCCTACCCATCGAGCGCGCAGATGGGCAAAGGGTTCTCGGCCTATGGGGCTGACGCCCTCAGGTTCGCGCTCTGCAGCTACTCACCCCAGGCAAAGCGGATCGCTCTCTCTCCCAAGCGCATCGAAGGATACCGGAACTTCTGTAACAAGGTGTACAACGCGGTTCGCTACGCGCTCGGACACATCGAGGGATTCGAGCTCGAGGGGCGGCCGCCGTCGGTGACGCTGCTGCCGAATCGCTGGATCCTCTCACGGCTCGGAAAGGTCGTTGAGCAGAGCACTCGGGGAATCGAGGAGTTCCGTCTCGATGAGGGGTCTGGAGCTCTGTATCACTTTGTGTGGGACGAGCTCTGCGACTGGTTCCTCGAGGCAAGCAAGCCCGTGTTCCAGTCGGGTACGGACGCGGAAAAGACCGAGACTCGTCACACTCTTGCTCACACGATCGAGATAGCTCTTCGAGCGCTGCATCCGTACATGCCCTTCATCACAGAAGAGCTGTGGCAGAAGGTACCTAGGTCGAGTGCGGCCCCTGTGACCATCGCTCTTGCGCCGTATCCCACCAGCGCTGCTGGTCTGGACGATCCTGCCGCAGAGCGTGAAATGGAGACACTGATGGCGGTTGTCTCGGCCGCGCGCAGCGTTCGAAGCGAGCATGACTTGCCGTCGTCGGCACGCGTCCCTCTTACCCTGCGAAGCCAAGACCCTCGAACCCTCATGATGCTGGGCGAGCAGGCCACTCTGATCGCGTCGCTCGTTCGCGTGGACGGGACTCTCGTGATCGAGGCGACCAGCGCCGAGCGCCCTCCGGCCAGCGTGCTGTGTGTGGCCAAGGACGTGGAGGTGTTTGCTCGGCTCCGCGGGCTTATCGATCCGGCCAAGGAGGCTGGCCGCATCGAGCGCTCGCTCAGGCGACTCGAAAAGGAGCTGTCCGGTCTCGACAAGCGACTCCAGAATCCGAGCTTCGTTAGCAAGGCGCCGCCAGAGGTCGTCGCCGAGGTCGAGGCGCAGCGGGCAGCCCTAGTCAGCCAACGCTCCCGCCTGAATGAGGCGCAGGCCTTGCTCACGGAACTCTGAGTCGCGCGTGAACTGACGCTCGTGGCCAGAACGACTCGCGCTGCGAGGCTGAACGGGAGTACCTGTCCGACGAGCGGAACTCCGCAAGCCTACGTTGTGGTCGTTTCAGCTCCCGGAGGCCGCTCTGCGTGCGTGGCGCTTCCCGTGGGAGGATCGGTACTCTGGTGCGCGTTCGTGCGCCTGGGGACGATGTAACGAGAGGTGGATTCTCGCCTCCGGCGAAGCCGACTCTGGTGCCACCGCTTGGTGCTCGCCGCGCTCTCGGTGTCGAGGTAGCCTTGGATCACTCATACCGTCGTTCACATCGAAGTGGACGCTCGCGTCTCCTCGTCATCAGGTTTCAACGGCCGTGACCGCCGCTCGGTAGCCAGCTGTGCCGAGTTCGGCGGGCCTCCGAACCAACACCCGACACGATTCAGTGCTCCGGCGCTGCCGTTTCGTCGAATGCCCGCTCCCCTCTCGACATCAGACTCCCGACCGGCTCCGCCCGTCGAAGCCCGGGACTCGAGCATGCAGTCTTGTCGCGCGCCAGCGGCGTGGCCTTCAGGCACGACTCGCGGGCGCCTCATCGCCGAGCGTGCGAACAGCGTCGTCTGGTCTGGCGAGCGCACCTCGGGCGCCTCCCTCCAGGTCACCGTGCTCGATGCGGAGGCGACCGCCCTGGAGCGAGCGAGGTTCGTAGATGGGGCGCTACGACTGCGAGCTTTCGGGCGCGTCGAAGGGCTGACGCACGTGGAGGACGTTGACGAAGACGGCCGATGGTACGTGTGTGATGACCCTCCGGCGATGGAATTGGGGCGAGTCGACATCGCGAGTTGGTTTCCGGCGGAACGACTGGACTTCGTCGTTGAAGTACTGGGAGTGCTGCACTGCATACACCATCGCGATCTCGTTCATGGGGCATTGTGCCTAGAGAACTTGCTCATCACGAGAAACCGCCGTCCGATCCTTGCCGAGGTTGGCGTTGTCGACGTTGGGCTGTTGGCAGGGCGCGACGGCACTCGCCTCGACGAGTACCGCGCATTTGCCGCGCCAGAGGTCTGCCATGGAGAGAGTTTCGACAGCGCGGCGGATCTCTACTCAGTCGGCAGAATTCTCGAGTATGTCCTGGTGGGGCGACTCGTCGAGCTGGGGGAATGCCGAACCATCGCGTTCGGCGCGTACGGGGAATCCGCGGAAACGCTAGCCGGTATCGTGGCTCGAGCGACCCATGAAGACCGGGTTTTGCGCTATCCCTCGGCTCGGGAAATGATGCGTGCACTGGGCCAAGTTGCCAGGGACGTGCGGCGAAGCTCGGGTGAAGGGGTGCACGCAATGGCTACTGGCCTTGCCATTCGAGGCATCGTCGGCGCCAGCGCGGCGGAGGAGTGGATGGTCGGTCACGGCGCTGCCTCCCGCGAACACTGGCTTGGTCACGCGCCGGTGCCCACGGCGGCCCTGGGGAGTGGCGTCGGTCGTCGGCGTGCGGGTAGGACTACAGCGCGTGCGGCTCGAACTCGTTCCCTGAGCCTGTTCTCGATCCTGGAGCTGACCGTGACCGTGGTCCTCGTCCTGATCGCCGCAGCCATCTGGCTCATCTGGTGACTTGTGCCACACCTGTGCTCGCCTCTTCTCTCTCTGACGAGACAAGCGACCCTGGCGCGGTATTCTCCGCGGCCGATGTCCCCAGCACCACCGTTGCCCCTCCGTACCCACCGCCCTTGCTTGGGCCGCGGGTCTCGCTGTGATGTCAGTGCCTCCTCGGCCTGCCGATGCGTTGGAGCGCCGTTGTGAGCACGGTTCGGAGTCGTTGGTTCTGTTTGACACTCACCGTCGCGGAGGCGGATCTTGGGACTGCGGCCGGCATATTCGTCGCGAACGGGATTCCGTCCCTCGAGGAGCGTCCCGACCCTCGAGGGACCAAGCTTGTTGGTTACTCTGACTCCGAGTTGCAGCTCCGTCGCGTTGCCGCTCAGGCCAAGGAGCTTCTCGGGAAGCCCCCGCGCTTCTGCGAAGTCCAGCTTGGTCCGTACGACGACGACTCCTGGAAGATCGCGTGGATCCAGCACCTCGAACCCCAGCTGCTTGGGACTGGCTTCGTTCTGGTCCCCACCCACGCCGAGACACCTCGCCTCGATGGCCGCCGCGCCATCCGCTACGAACCCGAGATGGCCTTTGGAGACGGAGGTCACGCCACCACCCGACTCGCAGCGGCTGCGGTGGAACGTGCCTGCCAGGAGCGACCAGGGTGTCGGGTCCTAGACGTCGGTGCGGGAAATGGGGTCCTATCCTTCGTCGCCCATTTCCTTGGGGCACGGGAGGTGATTGGACTCGAAATCGACCCCTTGGCACTTGAGGCGGGACGCCGGAACGCCGGCCTCAACGGTGTACCTCCCGACATGTGTCGGTTTTCGTCCGAGCCGCTCGACTCGCTCGAGGCACCATTCGATGTCGTCGTCGCCAACATCGAGATTCGACCTCTGCTCGGCCTCATTCCTGGGATGCAGCGTCTTCTCGCCTCGGACGGCGAGTGGATACTGACCGGGTTTCTTCGCGACGCGGCGCGACAAGTCCAAGACGCGCTCGGGCGCGCCGGGGCAGAGGTGCTGGGCCGGAGAGAGCGCGATGACTGGGTGTTGTTGGTTGCCGGACATCGGCCTTCTCGGGTCGACTGATTAGTCCGCGGATTCTGAACGCCGGTCGGAGTGATCGGCTATCTAGCAATTGTCGTCAGAGTTGCTACGACTGCTCGGCAGCCTAGGTTTCCGAGCCAGTGCACCCATGAAGAGACAGGAAGGCCCGAGCCACGACCCTTCGCAATGCGATGCGCCGGCTGAGCGTGGGGCTGGCAGTTCGCACGCGATCAGCGACCATTCGGGGGGCGAGAGGTTGCGCCGGGTTGCTGGCCTGCTTGCCATTGCGCTCGGCCTTGGGCTGGTGGCTCTGATGAGTCAGGTCGGCCACTTCAGGCTGAACGTGCCGGCGGGCGTAGTGTTGGCGAGTTTGTTCGCGGTCTGTGTGCTCACCGCCATTGGGGCCTTCGATGCCCACGGTCGGATTCCGGTTGCCAGTTCGGAAGCGCGCATCCTGCTGGTGCCATGTTCTGGCTTGCTGGTGGCGCTCGTGGCTTGGGGGGCAGCCGTGAGCGCTGCCGTTGCGGGGGGGCTCCCGTGGCCCCGAACCAGCGCTGCGCTCCTCATTGGGCTGACCTTTCTGGGTGTGCTGGGTTCGGCATGGAGCGTGGCGAGAGCCGTGGGGGTTCGCGACAAGGACGCGCGATTTCTTCGAAGGCGGGGCGCTTGGGTGTTGCTTGTTACGACGGCGATCCAATTGCCCCTGCTGGGAAGCTTCTCCCTGATCGATCCATGGGAGACGCACTACGGCGAGGTGGCGCGCGAGATGATCGCCCGCGACGATTGGGTGAGCCTGTGGTGGGCGCAGGACGGTTGGTTCTGGTCGAAGCCGATCCTGAACTTCTGGGCGCAGGGTTTGAGTTTCTCCACCTTCGGGGTCCTTTTTGCTCCGGATGCGATGCTGAGCGGTGCAGCGTTGGGGCTCTCGCCACAGCCCGAGTGGGCGGTGCGCATGCCCGGCTTTCTGATGACCCTGGGGGCGGCCTATGCTCTGTACAAGGCGACTTGTTCGATCTGGGGTGAGCGGGTTGCGTGGATTGGGTCGCTCGTGCTCGCGACAACTCCCTACTGGGTTCTCTTGGCGCGTCAGAGCATGGCGGACATGCCCTACGTGGCCATGCTGTCGATAGCGATGGCGCTCTTCCTGGTCGGAATCAGTGTGCCCGCCAATCGCCTCGTAGTCGCTCGCGAGGTTCGCGTCGGCAAGTACCGGTTCGTGTGGTCCGTGCGTGAGCTACTCCTGGTGGCGGTGCTGGCCACGGTGGGGGCACAGGTGGCCCTGCTCCTTGCCCAGCATGTCACGCTCGACGTGTTTCGCGCCACGCATTGGATCTCGCTTCACAGAGACGATTTCTGGGCAGGGTCAGGGATGGGAAACTGCGAGATCGTCGGCAATGCTCCGTGCAAGCGACACGGTCCCACCTATCCCATCTGGCAGCCGTACAAGTCTGCCCTGCTGTGGACGGCGCTGTGTGCCGCCGTATTGTGGTTTTCTCGCGGCGAATACCGAGTGCGCCGCGTCGCCTTTCTGGGTGGATGGTTCTTCATCGCCCTGAGCTTCATGGCCAAGGGTGCCCCCGGGTTGGTTCTCCCGGTCTTTGTGCTTGCCATGTACGCTGTCGGCACCAAACGATGGCGGCTGCTTCTGGACGCGCAGTTACACCAATTCGTCTTACTCCTGTGCTGTGTGGCACTGCCCTGGTTCGTTCAGATGTACGCCCGGCATGGGGCTGGATTCATCGATCGGCTGTTCTTCCACGACATGTACAAGCGTGCGTTCGTGCACGTTCACGACACGAACGTGGGCGACGATGTCAGCTTCGGGTACTACATCTGGCAGCTCGGATACGGGCTCTTTCCGTGGTCGGGTCTCTGTGGGGCGGCCATCCTGTGGTGGCTTCGCGAACAGCTGGCTCCTCCCACGAGACAGCGCCATGCGGCGAGCTTCCTCGTTCTCTGGTTTGTCGCCGCGTTCGCCATGTTCGCGGTATCACTTACCAAATTTCATCACTACGTCCTGCCCGCAGTTCCTCCCGTCGCCCTCCTCACTGGGCTGATGTTGGATCGTCTCTTTCCTGCGTCGAGCGCAGAACGACCGGGTCGCGCAGTCACTGGCGCGGCACTCGTGGCAGCCGTGGTCGCGGGGACGTGGTTTGCCGCCGTCACCCTGATCGCTGCGAGCGTCGCGGTCACGACGCGGGGAGCCACGGGAGGCGGCGCCGCGGGGCTCGGAGCGGTCTCTGGTATTCTTGTTGCCGCCGCAGCTGGGGTTCTCTACCGTCGTCAGCGAGTTAAGGGGGCACCCGCTCGATTGGGGCGAACGATTGACACCTGGACGAACGAGCGAATGCTGGTTCTCCTCGCGATGGTGGTGTCGATCCTCATCGGGCGGGACTTGTTGCAGCAGAGCGTGGGCAAGGTCCCAGGGCAAATGCGTCTTCTGCACCTTTTCACCTACAACTACGAGCGGGCCTGGCCTAACGATCTGTCGTTTCTGGCTGAACTTGCCGCGTTCGTCCTGCTCGCCGTGGGCGCACACGCGATTCTGATGATGCGACGAACGCGCAGCTTTGGGCACCTCGCGTTGGTTTCGCTTGGCGTGCTTTTCGGTTTCTGGACGGGGAACGTCTATCTGGTGCGCCTCGCGCCGCATTGGGGGCAACGGGAACTGGCACAGGCGTACTACAAGGCGCGATCAGGGCCGAGGGAGTGCCTCGTGGCCTACCAGATGAACTGGAAGGGCGAGAACTTCTACACCGGGAATCGAATTCCAGCCTTCGTTTCCAGTGGTGAGGCTTTCACCGACTGGATCGCTCTTCAGCGCAGCAGGGGTAGGAATACGATGTTCTTCGCGACCGAACATGGGCGGATTCGTTCGCTCAGGGAAGAACTCGGTCATCCCCGGCACTTCGAGCAGCTTACGACCCCGGCACTCAACAACAAGTTTGCCCTGTTGCGCGTGCGGTTCGACTGATCAGTGCAGGCGGCTTCAGGTTTGCGGGCGTTTCCCCAGCAGGTGGACCTCGAGCGCGTCGAGGAGGCCTTCCAGGGTGAATATGCTCGCCGTCACGTCGACCCGCACGCCCAGCTGCTCTGCTGTGCGCGTCGTGATGGGGCCGATGCTGGCCACGGTGAGTTCAGACAGAATCGCTGGACCGTCCTCTCCAAGGGCGTTGAGCACCGATGTGACCATGGAGCTCGACGTGAAGAGGATAACATCCGCCGCGTCACGCCGACAGGTTTGACGCAGCTCCGCTTGCGCCACGCCAGCGACAGGGACCGTTCGATAGGCCGCGACGACGTCAACGAGTGCCCCGCTTGCGCGCAGCATGTCAGGCAGAGTCTCCCGCGCCTCCTGGGCGCGAACCACGAGTACGCTGCCGGCCGCACCCTTCTCGAGGATGGCCTCGGCTAGGGCCTCCCCGACGTACTGGTCGGCGATGACGTCCGCTCGAATCCCATTGTCGGCGAGGCTTTTCGCGGTCTTGGGTCCTATGGCTGCGATGCGGCTGGCTCCGAAAGCACGGGCATCGAGACCGAAGTTCCCCAGCCTATCGAAGGTTCGACCGACTCCGTTGGCGCTGGTGAAGACGACCCAGCGATACGAGCCGAGGCGCGCCAGTGCGGCTTCGAGCGGGGCCGGATCAGCGGGCGCCTGGATCTCGATCGCGGGAACGCAGAGCGGTTCGGCGCCCCGGACCCGAATCGACCGAGCTGTTTCGGTGGCCTGTGCCGGCGCTCGGGGTACGACGATGCGCTGGCCGAAGAGCGGCTGTGTATCATACCACCGGAGCATGTCGCGAAGCCTAACAACTTCGCCCACCACGATGACTGCTGGGTTCGTCAACCCCAATCGGTTGGCCTCCGCAGCGATGGTCGAGAGCGTAGCAACGGCCGTGCGCTGTTGAGGGCGGGCCCCCCACTGAACGACGGCGGCCGGCGTGTCAGGGGGACGCCCCCCTCCAATGAGTGCATCCGCGATCTGCGCAAGGCGTCGCATCCCCATCAAGATGCACAACGTGTCCGACGCAGTCGCTCGGCTCCGAAGACTATCCTCGTCCCATTCCACACCCTGGCGGTCACTGCCCGTGATGAACATCACGCTTGAGGAGAGCGTGCGGTGGGTGAGGGGGAATCCCGCGTATGTGGTGGTGCCCACTGGCGATGACACACCGGGAACGACCTCGAACGGGACGCCCGCCTCGGCCAGCGCCAGCGCCTCTTCTGCTCCTCGCGCAAAGAGGTATGGATCGCCTCCCTTGAGCCGCACCACGCGTTTGCCCTGTCTCGCGAACCGAATCAGTTGGGCGATGATCTCTCCTTGATCGGCGCTTGGCCTCCCATAGCGCTTGCCAACGTCGATGATCGTCGCCTCCGGACGCGTGTCCAGCAGTGCCGAGTGCGCCAGGGCATCGTGGAGGACTACATCTGCTTCCGCGACGATCTGCCGGCCTCTTACGGTGATGAGCCCTGGGTCTCCAGGCCCTGCTCCAACGAGCCAAACCTTGCCAACGGTCACGGGCACACGTTAGCAGCCCATGCAGTCGGAGGAGGCGGCCAAATGTGGACGTGTCTCGACCGAAGTGCCGTTCGTGCAGCGACCTATTCGGGTGGGGTTGTGGTCGATTTCCCGGAAGCGGGCCCGCGACCCGCAGGCGTTGTGCTCACTGGGCTCGCCCATGAGGGGGACCGGCGAACAGGAGATGCCGAATGGCCGGTGCTCCTGGCCAGGTTCCGCGGTGGGCCTGTCAAGTTTTCGTCAATCCAAGAGGGCACCAGCGGGAGCAGAAGGGGTCTACTTTCAAAGACTTGACATGGGTCATCAATCGGGAACAATTGGGTCACCGTGTGGTATGGTGTAAGTAGATCGAGGACACCCGAAGGGTACGATGGAGTCTCTGAGCCTCGCCCTTCGGGCACGGGCTCTTCCGAGCCCTCGTCCGGTGTGTGGTATGCGACGGACGGTGTTGTCGCGATTGGGCCGGTCTCATTCCAGCAGCTGCTGGGTTTGGTTCGGGGCGGTCGGCTTGGTCATGGTTGTCTCGTTCGGCACGAGGACTGGCTTGCGTGGCAGGTTCTGAGCGAGGTTGAGCAGCTGGGCAGTGCAGAGCGCGAGGCTCTGGTTTGGCGACTTGCGAGAGCGAGTGATCGCGCGCCAGCGCCCGAGCTGACACCAACTCCGCGTCCCACCCGATCTGTTGGGGGCTCAGGTGGCTCCGGCATGGTGTCTCGGTTTACTCCGAGGCCGGCGGCAGTCGATCCCGTTGGCGTGCTGGCAACCGCACCGGATCTGAAGAGCGCTCTGCTTCTGCTCCTATCAACCGCCGTTGCTGCGGCCTCAGCGCAGCGCGGCTTGGTCTATCAGGTGGCGCAGGATGAGCGGATGGCCACGGTCGTGGGAGTTCATGGAGTGCCGGCCGAGATGCTGCTGGCGCTCACCATCGATCGTGAGGACCCAGGATTCCGTGCTGCCCAACGGGGCTGCGTCGTGATGGCGGATGTCGACGGCGGGCCCGTCGGGCGAACGCTGGCCTGCAGGTTCGGTCTTGAGCTGCAGCCCACCCACGGCGTGGCGTTGGTACCACTGCACGTCCATGGGCAGCTCATCGCCATTCTGGAGCTGGCACAGCTGGGAAGGCCGTTTCGAGCTCGCGAGGTGGCGCGCGCGGAAGACGTCATGGACGTCTTCGCTGAGCGATGTGTTGTCATGGGATGGCTCGACTGACTCGTGGTACGAAGTAGCGTGTTTGCGTCTGCTTGGGGGCCGCCTTGACCATTCCGCTCGCGGGTGCGACTTGGGCGTGATACCCCTCTTCGCATGTATCCGCTGACGACGCGAGCGAACCCCCAAAGACGTCGCGGGCTTTCGATTCGAGTGCTGGCTGTCGCGCTCTGGCTTGTTCCTGCTTTCGGCATCACGTCGAGTGGCTGTGAGACGAGCTGCGGTGAGAAGGGGGGCGACCCCGTGCTCTACACGGAGGGCAGCCTCGAAGAGATTGACGGGCGGCGCGTCTACTCCACGACGTCCTTCGACGGAGTCTGGCTTCACTTCCCGTCAGAGCGCCAGTTCCGGTTGCGTCACAATCTCGGGACCGAGGACTACACTCCAGTCGCTTACGTGGCGCTCCAGCCGAACCCGGCCGAGTCAGAGGACTCCGGGGAATTCGCCCACGCGGCTGGCAACGAAGCAGTGTTCGAAAGCATCACCGCCGACGAGCTGGTGGTGCGAAACGCGACGTGCTCCGAGTTCTACCTCCTGGTTCGCATCGAAGCCGGTTCTGCGGAGGACTGAGGCGGGACTCGGACTGATGCGGGTTCGGTTCCGCGCTCACGCTCTCGCCTGTGCTGGTTGGTGCTAGGCGCCGAACTGCAGGCGATAGAGCTTCGCGTACATGCTTGGAGCGTCGACCAGTTCCTCGTGGGTTCCCTGTTCTACGAGGCGACCGCGGTGGAAGACGAGGACGCGATCTGCTGCCCGAATGGTGCTGAGCCGGTGTGCAATGATGAGCGCCGTGCGGCCGCGGAGCAACTCATCCATAGCGGACTGTATTCGCGCCTCCGTACTACTGTCGACGCTCGCGGTCGCTTCGTCCAGTATGAGCACCGGCGCGTCTCGGTACAGCGCGCGAGCAAAAGCAATGAGCTGTTGCTCACCGACCGAGAAGTTGGTCCCCTGTTCCAGGACCTCGGCGAATACACCTCCCGCTCTGGAGCTGAAGATATCGAGAACGCCCAACCTGTCGAGCACCGCTTCGATCCGAGCTGGATCGGGCTCAGCGCCGGCGGCGATGTTGCTCGCGACTGTTCCAGCAAACAGATAGAGATCCTGCGGCACGACAGCAAAGTTCCGGCGGAGCTCCTCGCGAGACCAGCCGCGGATGTCGCTTCCGAACAGGCGAATGGCTCCCTGATCGATCTCGTACAGGCGCATCAGCAACGACGCAATCGTGGTCTTTCCGGCGCCGGTTGGTCCCACGATTGCGATTCGTTCTCCCCGACGCACTTCGAAGCTCACCTCGTGCAGCGTTGCCGCTTGGGGCTGGTAGCCGAAGGTCACCCGCTCGAACGAGATGACGGCGTCTTCAGGACCAGGCTCACTTGCGTCCTGTTTCGGGGCGTCCTCCAGCTTGACATCCAGCAGTGTCGCGACGCGCTCGGCACCAGACATTGCGCTTTGCAGCAGCGTGTAGCGCTGCCCGAGCGCACTGATGGGCTCGAAGAACTGCAGGATGTAAGCGTTGAACGCAACCATTGTGCCAAAGCTCACCGGATCGTACCCCACCGCCACGATCACGAGGGCCAAGCACCACGAGGCGACCGCATCGATTGCGGCGTCCTGCATGGCTTCGTACTTGATTGCTTTCAAGTTCGCGTTTCGATATCCAGCGTTGATTTCGTCGAACTCCCGCTGTGCCTGCGCCTCATGTCGATAGGACTGGATGATCTCGATTCCCGAAACTTGCTCCCCCAGGCTGGCGTTGAGGCGCGCCGTCTTCGCACGAATCTGGCGAAAAGCCTCGCGAGCTCGAGGTCGGATGATGGCAACGAGGAGCAGTACGGGGGGGAGTCCGGCAAACGCGATGAGCGACAGTCTTGGGTCCAGCATCACCATCAGCACTACGATGCCGGTCAGCTTGACCAGATCGCCTAGAGCGTTGATCGCGCCCGAGGAGAAGAGCTCCAGCATCGAGTCGACATCGTTTGTGACGCGGGTCACAAGCCTGCCAACCGGTTGTCGGTCGAAGTAGCCGAGCGGCAGCCGAAGAATATGTTGGACAAGGTGTCGCCTGAGCGATGACATCGAACGCGCGCCCACGACCTGGATCGCGTAGACTTGGACGAAAGCAAGAACCTGCTCGCACGCCACCGCCGCCGCCAATAGGAGTCCCCCTTGAAGAAGCCTGGTTGGGCTTCCTGCCAAGACACCTTCGTCGATCGCGAAGCGCATGACGAGTGGACGACCTAGCGAGACTCCAGCAGTGAGCAGGGTGGTGCAGAGCGCGAGCACCAAGAGTGGCCGAAACGGGCCGAAGAAGGGCCAGAGGCGGCGCAGTAGCGCAGTATCGTGCGTTTGTCTGAACTCGGTCTCGTCACGGAATGCCCTGAGAGTCGCCGCAGTGTTCGAATCGGGCGTTCTGGATTGTGTCGCGGATTCCGGGGCGCCAGTCGGTGAGGTTTCCCCTCCCGTCTTCATGAGTCGCCTCCCAGTGGCGCCATCGAGGCTGATGAAAGCTGTTCGACTTCGGTCGTCCTACGTTGTTCGTCCGCGAACCTCCGGTAGATGCCTCCCCTTGCCAGGAGTTCGGCGTGGGTCCCAGCTTCGACGATGCGCCCATCATCCAGCACGATGATGTGATCGCATCGCGCTGCGGCCGCGACGCGGTGTGTGATGAGGATCACCGAGCGCTGCGCCTTCTGCTCGTCAAGGACGTCGAGGATCGCTTTCTCGGCTCGCGCGTCGACAGCGCTGAGCGGATCGTCTAGGAGCAGAATGCGAGGCTCATATGCGAACGCTCGGGCAAGTGCTACCCGTTGCTTCTGGCCACCGGAGAGCTGGACCCCGCGCTCTCCCACGACCGTTTCGAGACCATCCGGCAGATCATCGAGCTCCGCCAAGACCTGAGCCGCCGTCGCCGCACGCTTGATGGCAGCTCTGGTCTCGGCGGTTTCGACGTCGTCGAAACATAGTCCCACATTCCGCGCTGCCGTCGTCGAGAACAGAAAGGCGGATTGCCTCGCATAACCGATCATGGTCCTGACATGGGAGAGGGGTAGCTGACAAACGTCAGTTCCATCGAAGAAGATCGTGCCGGCAGGAGCCGGAAGGATGCGCGCCAGCAGTGCGGCCAGCGTGGACTTGCCGCTTCCCGTCCGACCCACGACGGCGAGGGTTTGGCCAGGAGCCAGCGAGAAGCTCACGCCGTCGAGCACTCTGTCGGTGCCGTAGGCGTAGGACAGTGCTCGGACGTCGATTCGCCCCAGAGGGTTCGACGGCGGACGCGCGGGGCCGTCCTGGAGCTCGGGCTCGGCGTCGTAGAGCTCAGTCAGCCGTGCGTAGGATGCTCGACCTCGCTGTACGATGCCGACGAGGAAACCCAGCGCAATCAAGGGCCAAGTCAACCGAGTGAGTGCCCGGAGAAATGCCAAGAGGCCGCCAGGGGTCAGCTCACCTCGAAGCATCAAGTGCCCGCCGTACCAGACCACCACGACTAGACTCACCGACGTGATGGCTTGCATGGCGGGGCCCATCGAGCCTCGGAGACGAGCGAGCGATAGGCTTTTCTGCAGATAGGCCTGATCGATGTCGGCGAAGCGCATCTGCTCGGCCCCCTCCATCGAGTGCGTTTTTACGACGCGGATCCCCACTAGGCTCGACCGCACGGATTCGCTCATGCGGCCGAGCGCCGCCTGGGCCTCGCGATTGCGAACGTAGGACTGCCGCGCGAAGCGAAGGGTCGCCAAAACCAGCAACGGGATTGTGCAGAGCGACGCCATCGTGAGCTTGACGGAGATGCCGAGCGTAACCGAGAGTGCGCTCACCAGGCCGAATGCCGTGTTCACCAGATTCAGCGCGCAGAACCCGAGCAGCAGGCGGATCTGGGTCAGGTCGTTGGTCGCACGACTCATGATCTCACCAGCACTCATCTTGCTGAAGAAGACGGGGCCGAGCCGCTGGAGCCGAGCAAGGAGGGTGCGGCGCAGCTGGTATTCCGCGATTCGGCCAGCGTTGAACATCACCAGGCGAGAGACCACCCGTATGCCGAACGCGAGCACCGCGACAGCGGCAAGCCATGCGCCGTAGGCCATGGTGGTTTCACGCGCTCCGGCAACCGCGGCGTCGATAGCGAGTGTCAGCCGGGTGTCGAACCACCACTGAAGGAACTGGTACGACCCGAGAAGTAGGCTGCCGAAGAGATATCTGGGCAGATTCCGGACGACGTGCGCCCCAATGCGCACCGGCTCCGATAGAGGCTCAGTCATAGCGGATGGGGTCATCGTTCGGGGAAGGTCACCCGCGATGGCAGCTTCTCACCGTCGAGCATCAACCTTGTGGACGCAACGGGGGTGTGGGCCGAAGGCGTGGGACAGGAGGGAAAGAGAAGGCGAGACAGCATGGCGGAGCGGGCTTCAGAAGAGCCCGATACTGAAGTGAAAGGCTCCCAGGGATTCCCACGTGCGCTGGTTGCTTCGATTGGGAAACATCCTGTCGAGCACCCGTTCGACATTGAAGCCGTAGTCGAACGCGAGTGGGCCGACCGGGGTGGCGACTCGGAGTCCCGACCCGATCGCGTAACGAAGGCGAAGGAAGTTCTGGTTGTCCAAGTTCCCCCAGAGGTTTCCAGCATCGGCGAAGAGCGCCGTCTGCACGATCTCTCCGAGCGGGATCCGGAGCTCGGCGCGGGGGTTGACGAAGAAGTCTCCGCCGCGAATCACGACTTGGTTCAGCGTCAAATCGGAATTCGGAGCCAGGAGCTGTTGAGCCAAGTCCTCCGGCACCAACGAGTCTTGGAGGAAACCGCGAAGCGACGAGGCCCCACCCAGAAAGAACAGGCGATCAGGATATGTTCGCGATCCCTTCACGGGGAGCTGGTAGTTCCGTCCCCAGCTGAAGCTCGTGGCCAGGGCGGTCCCCTTCTTGCCAATCGGAATGTAGAGTGCGAGCCGCTGGGTGAATCGCAGAAACTCACTCGTTGTCAGGGCGAATGGATCGGAGAGCGCGGTCGAGCTGTCCAGTCCTTCCTCCGAATCCGAAACCGGTCTGGCTCGAACGTGCTCGATGCTGGTAGAGACGAAGGTGCCAGATGTGGCGTCGAGCGGGTTGTCGCGCCGATCCCACGCGAAGCCGATGCGCTGTGCGAGTGCCGCGCTGGTTCCTTCCGGGACACGGAACGAGTTGCGGCTACTTGGGTGGGCAGCCACGTAGGCCGCGATGGCGCGTTCTGTGGAAGCATCCGTGCCAAAGATGGTCGCCGTGTTGAGTTCGAGCGAGGCGCCCAGTTGAATGGAGAATCTGCGGCTCGGGCGATAGCTCAGGGTGACCACCGCGGCATCCTTGGTGAGCCCAAAATCGCGAGCATTGTCACGAACATCCACGCCTTCGACACTGAACGGAAATAGGGGGCCAAGCCCAATCTCCGGGAGCTCGAGTCGGGCACTGTTGCGGCGCTCCAACCGTTCGACATCTCGTAGCTCGTTGTACTTCCGTCGCACATCGCCTTCCATGATCAGGGCGCTTGGCAGGTAGCCAAGCTGCACGCGGAGTGTGAGGGCAATGGCTTCGGCGGCGAGGTTCCTGTGGCCGTACTCGAACGCCACGCGCATCCCCTCGCCTGTGCTGAACCCCGGGCGGACATCCAGGTACTGCGGCGCGCGTTCGTCGACCCGGACGAGGACCACTTTCTCTCGCGCGGGGACGTGCGGGTCTTCCATCGCGACCGTGATCGAGGAGAACACCCCCAGTGTGGCGAGACGCTCCTCGGTCGCGCGAACCGCGCTCCGTCGGTAGACTCCTCCCTCCACGAGGGCAATGCGACCTCGGATCAGGCTTTCGTTCGTCCGTCGAGCGCCCTGGATGATGATCTTCGAAACCGTGACTCGTTCACGTTCTCGGATATCGAATCTGACGCGACCGCGTGAGTGATCCTGCGAGAACTCCAGAGCATGCTCGACGGTTGCGAACGCGAAGCCTTCCTCCTCGTAGAGCGCTACGATTTGCTGGCGCGCGGTCTCGAGTGCGGCGAGGGAAACGGGGGCACCCAGCTCGAGCTCTGAAGCTTCGAGTAGCTCCGCGTCGATCACGCCCTCATTGCCTGAGAAATCGACGTCATAGAGAGAGGTTCTGGGCCCCAGACGAATGGGGATCGAAAGAAGAGCTTCGGTCTCGCATCGTGCCCCCACCGATGCCTTGGGGTCGCAAGTGGATGCTGGGGCTGTCTCATCCAGCGGCACGGGGATACCATGCCGGTCATAAGAGCACGGGAAGCCTGGCTCCGGAGTCTGTCCGATTGGGTCACACCGCCCCGGTCGGGATCCCGGACGGCACCTGCGTCGGAGCAGGACGGGCGGATCGACAGTGGCCGAGAGCCACCCCTCAGAACGGTAGAGATCCTGCAGATGTGCAGATGCTCGCTCGTAGACCTCTGGGACGTAGGTCTGATAGGGGGAGGGCACGAAGGGGTGCGCGCGCTGGCCCCCGGCGGGCGCGAGAGATGAATCGACGTTGCCCGCATCCGCTGCCCCGAAGAACGAAGGCCCTGGGAGCTCCTCCTCCAAGAAACTCTCGATCTCCGCGTCCACTTGCCTCGGGTCACGAGGCCCAGTAAGGCACGGGTAGACTCGCCGGACGACCCGCACGGGCTCTCCTTCGCGTATGGTGAAGAGCAGGGTTTTCGTCGTACCGTCGACGCTGGCGCCCTCCCAGAGTCCAATGCGAGCGTCGAGCATCCCATGCTTCCGGTAGAAGTCCCGCAGCCGGTCCAGCAGGAGGGAAGGGGAATGTTCTTTCTTCGCGTCAAGCTCAAGGGCCGAGTGGAGGGTGTTCGAGTCGAAACGGCGAGCGCCCTCGAAGCGAGCCACATAGCGGGGGCCGGCGTCCACCACCACGACCAATTCTGGTCTGGAAGAGCCCCTGATGTCGTGGTGAACCGTTGCTTCGACCCACCCGGCGCTTCGGAGTCGCTCGGCAAGATTGGTGTCTGCCTCAGCGAGTGGAACCTCGTCTGCTACCGCGCCAGCGGGCACCCGATACGAGCGGAGCAGGGGGGCTAGCCCCGGATGCCCGGGAAAGGGACTCAGCTCGAATCGACGAGCTCGGATGGTGCGGGGCGGCCCTTCCTCGACCGCCAGTCTGACCACGACGAAGATGGGATCGTCGGTGTCTACCGTGCGTACCGTCACCTTGGCGAACGGTAGGCCGCGATCCCCGAGCCACCGCTGCAGTGATTCCCTGGCGTGGTCGAGAGTTGCTGGGGTGAGTTCGTCGCCAGCGTCAAGTCCTGCGGCCCGCAGCACTTCGCTGGTTTCGAAGCTGCTGCCTTGAACACGGACCTCCTTCGCGACGCGCCGCGGTGTGACCACGAGCCGCAGCTCGACGCCATCCAGGCGCATTACCGCCATCACGTTCGCTTCGGCGTACCGACCCGTAGCCAGGAGCTCGCTCATGGCTCGTCGCGCAAGCTCCGGGCTCAGCGACTCGCCCAATCGAACCCGGGAGAGCGACTCGCGCTGTACCCAGCGGCCTGCGGGGTTGACGATGCTGACCGCGACCAGGGGACGGCCGAGCACTTCGTCCGGGATTGCCGTGTGGCGCAGGTCGACGGCCCCGATGTCGCCACCCGAATCCGAACCATTGGCCAAAGCTTGTGCCGCCCCCAACGATGCAACGGCGACGAGCGCGAGCGCGGCTGCTCGGGATGGCATGACAGGTGTGGTGTACACCAGTATCGGCAAGTAGTGCTCGAGATGCGAAAAGCGGCCCTTTGGCCGTAAGTGTGCCTGGCTCGGGTCACGTCCCAGGGGTTTTCTGCGCGCACCAGCGCGATCGGACGTGAAAAGTCCGCGTGGCGCCGTATCTTCGCGACCCGCCAGGTTGCCGTCGCGCCGGCCGCATTCGTGTGTCCGGGGGCGCAATCCCTCTCAGTATTCGAGGCGACGCACTACGCGGCGGATGGTGCCAGATGCGAGTTCTGCCAAGACACAAGACAGCACGTGAACGGCCTCCGCGGCGATGGTTACGGTTGCTCGGATGGGGGGTGGGGGTGTCAACGCTGGGCCTTCTCTGCTTGTGGCACGTCGTGCACCGCTATGAATGGGCGGGACCACTCGTGGCCAACAGTCTGCGCGCGGTCATTGGGGTGGACAACGTCGCGCGGCTGGAGGACTTCGTTTACGGGCTAGAGGACCGATACAACCGAGCGACGCGCGGCGGAGAAAAGCCGAAGGCTCGCTGGGAAGTGGCTGCAGTTGCGCCCTCGGCGAGTGGGCAGGGTTACTCGGCTGGCTCGCAGACGTCGCGTCCGGTTCTATCCCCATTCCGACCGGCGCGGGTGGGCCCCGTGCACGCGTCTTGGTCCGCGCCGGGCGATGGCGAGTGGGTGGCGATGGAGGATCCGCGATGGCCGGGGATCGACCCCCCGCTCTACAAAACACTGCTCCATCCCGACAAGAACCGTTCTTGGGCGGAGCTTTTCGTGGTGGCGATCGACCTGCGTCGCGTCGTGGTGAAGCCCCGACTAGGCACTCGCGAGCCAGCCACGAACGTGAAACCCGAGCCCGTGTTGGAGCGGTCCGGGCGCATTCCCGACAAGGATCAGGCGCGGGCACTCGCCGCCTTCAATGGGGGGTTCATGACGGAGCACGGCCACTACGGCATGATGCTGGACGGCAAGACCGTCGTGACGGCCCGTGATCGGGCCTGCACGATTGCCATGTTTCGGGACGGAACCCTAAGAGTGGCGGACTTCTCGCATT
Source organism: uncultured Polyangiaceae bacterium (assembly GCA_964424695.1). Taxonomy (GTDB): domain Bacteria; phylum Myxococcota_A; class Polyangia; order Polyangiales; family Polyangiaceae; genus JAEWRL01. The sequence continues at coordinate 26,310 of CAYRKE010000009.1, forward strand.
TGAAGGACAGCGTCCGGGACATGGTCTGGTTCCGTCAGACCCCGAACTGCATGGTGGAGGATCGCAGACTCCATCGCGTGCTGGCCAGCGGGGCCGAGAAGCACTGGGGCGCAACGTTGGACGGTGATACGGTGATTCGTCGCTCGGCCATCGGCCTCGATTCCACCGGCAAGGTTCTGTTCGTGGGCATCAGCAACCACACCTCGGCGCGCGCAATCGCAGAGGGAATGCTGCACGCAGGGGCTGTTACGGTCGCTCAGCTCGATGTGAATTGGTCCTACCCCAAGTTCGTGCTGTTTCGCTCTCCAGAGCTGGGCGCTCCGATGCAGGCCGTTGCTCTTGCTGAGGGGTTCGAGTTCCGGGAGGGCGAGTATCTGCGTGATCGCTCCCTGCGAGACTTCTTCTATCTCTTTCTCACGGAAGGCGGCTACTCGTCCCAGAGCGTTTCAACAGCTTCCTCCACCAGGCAGTGAGGACGCGTTCTGGCTTCAGTGGCAGCGATTCATGCTGGGGTTTGTGGGACGTGCGCCCACCGAATGCTCTATCCATGGGGCCAGGTGTTCCGCCGGAGGCATGGACGCGGTGGGCCAGTCGGCTCAGTCACGACACTTCATTCAAGTCGAACTGACAAGGCTCGATCTCGTCTGCTCTTTGCTTCCTGCCGCGCGATCTCTGGGGCGATGCAGGTTTTGGCATTGCGCCCGCTCCTGGAGTGTCGGGTTCCGCAGTTGTGCGGGTCGGACGGCAGGTTCCCGGTTTCCGCGTTGGTCACTGGTGATCGGTAGCCTCCGTCGAACACCTGGCGTTGCCATTCGGCGGCTGGTAACAAGGGGCCGCTCTACGCGCTTCTGTCTGCGTTACTAGTACTGACTTGCGAGGGCGGCTCGTCAGGCCACTGACATGCACCAACGGTGTGGGGCGATGGCTTTCGAGCCCCCCTGCACCAACGCGTTCTAGGATGGTTTGATGTTGGAAGAAGAAGCGAAACGCCAAGCAGCTCGCGAGGCCGCCAGACTGTTGCCGCAGCGCGGAATCATCGGACTTGGCACGGGGTCGACTGCTCGGTACTTCATTGAAGCGGTGGGGGAGGCTGTCCGAGCTGGAATGGACCTGACCGGCGTCCCGACGAGCAACGCGAGCCGGGCCCAGGCGACTGCGCTAGGAATTCCCCTGCTTCCAGATTCGGGCCCGTGGCACATCGATCTCTGCGTCGACGGCGCAGACGAAGTGAGCGCTGACCTGGACCTGATCAAAGGGGGCGGCGGCGCTCATACGCGGGAGAAAATCGTCAACTTCGTGTCCGAGCGTCGCGTCACCGTTGTGGACGAAAGCAAGCTCAGCACGAGGCTTGGGGAAAGGTGGCCCGTCCCCATCGAGATACTGGAATTCGCGTGTCACACGACGGTGTGCGCCTTGGAGCGGTTTGGTGAGCCAGCCCTGCGGACTCGAGATGGGTTCTTGTGTCGAACGGACGCGGGCAACCTGATCTGTGATCTCCGAGTCGGTCCCATGGCTGACCCGGCTTCGGTCGACCTGGCGCTCAGAGGCATCCCGGGCGTTGTCGAGACTGGTCTCTTCTGTGGGGCCGTCGACCTCCTCATTGTTGCAGGGGGATCGGGGGTTCGAACGATCGTGAAAGGCGGCTAGCCAGCCAGCTCGAGGGGCCGAGGGAGGCATGATGGACAGCGAAATTTCCCGAAGTGTGATGTTTTCTGCTGGTGAGTGTTCGCAGCGATTGACAGGCTGCCCGGGTTGCGGAAAGGATCCGCTGAAGTTTCCCTCGTTTCGGCGAGCTCACTGAGCGAAAGCGTGGCGACTAATCCCCTCCGCATCGAAGTAGCAGGCCAGACTGACGTTGGCCGAAAGCGAACCCACAACGAGGACAACTTCGCGATCATGCCGGAGTTCGGTCTCTATGTTGTGGCTGACGGCATGGGCGGACACGCCTCCGGAGAGATCGCTTCGCGTATGGCGGTGGAATCTCTTCGTGAGTTCTTCGACGCTACGGGATCCGATCCCGAGCGAACGTGGCCGTACAAGATGGATCGGAGTCGGGGCTACGAAGAGAACCGTCTGATCACCGGCATCAAGCTCTGCAATCTTCGGATCTACGAGGCGGCGCAAAGAAACCCCAAGCAACGAGGCATGGGGACGACGCTGGTCTCCTTGTTTGCGGTCGAGGATGGCGTCTATGTGGCCCACGTTGGTGACAGCCGGGTCTATCGGATTCGGGGCAGCGCGATCGAGCAGCTCACCGAGGACCACTCGCTGCTCAACGACTACAAGAAGATGAAGCGCCTCACGGAGGAGGAGGAGCGCAACTTCCCACACAAGAACGTGATCGTTCGGGCGTTGGGCATGAAGGACACCGTCAAGGTGGACACGCGGCTCGAAGAGCCCCGCGTGGGCGACATGATGCTGCTATGCACGGACGGGCTATGCGGGCCCGTGAGCGACGAGGAGATCCTCAAGGTGGTGCTTGCGAACCGCGACCTGCCGAGCGCTGTGAGCCAGCTGATTGCGGCCGCCAATCAGTCGGGCGGACCCGACAACATCACCTGCGTCATCGCACGGTGGATTGAGTAGACGTCAAGCTCCACACCCTTGAAGGGGTCAGGCCAGCGATGCGCCGAGAGGCTTTCATGGGTGAGCTCTGCGAGGCTGCGCCGCGGGCTCATCGTGTTCTCGCATCATCGAGTCGGTGCAGGCGGGACTATCCGAATAGGAGCCGGGGTGGGGGCCGTAGTTGCTTCTCCAGAAAGAGGCCGCAGGATCACGTAGGCCACTGCAACGACCACCAGCATCACTGCGCTCGTGACCAGATACGTCGGGATCGGCGGATAACGGTCAGTGCTCCATCGATCGCGGTAGAACTTGCCGCCGCTGCGCTCTCGCAGTTTCTGCTGAACACCGGGGAGTACGTCCACGACGTCGGGCGGACGCGCCATGGTCTGGCGAAGGATCGTCGAGAGATCACGCTCTCCGTTCGACGAGAGAGGTGCGCAGATCGCGTCGGTTTCGGAGTCGCGCGGGCTTCGCACGGGTTCTCCCTCGGAAGGCTCATCAATGGGTGGGGGTGATCGGGTCATGGGATCTTGTCGCCCAGCGCACGTTCGACCTTGGCCTTCAAGATCGCGCGCGCGCGGTGAATTCTACTCTTGACCGTGCCTTCCGGAAGCCCGGTGACTTCGCAGATTTCTTCGTAGCTCAGGCTCTCCACGTCCCTGAGGATCAGCGCCTCACGGAAGTCGGGCTCGAGCTCGCTCAGACACTGCTGGACAATACGCTCGACCTGGTATCCTTCAGCCAGTTGGTCGGGCCGTTCCAGCTCACCTTGAGTGACTCCCTTCGCTTCCGAGAGGGCCGCCCGCTCTGCGACCGGCTCAAGCTCGGTGCGAGCTTTGTCGTGACGCCGCGCGAGGTAGATTGCCCGATTCTTGCTGAGGTTTACCGCGATGCGAAACAGCCATGTGCTGAGCTTCGAGTCACCTCGAAACTGGTGAACCTTCTTGAAGACCTGGACGAACACCTCTTGGGCAATGTCCTCGGCCTCGTCATGGCGGCCCAGCATGCGATAGAGTAGCCCGTAGACGCGTGAGCCGAACACCTCCACCAGCTCGTTGAACGCTCGCTCATCCCGGGCCTGCAGGCGCCTGATGAACTGGTCCTCGTTGTCAGGGGAGTACGGCACGTGTGGAAGAGCTCGAGCCTCAAGATAGCGTGACACCGACGTGCCCGGGAATTGCGATCGTCGGACGCGGCATCTACGACATCGGCCTCACGTCCTGAGTTCCCGGTTTGTCGTGCTCCCTTCGAGTTCGGCCTCACTTCCTCATACTGGTTCGCGGCCGAGCGTGAGGTTGCGGTTCTGGCACCAGGATTCGAACCTAGATTCAGGGATTCAAAGTCCCTTGTCCTGCCTTTAGACGATGCCAGAGGAATGGTGCGACAGGCAGACCTGCCGAACCGATGGACGACTCCTTGTCGCCGACCGGGTCCCGCAATAACCGCAGTGGTCCGCTCCGCGGTCGCCGAAACGGCGGCCAGGCGAAACTTGCGGCGAATACAGGATGCGAGCCACGGATGGGCGCAGCTTAGCAAACGGTGGGCGTCGTCAACAGCCGTCCAGCAATTTTTCGGCAGCCTCTCGCCCCTGCTTGACACAGTCGGGAATGCCTACCCCCCCGTAGCCTGCTCCCACGAGCTCCAGGCCCGGCAGCAGGGACAGCTCCCTCCTGAGCGCCTGGAGCCGTTCAGCGTGGCCCACCAGGGGTTGGGGGTTGGCGTTGCTGTATCGATAGACTCTGGCGAGGACGGGCGTTCCCAGTGGTCCCATCACACGCGTGAGCTCTTCCAGGGTCAGAGAGATGAGCCGGTCGTCAGTGGATTCACCGACCCGGGCGCTATCCCTACTGCCTCCGACAAAGGCTCGCATCAGGACGTGGCCGTCCGGCGCCCGGCCCTCCCACTTGCTGCTGACCCACGTTGCCGCCATGAGGGAGCTCTCACCCTTGGGGATGATGAAACCTACCCCGTCCAACGGGTGTTCGACCGCGTCTCGGGTGAACCCGAGGAAGACCGTGGCGGTCGAGACGTAGGGGATCTGCCGAAGGAGCTCCGAAGCGACATTCCGGGCTAGGAGCTGCGCCGCAGTATAAGCGGGCACGCACAGGGCGACTCGATCGGCGGCGAGCGTCTCGCCAGAGCTCAGTCGGACGACCCAACCCGATGCCATTTCAGGGTTTGGCATGACGGCACGGGCGGTCGAGGAGGTCCGAATGGTTCCCGGAGGCAGCGTCTGGGCGATGGCATCGGTGAGTTGCTGCATCCCGCCGCGCAGCGAGTAGAAGGGGCTGGGGGCTTCGACGGCCTTACGACGAAGCCACCGAAAGACCTCGATGAGCACTCGAGTCTTCGAGCGCGTTTGGGGCGCTGCTCCATTTCGCTGCTGCTGTGCCGCGAACAGCCCACTAATGAGGCTTCCGTGAGCACGTTCGAGCTCCAGAAGCTGGGGAAACGTGGCCTGTAGGCTCAGGTCGTCGACCTCTCCAGCGTAGATGCCCCCGAGCAGTGGCCCGGCGAGGCGTTCCGTCGTTTCTCCGCCGAATCTCCGACGAAAAAAGTGACCTATCGACTCATCCTCGGTGGATTCTCGCGTCGCAACCAGTACTTCCCCCAATGCCCTGAGCTTTCCTCGCCATGACAGCAGGGGGGTCTTGACGAGTGGGCCTAGCCGCGTCGGCACGGCGAGGGCCATTCCCGCAGGCATGAGCTCGAGCCTGCCTCGGTGTGCAACGTAGACGTTGCGTGCGCGCGGAGTGATGAGCTGGTCCTCGAGACCCAGCTCCTTGCATAGCGTCGTTCCTTCGGGTTTTGTTCGAAGAAAGGCGTCTGGTCCCGCGTCGAGGAGGAAGCCATCGATCCGATCCGTCCGGATGTTTCCGCCAACGCGGTCCTTGCTCTCAAGCAGCGTGACTCGAGCATTGTGCCGATGAAGGGCGTAGGCCGTTGCGAGGCCGGCGATGCCCCCGCCGACCACCACGACATGCGGCGCCGCACTCGAAGTCATTGGTCTTCGCCTCCTCGGTTGCGCGGGGACGGGGTCTCGTGGCGCTCATGTGGGCGAGGAGTGGCCGAGTTGATGGTTGGCGACAACTCGTGAACCCAGTCGGCTGTGAGGGCGACCTGATTGGGGTTCGTTTCTGGGAGTATGCCGTGGCCTAGGTTGAAGATGTGGCCGGGAAGTGGTCCTGCATCCTCCAGTACTGTGGCGATTCGCTCCTTGAGCAGCGCCGCGGGCGCCATGAGTAGTATGGGATCGAGGTTTCCCTGCACCGCCATGTTGCCCAAGCGCGCTCTCGCCGGCCCAAGCGGGGTTCGCCAATCGATGCCGAGCACAGTCCCGCCAGCGTCGCGTTGAAGCTCCAACAGCGAAGCGGTCCCCGTGCCAAAATGGATTACCGGAACGCCTGTGGTCATCAAGTCCGACAGAATGTGCCGGACATGGGGCTGTACGAATTGCCGATAGTCCGACGGTGAGAGGGCGCCGATCCATGAATCGAATAGCTGAACGGCTTGTGCTCCCGCGCTCACCTGTGCGCGAAGAAAGCGCCGCACCACCTCAGCGAGCTTCGCCATGAGCTGGTGCCACACGACGGGATCCGAGTACATGAGCAGCTTCGTTCTAGCATAGTGCCCGCTCTTGCCTCCCTCGACGAGATAGCTCGCGAGCGTGAAGGGGGCGCCCGCAAACCCAATGAGCGGGGTCCGCCCGTCGAGCTCTCTGCGCAGAAGGCGAATCGCTTCCAAGACGTGCGGAAGAGACTCCTCCGCGTCGACGAGGCGCAGGCCATCGACGTCCGCCGCGGATCGCACCGGATGCTCGATGACAGGCCCTTCGCCACCTGCGAAATGGAACGGAGCTCCCATCGGCTCGAGGGGCAGGAGGATGTCTGCAAACAGGATTGCCGCGTCGACGGAGAACGCTCGAACTGGTTGCAGCGTGACCTCGACTGCAAGTTCGGGATGCCGACAAATCTCGAGGAGTGACCACTTCTCCCGCAACTTGCGGTACTCCGCCATGTAGCGGCCCGCCTGGCGCATGAACCACACTGGAGTAGCGTCAACAGGTTCGCACCGACAGGCGCGCAAGAATCTATCCCACATCAGATGACCAATACCCTACGGTTGGGAGGCAGCTTCGCCGGTTTCGGACTGGAAGGATGGGATGGGGCGATCATATGGCACGGATACGCCGTTCTGGACCTGTTCTTCGTACTTTGAGGGACACTTGGCCATGATCTGCCTTGCTTGGAAGTACCCTGCCGCTGCGAGCTGCCCCTCGGCAGTGACGTTGACCTCCATTCCTGGAACGTCGCGGAACGTGTCTGGGACGATGCACTGAGAATAGCGGACGGGAATCGTGGCGCCGTTCTTGGTGAGCTCGAAGCGGTACTCGCAAGGCGAGTCTCGCCTGCGCAGGCTGCCAGCAACTAGCTTCCCCTCGACGCGGAGGATCCGATCGCCCAATTGTGCGCGCTGGCTGAGAAGCTCATCGACACCCTTGGAGTAGACCACTGCACCCTTCAGACTACCATAGACCAGTATCAGCACGATGGTACCGAACCCAAGAAGCACAAGCAGCAGCCCAAGATTGCGCGCTGGACGCGGCTCTTGGTGTACCCGCTCGGCCGGGGCAAGAGGGGCCTGCTCTGCGACTGCTCGCGCGAGTTCGTCGTCTAACTGACTCATTCCACGCCAAACGTAGCTTTGGGGCCTCGGATCGTCGAGGACTCGGTCGACGCGGTCGGGCTAGGTGGTGACGGTTTCCGTGAACTCGCCGCAGACCGTCGCACGCCCGCCACGCCGCGAGCGAGCGTGCGAGCGAAGCGACCATGGGTAAGGAAGCATCGAAGCGCGTCGACGACTTCCCTGCTTTTCTCATCGCTCAGCCGATCCGCGAGCAGAAGAGGCAATACCGCCTTTCCCGGTGAGGGGGCTCGTTCTTGGTTCTCCGCGGCAGGGGGAACGGGTGCCGGTCACCTGGCCTGGTACAGCTCCCGGGCGCAGAGCAGGAGTCGCCCCCGCACTCCTGGTCGGGACGGCTCAGCGACAGAGCCGAGGAAGGCGAGCCGATGGGTGCGCTATGTCGAATGGGTGCGCCTTTCCACGCCGCGCTCGTTTCCATCTCGGCACTGGCCATGAGTGCGCCGCCGCTCGAGCGCCCATGGGGTTCGTCGCCGCGGACGCAATCCGCAAAAAAGCGCCGCTGGATTGGGGCGACGGGGGGGGCAGTCCAACGGCCCCCTATGGACCACGACGATGACCCAGAGTCGTGAAGAGTGCTCCGGTGGACGCCAACACACTCCAGGTGACAAGCGTCAAAGGCCATGGTTCGAGGGACCCGCTTGCGAACGCGATGGCGCACGCGAGGCTGCCGGCGCCGCTGCCAGCAAGAGCTGCGACTGTCCTGGGAATCCGCTCGTTGGCACGTCGCAGGACGACCCCGCCGAGGACACAGGCAACGACGTAGGAAATGGGAACGGGCAAAACGACAACGAGCAACGCGGTCCGGCCACTGTTCGGAGCTGTGAGGAGCGGGCTCAACTGTGAGGCCAGCCAGAGCGCCGCCAGGGCTAGCGGGAGCCAGAGTACGAGGATCACGCACGCCCCAACCGGCACCCAATGCCAGGTGAGGCGGGGCGTGGGGAGCTCGGACACATCGTTCGACTGGAGAACCGGAAGTCGGCGCTGGGTCATCGGGTTTGGCTGGCAGTGGTGGGATTGGCGCTCTAGTCTCGGCGCAGATTCATGGATTTCAATTGGGATCGCGATTTGCTCGACTCCGAGATTGCGGCCAGCGCAAGCGCGCGCGGTCTGGCCACCGGCGCGGCAGTCCGGACGGCGGCGAGGGGCCTTTGGGGGGCGGCTGCAGCGCGTTCCGACGCAGAAGAGCTGTGGCGCCGAGCCGCCGAGGTCGCGCCGGACACGCCTTTTGCTCTTGCGCGGCGTCGCTGGGCATTTGCCGTTCTCGAGCACGATCGATTGGCGCACGCCCGCGCCTCCCTGGAACGAGCGTGGCAAGAGGACCGGCATCCGGTGGCAGAGCCCGACCCCGGGCGCTACACGGTGGTCGAGCTGCGCGCCAAGGCGCTGTCCGACGAGCCTCGCCGCATCTGGTGGATTCGTGCCTTCGCTGCGGCCTCCTCGGACGTGGCGACGCAATTCGGGCGGCTGTGGAACGAGCGGTGTGAGCTGGGCGACAGCGCGGGGGCGGATCTCCGCGAGCTCGATGGTGCGACTCCGACGCTCTTCGAGCTTGCGGAGCGATGGCTCGATCACACCGACGGGATGTATGGAGAGCTCGGACTCGACGAAACACGCTGGCTCGACGTCGCGCTTGCCCGCGGTGCGGCGGAGGGGTGGCCTGGTCATCTCAATTGGCGCAGCGTCTCGGACCTACTTGGCGGGGGCCTCTGGCTTGGAGGCTGCCGCCCGAGCTTGCCCGAGCCGCCTTCTGCGCTGGGAGCGTCGAGCTACTGTCGAGCCTTTCGGGTCTGGGGGACAGCCTGGGCTGAGAGTCAGCTCGAGCGAGCCAGGCCCTTCATGGCGTGGCGCGATCCCACGCAACTTGCCGAGCGGACGCGGGGCTGTCTCGTTGCGCTCCTGCCGCTCAATGGTGAGTTCATGCGGCGTCGGCAAGGCATTTCGCGGCTGCGAGTGCGTGATCAGCGCCGGAACCTTGCGCGGTCCTTGCTCCTCGAGTCTCGGTGGATGGCATTGCGCACCGTGCTTCGCAAGCATCTGAGGAGTGGAGCCACGGCCGGAGGCAGAAGCTTGCTTCCCGAATACGAGGAGCTCTGGGGCCGCGCGCTGGGTTTTGCTCCCCCGGTTGGGGCGCCTGGTGCGCTGCCGCGCTTGCGCGCGTTGGATGCTCAAAACTTCGCTGGGCTTCTGGTTGCTGCCAATCGTAGCTCCGAATTCGTTGAGCAGTACGACGAGGACTGGTTCTGGAATCCGCGGTGCTGCGAGGTGCTGCGCGAAACATTTCCCAATGAGAATTCGGCCCTGGCGCCGCTTGGGCTCGAGTCGGGAAGCGACGCACTTCTATGTCTGCTCGCCGACGCGCTCGGTTGAGCTCTTCGCTCTGGCGTCGTGTGCCTAGAACGACTCGCTCCCGCTGCCCAGCATTCCGGAGGAGTCGACGTGGTAGCGCACGTCCAACGTGATGACGGTCACTTCCGCACCCTTCACCGTACGTCGCGCACCGAGCTCGACACTGAAGGTCGGACTGATGAACCCGATTCCAGCCGAAATGGCATGCGTCCTTGGTCCCTGCTCATAACGGTAGCCTGCGCGCACCGGATAGTTTTCCGCCAACAGCAGACTTGCGCCGCCCATCCCGTTGTATCGGGTCCGACTCCAGGTCGTGAAGTCAGCTTCAGCATCTGCCTCAAGGGTGAACGCGGATCCCCCGTAGCCAACACCGCCACCAAGCAGCGCTGGCTGGAATCCGTTGCCGGGGTCGTTGATGTTGCTTCCGACAACCGCGAAGGACAACTCCGGTATCGGCCTCAGAGTGAGTCCCGCGTCGAGACCGATGCCTCGAACGATCTTGCCTTTGGGCAGTCCGCCGGACGCTAGGCTGTATCCGAGCGGTCCGAGCCCATTCTGTTCGACCCAGAGGTAGCGGCCGCCAACACCCATGAAGAACTGTTCAGAGAACGGATAGGCCAAGGCAAAGCGTACATCCGTCCAGGTACGGTCAACGCCATCGGGATCCTGTCGGTTGTATGTCGCTCCGAGCCCACCCGAGACTGGCGTCGTGCTGTCGGTGGCGGCCGCGCCATAACTCTGGCGATTCGCCTCAGGCCAAATCGATACCAGCGCCCCCACGTGATAGACCCGAGCCGAAGCAAGGTTCGCGGGATTGACGAAAAGCGCGGTCAGCGAGTTGGTGAGGGCGCGATCGGCGCCACCAACCGCAGTGCTTCTGGCCGTCTCGATCGCTCCCTGCCCGTACCCCACTTCCGGCGGCACGGCGCTCTGTGCCAGGGCGACCGACGCAACGCTCGTGCACCAAGTGAGCACTGTGCAGCCGAGCAAGACTCTCAGCATGGGACGGTATTCGCACGGTGTTGGTGCACGCGTCATGGATACTCTTGTTCGCTCGCTGCTAGCCCGCATCGGGGGGGACGGCCAAGAAATTGTGGTGCGTCGCTGCTGAATTCCGGAATAGCAGAACTCGTCGACGACTCTTGACCTCGAAAACCTCGAGTATTGATGCTCGAGAATTGTGGGGTATTCTCTAGAGCCGCGAATAGTGGTTTAGCTTCCATGCGTTACTCAGGCTCCCCGAGTGGTGCGGGCGATGAAGCGTGTCGCAGGTTCGCCACTCCACCAAGCGAGAACGACTGCAGCGGCAGGATTTTCTGCGGATCACGTTTCTCCAAAAAATCGAGCATTGAACTCCAAACCCAAGCAGTGCTACCCCACTGAGCTCCTCGGAGGGCACTGTCGGTCTAGTGCCCAAAGACGGAGAAATGGGCCGGCGTTTGGACGACCGTTAGGTATTGGTTCCAGTCGACAGCATTGGACAGAGCCCTTCATTTCGTTCAATGAGCACACCCACATTCGGCTTTGAACCGACAGGCTCCCCGGCACGTGGTCACGCGAGACGAAGGGTTTGGTCTGTTCTTTCCACAGGGGTGTGGACAAGCTGGGGAGCCCCATGCATCGCAGTCTCGAAGTAGCGGCAAGCAGCGGCATGATGTTGAGTTCTTCGCATTGCATCGAGTTGTGGCGGGCGGCGGTTGAGCACACCAAGGGGCGCTCGCCCGCGACGTTCGAGAAATGGTTCTCTGGCGTTCAGTTCGACCGGCTTGAGGGTGGGGTTCTTGAGCTAACGGCGCGGGACGAGTTCGTGCGCGATTGGGTCAAGACGCACTTTCTCCCCGACATGTTGGAGCACATCCAACGCTTGAGGGGAGGTGAGAGTGCATCGGAGCTGAGAGTCGAATGGCGTGTCGATGCGAAGCTGACCACCCCCGTATGTTCAGTAGTCGAGTCGTGTCCTGACGGGCGCGCTCCGGCCAGCGCGAGAAACGGGAGAGAGTCTGGCAGTCCGGCTGTGTCGAGATCGGTCCGGCCTGGTCCTCGTTCGGTTCCGCCCCGGCCGACCCCGATCTGGGATTCCCTCCTGGGCATCCTCAATCCGAAGCACACCTTCGACAACTTCATTGTTGGGCCGTCGAACGAGCTGGCCTACGCGGCTGCTCTCGCCTCCGCAGGGGGGACCGGGCCCCGTTACAATCCGCTCTTCATTGCGGGCGGCACTGGGCTCGGCAAGACGCATCTGATGCATGCCATTGCCCACAAGATGCTGGGACAGCGTTCCGACGCGAAGATCATCTACGTGTCGGCGGAGCGCTTCACCAATGAGTTCATCGAGGCTCTCCAACATCAGGCGATGGACAGCTTCCGCGCACGGTATCGCAACGAGTGTGATCTGCTTCTGCTCGATGACATACAGTTCTTGGCGGGGCGTGAGCAGACCCAAGAGGAGTTCTTTCACACCTTCAACGCGCTGCGAGACGCGGACAAGCCCATCGTCGTGACCAGTGACAAGTACCCGCAGCAGTTGCAGCGGATGCCCGAACGCTTGGTGAGCCGATTCACCTCCGGGCTGGTCGCCGACATTCAGGTTCCCAAGCTCGAAACGCGGGTCGCCATCGTCAAGAAGAAGGCGGATCTCGAAGGCATAGTGCTTCCAGACAGCGTCGCGGTGCTACTCGCGCAGAGTATCCAGAGCAACGTTCGCGAACTCGAGGGGGCACTGATTCGCTTGGCAGCCAAATCGTCTCTGACGGGTCACCCCGTGGACGAGGCATTCGCCAGGGCAGAGCTATCTGTCGTGTCGCCCCAAGGCGCAGACCTGATGAGCGTTGAGGACATTCAGCGTGCAGTGTGTGGCCACTTCCGCTTGTCCAGTGCCGATCTTCTGAGCAAGGATCGGCATAAGAGCATCGCGTTCGCGCGACAGGTGGCGATGTACCTTTGCAGGCAGCGCTTGAAGTGCAGCTTCCCCGAGCTGGGGCGCGCGTTCGGCAATCGGGATCATACGACGGTCATGAGCGCGGTCCGTCGTGTCGAAAGCTTACGGCGGCGAGATCCTCAGGTAAACGCACACCTCGAAGCCATCGAGAAGCGCCTTGCCGGTGGGGACTGAGCTCGGAGAGACGCGCTGAGACACCGAACACAGCGACCGGTCACCGGGCTGCTCGCGTCCTCCAGGTTCCATCGCTGTGGCAATTCTGCCTTGGTGTGGCTAGGAGCCGGGCTTTCGTTGGAGAAGAGGCCGGTCAGAGGTATACTTGCCGCATGAACAGCCTGCGGCGCATCCAGGAGTACATGGCGGATCGGCGCGGCGTCCTTTTAGCGGATGGGACTTCGGGCAAGATCGTGCGCGTCGAGACGACGCTACCATACGGTCGGACTATGGTGTCCGTGTGGGTGCAGGGTAGTGGAATTGCCCGTCTCGCAAAGGTAGACCTGTCGGCGATTGTCGGTCTGGCTCCTACGAAGCCACCGGCCTAACCGGGACAGCACGTCGCTCGGATCATTGCCTGCATCGGTGAGTCTTCGGCACCCCCGCGGAGGCCATGTGGCGGGGATGGCGTTCTCAGGTGAGTGTTGCGCAGAGGAATACCCGCGAGAGGAACGGGTGAAACTCGTCGAGCGTCAATGGGAGGACACGGTGAGCCGACGAGCGTCGCTACTTTGAGACCCGGAACGCCGCTACTCGGGTTGGCCTCCGTAGAGCGCTTCGGCGATCTCGAACGTGGTGTTCTCCAGTCTCACGTAAGCCTCCTGGATTGAGGCAAGATCGGCGCCGCTCTCGAGCAGTAGCTTCAGAGTCTCCACGTCCTCGCGCATCCCACTCATGCGATCGGCGTCGAGCAGGTCTGCATAGCCATCAAGCGCCTGCTCCGTGGTGTAGATGAGCGTCTCGGCCTGATTCCTGAGCTCGGCCAGCTGTTTTCGAAGACAGTCGCTTTCGTGGAACTGTTCCCCTTCGGCCACGATTCGGCCGATTTCTGATTCGTTCAGCCCTGACGTTGGGGTCACGTTCACGGTCTGGACACGCTTGGTTCCGAGATCCTTGGCCTCGACCGAGAGGATCCCATTGGCGTCGATTCTGAAGGTGACCTGGATCTGTGGCACGCCCCGTGGAGCCGGTGGAATTCCGGTGAGCTCAAAGCGAGCAAGGCTCCGGTTGTCGGCCGCCATGTCCCGCTCGCCCTGGAGCACGTGGATCGGCACGAATGGCTGGTTGTTCATGCTGGTCGTGAAGATCTCGGACTTTTCGGTGGGTACGGTTGTGTTTCGGGGGATGAGCCTCGTGTACACACCGCCACCGGTCTCGACTCCGATCGACAGGGGCGTCACATCGAGTAGCAGCACTTCGTCGATGGTGCCTGCCAAGGCGGCGGCCTGAAGCGCGGCCCCAACCGCTACCACTTCATCGGGATTGACCTCTTTGCTTGGATCGCGTCCAAAGAACTCACGGACCGCCTTCTGCACGGCTGGCATGCGCGTCATTCCGCCAACCAGCACTACCTGGTGAATATCCCTTGTGCTGACCCTCGCATCATCGAGCACGCGTTTGCATACAAGGATCGTCCGGTCGATGAGATCATGAGTCATGATCTCGAGCTCACTCCGCTTGAGCGACCGTTCGAGGTGAAGTGGTCCCGAGGGCCCGGACGCAACGAAGGGAATGTTGATCTCCGTCTGGAGCGATGATGATAGCTCGTGTTTCGCGCGTTCGGACGCTTCACGGAGCCGCTGGAGGCTCATCTTGTCCTTCCGAAGGTCGATGCCATGAGCCTTCTGGAACTCTTCGGACAGGAAGTCGATGAGCCGGATATCGAAGTCCTCTCCCCCAAGATGGGTGTCCCCGCCCGTGGCCTTGACGTTGAAAACACCCCCAGCAATCTCCAGAATCGAGATGTCGAAGGTCCCACCCCCGAGATCGTAGACGACTATTCGCTCGGAGCCGCTGGCATCGAGGCCGTAAGCGAGTGCTGCGGCCGTCGGTTCGTTGATGATCCGTTTGACGTCAAGGCCAGCGATCCTTCCCGCGTCCTTGGTGGCCTGTCGTTGGGCGTCGTCAAAGTAGGCGGGCACGGTGATGATTGCCTCCGTGACCTCTTCCCCGAGATACGCTTCCGCTACTTCCTTCAGAGACGCGAGGATCATGCTCGCGATCTCTGGAGGCGACATCTGTCTGCCTCCCACTGAGACCCAAGCATCACCATTGTCGTGTTCGACAACCGAGTACGGAACTGCTGTTCGCTGCTTGACGACGTCCGGATCGTTGAACTTGCGACCCATCATCCGCTTCACCGCAAACACTGTGTTTGCAGCGTTGGTCGTTGCCTGTCGTTTGGCGACCTGTCCAACGAGCCTGTCGCCTCCCAGTGTGAATGCGATGATGGATGGCGTCGTTCTCGCTCCCTCGGCATTCGGGATCACTTTGACGTCGGGACGACCCAAAGCGCTATGACCCTCTACCACGCTGACGCATGAGTTGGTGGTGCCGAGGTCGATGCCAACTACTCTACCCATGTCAAACCCGATGGTACCTTCAGCCAGAGGCTCGATTCAATCAGCAGAATCCCGCGGGACACCGCCTCAGTTTTCTGGCGCCTTGGCTACCACGACCAGCGAAGGACGGATCAGCCGATCCCCCATGCGGTAGCCGGCCTGAAGCTCCGCTGCCACCGTGCCAGGGGTGTGCTCCGTTGTCGGCAAATGTTGGATTGCCTCGTGAACCGTGGGATCGAACGGCACGCCTTGCGCCGCAATCCGCTCGATTCCGATCCGCGCCAGCGTATCGATGAACTGCCGCATTACCAGGGATATCCCCTCCGCGAACGTTTGGACGTCGGTCGCGGAACTGGCGTGGGCTGCCGCTCTCTCGAGATTGTCGAAAACGGGCAGCAGTTCACGCAGTAGGTCGCCTCGTCCCTGCTTATCGGCGTCGGCGAGTTCCTTGCGGGACCGTTTGCGGAAGTTGTCGAAGTCCGCCGCAGTTCGAAGGAGCTGATCGCGCACGCGGATGAGCTCTTCCTCGGCAGTAGGTGTCTTCTTCTCGGAATCAGCACTCCCTTCTGGGGCGGCGGTCGCAGCATCGGCGTTTCCGGTTGCACCCGCTTCTGAGGAAGGGGCCTTGGTTTTCGTCGAGGAGGCCTCGGTTTCGGCGCTCTTTTCCGACGAGGCTGCTCCTTGGGCATCACCGTTGTGGGAAGACGTTTCGGTAGCAGACTGAGGTTCGGTCATCTCGCCAGTCAGTTCGGTCTGGTCGCGCCGCTCGGTTGCATTCGGGTCGGTCATGGGCGAAGTGTCGGTGCTGGATACTGATGGGCTGTTCACGAGGGCGACACTATAGCCACGGATTCACGGCTGCCAATCACTCGGCTGTCCCCGAGACCTCTGGTGCACGGGCCTGGGTTGGGGCCTCCTCACAAGGCGCCTGTCGGAGTGCCCTCAGCCGTCCTCCCGTCGACCGATCATCCTGTGGTTTCGATGGGTTTGGTCCGAACCAGGTATCCACTTCGGGCAATACCCAGAACCTGGTTGCCTTCGCGAGGGCAGTGATGAGTCGCGTCGACGGGCCGGACTTGCCGTAGCCATCTGATTCGAGCCAGAAGCATGTGTCCCCGTCGAGCGGTGCGTAGAGATGCTCCTGGCCCGGCTGAACGAAGACCAGGTCTTCAGCGATGAGAGCTCCTGATTCGGACCGCACGTGCACTCGCTGCGCGCCACTCGGCCACCGCGTCCAGGCTCCAGCGCTCGGACTCTCTGTGCTGCTTGGATGCACCAAGGTCATGCGCCCGCCTACAACCCCGACGGTGATCGGGGCATCCGTCAGATTGAGGAGCCGCACGCGGGCATTGAATACATTGAACGAGAGGGGCGCAGCAACGAGCGCCACGAGGGGCCCAACAAACAGCCACGCAACCCGCCGGCCACGGTGACCACGGCAGTATTCCGATGACGATCGGTTCCGGGCCGCGAGGGCCTGAGCCCACGGCACGCACACGCACACGAGTCTGCCGTCGGTTCCCCACCACGCGGCTCTATCGAGCCACGGTCGGGGAACTCCGCCGAACCGGTGCCGACCGCGCCACAAGGCGAACAGGGTTGGGACCAACGCCGCTGCGACCGAGAGCGCGAGGATAGTGGCCCGCCCCGCCCGGTCGAAGAGCAACGGAAGCGTCAACGCTGTCGTGAATGCAAGGAGCGCCGACGAGGCCACCACCCCCATGAGTCGAGTCGTTGCTGACGTAGCGTGACGGTGGCAGACCGCGCAGTACGGCACAATCACTGTCGCTCCATCTCGACCACGGAGCTCGCGCAGTGAGAGGCTGGCTGGAGCGCAGCAGCCCGCGCACGAGTCCGGGACCAGAATGCCGACCTCCGGCAGAGAAACGGCTCGCAGCCCACTCATGACTCTGCTGCCAGCCGTTGGAGCCTCGACCGATTCGGAGCCGTTCACCGCAATCGGGTCCTTCTTGGGCGAGCTCATGGTTTCAGGCATTAGCACGTCGAGCCGATGGCTCCGCACGGCGGCACTGCCCTCGGGGGCTCACCGTGCCCGTGCGGTACCTCAACCTGCAGTCCGGTCCCCAAGAAATTGCGAGATGATCTACTAGGTGCTGTGAGCTTCCAGGTCGGCGACGATGGTTCTGGCGTCCAAACCCGCGGTCCGGCCACGCCGAGGGATGCGGGGTTTGCGGACGCGGATCGGATGCCCCCGGGGGAATTTTCTGGGTTCGCGCGGCCGAAACGCTGAAATGGCCCTCCGCGCGGGTCCTGCCGGTCCCACGCTCGGCAGATCCTGTCGTGTGGCGAGGCGGGGATCAACTTGAGCGAACTCATCGCAAGCGGTAGGCCGAACGCCGAAATCATGGAACTCAACGAACCGCAACTCGAGGCGGTCGGTCACGCCGATGGGCCGCTCCTGATCTTTGCGGGGGCCGGCAGCGGTAAGACCAGAACCATCACCTACCGCATCGCGAACCTCCTTGCGAGGCACGCTGTGCCTCCGTACCGCGTTCTCGCGGTGACGTTCACGAACAGGGCTGCGGGTGAGATGAAGGCGCGGCTTGAAGACCTCGCCGGCCCGAGCATTGTCCGCGATCTGTGGGTTGGAACCTTCCATTCCGTCTGCGCGCGTCTGCTTCGACGCTATCACGGGGAGGCGGCGCTGACTCGAGACTTTCTGATCTACGACGAGAGCGATCAGAAGGCGGTGATGACGCGCGTCATCAAGGCAATGAAGCTCGATGATCGGCAGTTTCCACCGAAGGCGGTGCTCTCGCGCATTCATGCGGAGAAGCGTGAGGGTCGAGGATCTTCGGATGCCAGCGCGTCACCCTACCGCGATGAGACCTTCCTCGAGCTATTCGCAGAGTATCAGCGAGCACTGCGGGCTGCGAATGCGGTGGACTTCGAGGACCTTATCGTCGAGATGATGCGGTTAGCCGAACGCACAGATAGTAGCACGGGCGCGGAGCTGCAGGGGCTCTTTGACTACGTCCTGGTGGACGAGTTTCAGGATACCAACATCACTCAGTACCGCCTTATCAAGGCGCTCAGCGCGCAGAAGCGGAATCTCTGCGTCGTCGGCGACGACGATCAGTCCATCTATCGTTGGCGCGGGGCGGATGTCCGCATCATTCGCAATTTCAGGCGTGACTTTCCCGACGCCCAGATCGTGAAGCTCGAACAGAACTACCGGTCCTCGGGTAACATCGTTCGGGCTGCGCTTGGAGTCATCGGACCGTCGGAAGAGCGGGTTCCAAAGAATCTCTGGACTGCTGCTGAGGCCGGGGAGAAGGTTCGCGTATGCGCGGTGCTCGACGAGCGTGAGGAGGCCGCACTTACGGCGCGGGGTGCGCGAGAGACCATCGTGGGGGGCACTGATCCGACCCAGGTTGCCGTATTCTACCGGGTGCATGCGCAATCGCGAGTACTCGAGGAAGCCTTCCGTGCGGAGCGTGTCCCCTATCAAATCATCGGAGGGATGAGGTTCTTCGAGCGCGCCGAGGTCAGGGACATTCTTGCTTATCTGCGCCTTGTGGAGAACCCAAGAAGTCTCGCCGACCTGATGCGAGTCATCAACGTCCCCGCGCGAGGCATCGGAGCGAAGACGGTGGAGATGCTGCTCGAAACCGCCGAGGCTCGTGGAACGAGCGCGTTCGATGCGATAGACGCCGTGCTGCGCGATAACTCCGTTGGCGGGGCCGCGCGACGGCGGCTTCAGGGCTTCCGCGACCTCATCGAACAGCTCAGGGACGTTCGCGGCTCCGCATCGCCGCGGACCATCGGGGAGCATGTCGTTGAGCGCACCGGTTACCGCGACTTCCTCAGAGAGCAGGATACGGCGGAAAGCGACGCTCGGCTGGAGAACATCCAGGAGCTGATGGGTTCCTTGTCCGACTATGAGTACGACGCCGAGCAGGCCGGTGAGTCTGCCACGCTGAGCGGGTATCTGGAGCGCGTCAGCCTTGTCAGCGCCGTTGACGCGATGCGTGACGTTCCGAGCGTGGCGCTAATGACCGTGCATGCCGCCAAGGGCCTGGAGTTCGATACGGTATTTCTCACCGGCATGGAAGAAGAGGTATTCCCGTATCGGGGAGTCGATGGCCGCCGACCCGACGAGCTGGAAGAAGAGCGACGTCTTGCTTACGTGGCGATCACTCGGGCGCGCAAGCGGCTCGTCATCACTCACGCGGGCATGAGGATGCTCTTCGGGCAGACTCGCTACCTTGCTCCCAGCCGTTTCCTCTGCGATCTGCCGCAGGACGTCATTGAGCATACCCGTGCAGGGGGGACCAAGAGCTTTCACGAGCGCACCTCCTACGGGACGGAGCGACATGGGCGCACCGAGGTCCGTGACGTTCCCGGTGAACGTTTCATCGAGCGAGACTTCTCTGACGCCCACGGCAGCGATGAGCCCGGCGTCGTCGTGCGTCCCGGAGACTCCGTGGTTCACAAGCGTTTCGGAACCGGAGTGGTGGAGCGGATCGAACACGGCGTTGCACCGGCCATCGTGGCCCGGTTTCCCGGATTCGGAGTGCGCAAGGTTCTCGCGCAGTTTCTTACTCCGGGGTGATCCTGCTGACTAGTCGCTACCACCACGCGGGCCGTGTTGCACTGAGGCATTGGGCTCTCCCTCCCCAGCCTTCTCGGCTCCGAGGATGCGACGTACTACCGGGCGGGCGTAGAAGCTCTCACGCAGCGCCGGGTCGCGGATCTGCTCTGCGAGGCCTCTAGCGTAGTCTGCCGTGGGGCCATGGAGCTTCTCTGCCTGAGGAGAACAGGCACGTTTGAGGGCTTCGCTGCAGAGTGCCCGAGTGGCAAGCCCGTACTCCGAGCCTTGCACGGCTTCGATCGCGCCGAGCGCCGTGGTCGCAAGGAGGATCCCGGTATGGTTCTCTTTGGCGTCGACCCGAGAAATGGCCTCGACCGCCATCGAATAGAAGTGAAACGCTACGTAGGCTTGCGCCTCAGCCATCTGCCTTGCGTCGAAAGCGTGGACGATGGCCTCAGAGGTCGAACCGGCTTCGCGGGCCAGTAAGCCTCGAAGGATCTTCTCGTGGATTTGGTCGTAGGCGTTGCCGCTGACCTCCGTGAGCTCTCCCGCCGTCTTCACGAGTTGCTCCGCTTCCGCGGTTTGGCCGATCTCGAGGTGGAACTCCGCCGTACAGAGCAGCGTGTCTGCGTGCGCTTCTTGATCACCATAGCGCTCGTGAGCCTCGCGAGCTTGCCGCAGGTAGTTGAGCCCCCGCTCGAAGTCTCCGAGACTCGCGTAGCTTTGTCCGATGTTGCTCAGCGCGCGCGCGATCTGAAATCGCCCCCCGATGGATACGTCGATCCGAATCGCATCCAGACCGAGCGCGATTGCGTCCTCGAATCGGCCGAGGACGTACATCGCGAACGCCAACGAGTTCTTGGCACGCGCCTCCAGGCGGCGCGCTCCGACCTTCCGGAACACGGCGATCGCTTCTGCGTGGGCGTCAATTGCTTCGTGGACGCGGCCCACGCGACGGAGCAGCGTGCCGCGAGCTCGCAGGACCTCGGCCCTCTGACGCGGTGGCACGTCCGGATGGTGGGCGGTCTCGAGTGCTCTGTCGATGGCCGCCAGGGCTCCCTGCATGTCGCCCAAGTCGCGCAGCATCTCCGCGATGAGTGACTGGGACTGGACTTCGACCACGCGAGCGTGGGCTTGATGCGCGACGGTTTCGGCTTGCTGGGCCGAGACGAGGCCGCGCGATAGGTGCCCACCGTCGAGCTCGAGCCGTGCAGTCCGCTGGAGAGCTGTGGCGATGCGCGCTGGGTTCCTGCTCTTGCGCGCGAGCCGACGAAGCGCTGTGAGGTGCTGTCGTCTTTCCTGCGTGCGCCCCTGGACACTGGCGAGCTGTTCCAGCGACTCGAGCGCGTCGAGTCGACGTTCGTCCCCATCTGGGAGGAGTGCGAGTGCCCTGTTGAAGTACCGCGTGGCCAAACGGAGTTGGTAGCTACTGCGTGCCGCGTACCCGGCGACGAGATAGAATGAGGCGGCCTCGAGTCGGCGGTTCCCACTCGCAAGGTGGCGCGCCACGAGCGCGGCGGTTATTCCCTCGGCCAGTGGGGTTTCGGCGAGATGCTCGCCGAGCTTGCGATGCATCTTGATCCGTGTGTTAGCCGAGATCGACATGTACGCAACGTCACGAGTGAGGGGGAGCCGAACGTCGACTGCCGTTCCTTTCATCTCGCAAAGGCCGCGAGCACACAGTCGGGCCACCGTGTCGGTACTGTCTCGAGCGAGCAACGCGTCGAGGGTCGCCTGTTGCAGTGTGCTGCCGCTGAGCGCCAACCACAAGACCACTTCCTCCTCGTCGGGAGGGAGCTCGTTGAGCCGATCAGCGATGAGCTGCTCGAGCGTCGATGGCAGGGACTCTGCTGCCGCATTCGTGCCCTCCGAACGGATGAGCTCAAGGGTGCCTTCTGGACCGTCGCGGAGTTCAAGCGAGCCGCGTTCGATAAGAGCCTCCACCATCTCCAGCGCGAAGAACGGGTTGCCACCGACCCGCGGCAAGAGATCTCGACAGACCTGTTCCACGCCACGACTGGCGCCCAGTCGCGTCTGTAGCAGACGAATCTGGTCTTCGGAGCCGAGACCCTTCAATTCGAGTCGCACGATACCCTCGAGCAACGGAGCCAGTTTGGCGTCAGGACGTGACACGAGGACCAGGAGAACGCGAAGCGACTCGGAGGCCGTGATCAGCTCCCGCGTGAGCTCGAGCGTGGGGCGGTCACACCACTGCAGGCCCTCCACCACCACAACCAGAGGATGCTCCCTGGTCGCGAATGCGAGCGCGGCACGCATTCCAGTTTTGAGGTGGTGGCGATTCCACGAAGCCTCTGCTTCGTCGGCTGCCTCGGCGACGATGCCCGTTGCCATTTCGGCGAGGCACTGGCTGAGGGCATCGTGCTCGTCGAGCTCGGTGAGGCTCGGCAGCTGCTCGGTGATTTTCCGCCTTACGGCGTCGAGCGGGTCGTTGGGGGCAATGCCGAGCATCTCGCGAAACCAGTCCGCCAGTGCCGCGTAGGGGATCTCACTCCGTGCTGGCGCACACTCCACGCGGACGACCGTGGTTTCCCCGGTGAGCTCGGACAGAAACGTGCTGACCAGCGCCGTCTTTCCGATTCCCATCTCGCCGTACACAACACGAGTCGCGAACTGCCCTGAGCCGGGATCCTCACTCGTCCCTGCGACCTTGTGAAACGCCGCCTGAAGATCCGCGAGCTCGGCGTCGCGTCCGACCAAGTCACTGGACGCCTTGGCCATGGCAACCTGCTTCTCTTCCCGGGTCAGGGGCCGCAGCAGGGAGTGTACTCTCATGTTCCGTGGCAGGTTTCGGTCTCCTGCACTTTCGAGCTCGAGCGTTGGGGCGTCACCCCAGATGAATTCCCGCCTGACCAATCGATAGAGGCCGCCAGCGACCCAGGTCCCTGCCGCCGGGGCTTGCGAGGCCAACATGTCTGCCAAC
This sequence comes from uncultured Polyangiaceae bacterium, assembly GCA_964424695.1. Lineage (GTDB taxonomy): Bacteria > Myxococcota_A > Polyangia > Polyangiales > Polyangiaceae > JAEWRL01. The sequence goes on from CAYRKE010000009.1 coordinate 48,914, forward strand.
GTCATTGCCGGTTCCTGCACTGCGTGCTGGACGAGGTGCCCGACCTCGTCCCTGGTTCCGGTGGCCACTGCGCGGACGAGCCCGAGGCTCGCGTGGAGTTCCACAGGCATGTCCTCGCTGGCACCCTGTATGGCTTCGTGGACATCCACGGCGAGCCATGCCGCGTCGGATGCGGCGCGCGCGGGATCCGCGAGCAGCCCCAAGACAGCTCGGGCCGTGCCGCTCAGCCGTTGCCGGAACCCGTAACGGTGAAGATCCCACGAGAGCCGAGCGCCACGCTTGAATGCGATCTCGTCCAGAGTCCCCCGAAGCTGGTCGACGAAATGGAAAGCATTCTCGGCGCCCGCCGCTTCCTGGAGCTGTTCGAACCCGTGAATACGAATCGTAACGACCGCAACGTGTCGCACCTCGCGTCCCGAACGGTTCTTTCGGGGATGCCCCACCCTTCGCGCGCTCGCTTCGGAGCCAGGGCGATCTCGTGCACTGGAACTCGCGTCTCGATCGTCACCGAAGCGCTTGCTGCCGACGTGTTCGCTGCCCACGTCGGGTTGCTGCACGCCGGGGGAGGTATGCTCACGACTGACGAGATCGCTGATGACGCCCTCGAGTACGTGGGAGTCGACCAACTGCTGCTTGCGAAACAGAACCTTGGTGATGGCTCCAGCCAGCTCGCGTGCTGACGTGAAGCGTTCACTGGGAGCTTTCGCCAACGCCTGCATGACGATCGCCTCGAGTTCAGCCGGCACCTCTCGAGCGAACATGCTCGGCGGCTCCACGTTTCCGGCGCGCACGATCTCGAGGAGTTCATTGCCCTCAGCGGCGCCGTGGAGTGGTTTCCCCGTCAGCAGCTCGTGAAACACTACCCCGAGCGAGTAGATGTCCGTTCTTCGGTCGACCCGCTCGCCACGGGCCTGCTCTGGGGACATGTACGCCGTCTTTCCCTTGAGCACGCCGGGTTCCTCTCGGAACATGTTGGCAGAGGCGATGCCGAAGTCGGCGATCTTGACCGACCCCTCGAAGCTCAGCAGGATGTTCTGGGGAGACACGTCCCGATGCACGATCTCCATCGGTCCACCTGCCTCGTCGCGGCGCTCATGCGCATAGTGGAGGCCCTTGGCGACCTCTCCGACGATGTACGCGGAGACGTACGGTGGGATGCGGGAGCGCTTGGCGCGAGCGGCACGCATCAACTTGCGCAAGTCGGGCCCCTCGACGTACTCCATGCTGAGGAGCTGCCCCTCGTCACCGTAGTCCTGAAACTCATAGACCTGGACGATGTTGGGATGGTTGAGGCGGGTCGCTAGCTGGGCCTCCTCCGCGAACATCGTACGGAAGCGGCGCGAGGAGCCGTGCTGCGGCAGCACTCGCTTGACGACCAAGAGCTTGAAGGTTCCTTCGGCTCCGCGCTTCTTCGCAAGGAACACCTCCGCCATTCCGCCAACGCCCAGCCGCCGAATGATCTCGAAGTCAGCGAGGCGGTCAGGGGAGGGCTTGTCCTGGCTGTTCACGGTGCCCCGCTAGGGTACAGCCGATGCCATCCGAGCGAAACCCGGCGGGCTGCCATCTCGAGTTGGGTGGACTCGTTGTCTCCGCGGCGGGCACTCGAAGTCACTCTCCCGAGTGCACGCGGCAGCCACGCTTCGCGGCGTACCTCGCAGGATTCGATGTCCAGTGCCCCACGGTTGGCCCCGGGGCGGGGCGAGACCTGCCGAACGAAGTGTTCAGTGGCCCTGAGGCCGGTGGACGGAATGAAGGCGTTGCGCCTCGAGCGGCGTCCGAACGCCGGTTCGCACGAGGGTTTCCACGGCACCAGAACACCCTTCCCCGGGGACCCGCACATCGGGTTGGCGTCTGCCGATCTGCCACGTGTACACTGTGCGGCGATGCTCCGAACGGTTGGTCTCTGTACGCTTGTGGCGCTTTTTTTTAGCGCTTGTGCGCCTACGGTTCCGGCGAACGACCCCCAATCCCAGGTGGCCGCCTCCTCCCTGCCTCTCACTCCCGTAGCTGTCGACGACCAAACCTACGCCGAGAGCGCCTACCGAGTGTTGTTGGCCCAGCAGGGCACGGTCGAGGAGCGCATGAATCTCCTCGCGGGAGTTGTCCGGTACCAACTCGACCGAGCGAAGGGCTACTTCGACGCGGGGCACGAACAGGCGGGGCTGCGCACGTTCCAGGGCGCGGTTCTCCTGTTGCGGGCCGGTGAACACCAGACGAAGATCTTCGAGGGGAGAAACGCTGTATTGGTTGACGCTGTCGAGGCACTTGCCCGGATGGGGAACGAAGGCCAGTCTGGAGCGATCTACAATTGGCTGTTGGACTTGGCCAAGTCCGAGTCTGAGCGCGATGACGCGATCTCCCACCTGGATGCATTGGAGGCCTGGCGGAAGACGTCTGCCAAATCAGGGCCGCTCCAGGCTGCGGGAACCCTCGAGCGAGAAAGCGTTCAGCGCGCCCTGGTGGACTCGAGTGAGGAATCCCTCGTGGCGGCGAGAGACGCCATCGTGGACTGGATGCATCGCGCGCTCGAAGCAGATCTCGGTAGGACGCCGATTCGCAGTCCCGAGGAACGCGACGAGGCCATGGAAGCCTATCGGGCCATCAAGGGTGGCGGAGCGACGCTTCTTGGCTTGATGCTCCGGCATGGGCGACTCCGGCTCGCGCTCGATACCATCGAACAGGAGGAGCTGAACGGCGTCATCTCCACTGCGCTGATCCGCCGTGTCGAGTTGGCGGTGAAGGAGGATGATGCTGCCTCGTGGAGGGAGCTGTTTGGCCTCTACGATTCGATTCGACGGGCCGAAGATGTCGAGATGGCGGTGGATCTCGGGGTGGCGCGCGGAGCGGCTTGGGGGGCCGCGCTCGAGCTCCATCGCAGCGCACCGCAGAGCGTGGAGGCGGCGAAGCCTCTGGCCCAGGAGCTCGCCCACTACGGGCTTGCCGAGGTCGCGGCGCGCATGTTGAGGGGGGTTTACGGAAACACGCCGTCGGCTGCGGATCTGTCGTTTGCACTTGGCCTGTTCATGCAGACCATTGTCCTCGAAGAGCAGGTGGGGCAGCTCTCGGTATCGCGACGGGTGTACGAGGAGGCTAGACCGCTGCTCGAGCTCGCGGCGACGAAACGCTACGCTTCTCGCGTGCAGCCCAGCCCTGCTCGGTTCGAGTACGTGATGGGGGCTCTGGAGCTGCGGGCGGCCAACCTCGCTCGCGCTGAGGAGCTGCTTCGTGGCGCCGCCCTGAGGGAATCCAGCACGGCGACGCTCGAGTCCCTCGCCGCCATCTACCGGCAACGAGGCAGGGCGGCCGATGCCACGGGCGCACTCGAGCGAGCCTTCGAGCGTGCGCATCGCGAGGGCGCGCGAGAAACGGAGGTCCGCGTCCTCCTGGCGCTCGCCGAGATCCAATGGGAACACGCTCCTCGTGCCGTGGCCGGGACTCTGGGGCGCGCGCTCAGCACCGCGCTCGAGGCGCGGAATGCGGCTCGTTCCAACCCCGAGCAAGCGGTCGCCGAGCGAGCCCTCGCTCAGGTTCTGGACCGCTTCGGGCGCCGCGATGAGGCGCGGCGAGCCATGTCGCGGGCGTGTGAGCTGTCCCGTTCCGAGAACCATCAGCTCGCGGTGACTCTCCTCGACGCGGCGCGTCGCGCGCTCACCTATCAGGACCTGGCTGCCGCCCGTGATGCCGCCCATGAAGCCATTGACGGTGAACTTGGCGACGACGACATGGTCTACGTGGCGGTATGGCTCCGGGTTCTGGAGCTTCAACTCGGGGTGGCAAGTGATGGCACCGTCGAGCGAGCTCTCGGCCGGATCGATGACAGTTCGCGTTGGCCGGCGGCATTGCGGGACTGGGCCTTCGATAGGATCGATAGTACTGAGCTCACCGCTCGTGCTGTCGACGCGGTCGAAAGGACTGAAGCTCTGTTCTACGTGACGATGAAGACGTGGACAGGACGGAGAGAGCGTATTCCCGATGCCCTGCGGGACGTCGCGAAGAGCGAAGCCGTGGAGCTCATGGAGGTCGCGATCGCACGGGATCTGGTGGCGGAGAGAGACCTTCCGCCGCTGGCGCTCGAGCTGCCCGAGGGAGCCGAGCTGCCGTAGCTGCATCACGGCTCTCTTCTCGCCAACGTTTGCTGTCCCAGGTGTTCCCGGCTTGGGGTGCCTTGCGCAGTACTTGCAGCGAGCAGCGGAGCGTCATGTGTGGGCGCCAGCTTTTTCGTGCGGCTGCGTGAGGATGGACGACCTGACGCACCCTGCAGGGAGACGAGGGGTTTCAATGCGGTGACGCAGCAAGGGGATGATGTAGGTGATACATAGCTCGCGGGCGTAGCCCGGGCGGATTGCCAGGACGTTGACAGTCGCGACTGGCCAGTGTCTGATGCTGCCCTCATGGGTTCTCTCATTCAGGTGGTCCCGGTGAGACATGTCCGGACTCCTGGGAAGGTCAGGCGGTTGGGTCACGTAGACCCCGCGCCGATTGGGTACCCTCTCCCCAGGGACCCGGAATTCCAATAAGGAAAGGGCAAATCATGCGTCGTTTTGCGTTTGCAGCTCTTACTCTTGCAGGCCTGTCACTCTCCGGGTCAGCTCTTGCCGAGGTTCCATTCACGACGAACGCAGGGCAGGTTGGCGGCCAGCTCATGTACGGCCTCGATACGGAGGACGGAGATCTCAATTCCTACGGGATCGGTATCGCTCCCAAGGGTGGGTACACCCTCGACATGGGGCTCTTCATCGGCGGTCGCCTGGACTACTTCTTTGGTGGCTCCGAAGATGTCCCAGGCGGAGAGGTGTCGGCGAACGTCTATCAACTTCTCGCCGAGGTTGGGTATGATATTGGCCTCAGTCCCGATCTCGTGGTTCGGCCCAAGTTGGGGGTGGGTTTCGGAACGGTGGGGGCTGAGCTTTGCATGTCTGGCGGTAGTTGCACGGATCAGGATGCCAAGACCGGCCTGGCGCTGAACCCCGGCGCGGGCATCCTCTATTCCTTCGGTTCCGTGTTCCTGGACGCTGATCTCCGATACAACATGCTGCTGAAGGACGACACCCAGAACGGCATCATCCTGGGGGTTGGAGCGGGCGTAACGCTCTAGAGTGACAAACCGTTGTCTTCGGTGAGTCGCACCGTCGCGATCGACGAATAGCCAGCGCACCGACCAGTGACACAGAGTTCGGCGCTTCCTGAGCGGAGTCGCCCCGTACCCCCAATCGGGGCGGGTCCGCGGGGGCGCGGAGCTGGCGAACTGGCAGGCGCTCCGGCGCGATGTGGTGAACGGGTCGGTGCTCCGGGTCCACCCCGATTCCGGGGGGGCGTCACGGCCGGACGCCCCTCGTCGTCGCTCGGCATGTTCCCTGTTCGGGATCCCGGGGAGGTGAAGACCGGCGGTAGCGCCTCCGGCGGTGCGGGGAGCCGGAGAGCCTAGAGGTGTGGTTTCCGCCCGAGCAAACGCTCCGCCAGTTGCGGGCCGAGCTGGCTAGTCAGGAGACGTTCCACGGTCGCCTCTTTCGACACGCGCTCGTCGTCGGAAGAGTACTGGAACTCGATGCCCATCCCCGCAGGGTTGGCAGGGCTCTCGTCCTGCGCACGGGTGGTCCAGATGACCTTGCCCGTCAGCCGGAGGGGCTCAGCAAGGCCCGGAATAGTCAGCGCAAACACGAACTCGGTTCCCTCCGCGAGGGGACGGCGGGTTGCGATGAACGTGCCGCCACGCGAGATGTTGCGCGTGTAGTCTGCGAAGAAGGTGTTGAGCCGCTTGTATTCGACCTTCAGCTCGATGGGGGCGCGGCCCTGGATGCGTCGCTCGTCCTGGCCACCAGTAGACATCGTGTCTCGAGTTCAACACAACCGACGGAAAACCGCCACGCCGACGATGACATGTCCAACGGGCCGGCGACAAAGAGCCTGCGTGGGGTGCAAGAGACGTGGGCCTCCGGCCATCGGGCATGCTAGCACCCCGCTGTGCGCGATCCCTATGAGGTCCTGGGCCTGGACCGCGGAGCTGACGAGTCAGAGCTGAAAGCTGCGTTTCGTCGCGCCGCGGCCAAGCACCACCCTGACAGAAATCCCGGCGATGCGGACGCACAGCGCCGCTTCACTGAGGTGAACGGTGCCTACCAGATCCTGAGCGATCCGGAAAAGCGGGCCGCCTACGATCGCTACGGCAGCCGTGCTTTCGAGCCAGGCGGCGGCGCGGAGTACACCGCGGCGGCACCGGATCTGGCGGATCTAGACGGCATTCTCGGGGATCTGTTGGGCGCGTTCGGGTTCCGCACGGCGCGGAGCCCAGCCGTGCTTCAGGTCACCATGCCCCTGACCTTCGAGGAAGCGGCACTCGGTTGCGCCAAGGTGTTGCGATACGAAGCCCAGGGGTTGTGTGCCGACTGCTCCGGGCGGGGGGCGAAATCGGGGACCTCCTTCAAGACGTGCCCGCAATGTCAGGGCACCGGGCGCCTGCGGCTGGCGCAAGGGGCCTTCATCGTCGGTTTCGAGCGGCACTGTCCGGCATGCGCGGGCCGAGGTCGAGTGCCGACGCTTCCCTGCAGACGCTGCGCAGGCGGAGGGCTCTCTCAGGAGTCGAGATCCGTGGACATCGAGGTTCCGGCTGGAATCATGACCGGATCGGCCCAGACGATCCGAGGTGCTGGACACCGGTCGAGTCCAGACAGCCCGCCCGGCGATCTCGAGGTCGTAGTGGACGTTGCATCGCACTCCACACTGCAGCGCTCGGGCGACGACATTAAGAGCATGTTGGAGGTTCCGTTCACGGTGGCCGCCCTGGGAGGCCAGCTCGACGTCGAGACCCTGCGTGGCATCCGGTCAGTCAAGGTTCCGCCCGGAACTCAACCCGGTGATGTGCTGCGGATTCGTGATGAGGGGGTCGCCAAGCGGAGGGGCGGGCTGGGCGACCACCTGGCAGTGGTCGATGTGCAGATCCCGCGCCGTCTTTCGCGGCGTGCGCGTGACCTAGTGGCGGAGTTCGCGCGCGAGATGGAGGACCAGGAACGAGGGCGTAGCGAAGGATTCTGGAGCAGGATTCGCAACTGGTTCGCGTGAGAGGGAGAAGGAACAGAGCCATGAAACCACGACGTATCGCATTCATTGGCGCGGGCAATATGGGCACCGCCCTGATTCGAGGGCTGCTCGGCGCGGGCTCCTGTCCGCGTGAGCTCATCGGCGCCAGCGATCCCGATCCGGCGCGACTTCGCGCTCTCAGCGCGGAGTTCGGCATCGCCACGAGCGCGGACAACGCCGCCGCAGTCGAGTCATCCGAGGTGGTGTTCCTGGCCGTGAAACCGCAGGTTCTGCCCGGGTTGCTTCAGAAGCTCCGTCCCAACATCCCTCCAAGCAAACTCGTTGTGTCCATCGCCGCGGGAGTCTCATGCGCCGCCATCGAGGCAGAGCTTGGCGCCGACGCTCGGATCGTTCGGGCAATGCCCAACACCCCAGCTCTAGTGCTGGCTGGCGCAACCGGTGTGGCCAAGGGGCGTAATGCGACCGACGAGGATCTCGGCTGGGCGAAGGAGCTCTTCGAAGTCGTGGGACAAGCGGTGGTTGTCGACGAAAAGCTTCTCGACGTCGTGACGGGGCTGTCAGGCAGCGGGCCCGCCTATGTGATGCTCTTCATCGAAGCGCTCGCCGACGGAGCGGTGAAGATGGGGCTGCCGAAGCCACTGGCTCTGGAGCTCGCGACGGCGACGGTCCTGGGGGCGGCCAAGCTGCTTCGCGAGAGTGGCGAGCATCCGGCGAAGCTTCGTGACCAGGTGACGAGCCCCGGCGGTACGACAATCGCTGGGATCGCAGCGCTCGAGGCAGGACGCGCTCGGGCAACCATCATGGAAGCTGTCGAAGCTGCTACCCTTCGCGCCGAGGAACTGGGCGGACGAAGCCGCAAGTGACGCCGCTCGGTTCCCGGGACAAATAGCAAAGAGTCCGCGCAGAGGGGCCGGGGGGGGGGGACAGCCACGCTCTACGCGGACGACAGGTGAGTAGCAGTTCGAGCTCATGAGTGCAATGGGTCGTGTTGGTTGTTGTGTGCGGAGACCAACGCGCCACCGTGGGCAGAGTCTTTCGAGAACGAGTGCGTGGTTTCATTTTTGAAAGACTCTGCCCGAGAACGCTACCGCAGGCACTCGAATACCCAATGATCCCCCTCGCCGTCCTGGTCTCGCAGCACTAGCGGGATACCGCCAGGGGCTCTCGACAATTCTCCTACGGTTCGTGACGATTGGTGACGCAAGGCGAGCTTCGCACTCGTGACCCCCATCAATCCCTCGACACACAGTCCCTGTTCCCCCACCACGACGCGGGCCCGCACCGAGTGGGGTTCGGTTGAACGCGACTCCCCGGTGCCCAGGTCCAACGACGGGCCGAGCGGCATCGGACCTTCGAGCACCCAACCGGAGTCCTCGTCCACGCAGGGACGAGGAGAGTGTCCGAGCACATCATCGTCCACCACCAGGACTTCGCCGGCCTCACCTCGCTCGAGGTCGACGGCGTACACGAACCACCGGGTCGCGGCGCCCCGTGTCTTGGCGTCTTGAACCCACAGCCCAAGCGCTGTTTCTGCGCGGTTTCGGACGAGAACCGGACGCGACGCTCCAGTATCGTCACGAAGCCGCATCACTTCTTTGGCGACGCCTGATTCGAGCCGGGACAGCGCGACGACACCTGATCCGACAGGGCTGAGTGCGAACCAGCTGCCGTCGGTGCGGACGGCGCCGAGGAGCCCAAAGCTACCTGTAACCGATTCTCCGCGCACGCGAACCAGGGGGCGACTGGCTTCGGCGAGATACGTTTCAGCATCAGAGACCGAGCCGATTCGCAACAGCCCCCCCCGTCCGCCGGGATCCGCGTGTATCGACCAGGCCGCAGGAGGTCCCGATCGACGCTCGCGGCCGAACGCCTCGCCGCTCGCCGATTCATCGGGCCAGGGGCAGACCGTCGTGGAAGTAGACCAAGCGTCCACGAGGGGGTCGTAGCCGGAGAGTGCCCGGACGACCCAACGACCACCCGGGCGCCAGGACCCCTCCCCAGGACCCCAGGCGTAGCCCTGGAGTGTCATGGCTTCCGATCGCTGAGCGTGGCTGTGTCGTCGCTCTCCAGGCTCCACCCTCGGGGCGCCGAGGCCGAAAAACCCCTGCCAGTCGGACGCGGGGCCTCCGTCTCGCCCTCGGCGGGACACGTGATGGCGTGCGGCGCAGTCGAGAACCCAGCGGCCTCCTCCGGCCATCGGTAGCGGGGTGGGGGGAGCGTCCTCAGCCGTGGGAAGATCGTTGGTGGACTTGGCTACCCTCCAGCCAATTCTCACCCAGCCATTGATGACGCAGCCTACCGGGCCGCATCCCCGAGTCTTGAGGAGGGGGTCCGACTTTATTGACCCAGGATCATCCATTTTTGGCACAGGGACCGCCTGCCATGACTGCCCGCCATCCCCGGTTTGCCACGCCTGACCTTCGTCCCCGAAGGCAAGGGCACTTTCGGCTGCAAAGAGCGCGGTCATGGTGGTTGCTTGCGGTCTTCCCACCTCGACCGAGCCATCTTGGCGAACCAAGACACCGGTCAGTGCCTCGTCAGTGGCAAGCCAACCCGACAAGGCTCCGTCTCCACGCTGAGTGAAGCCTTCCAGCCACAGACCGGTCCGGAGCGTCGCTTCCGAGCCCTCCGGGCTGGCCGGCGCTCGCTTCAACACGCTTCGGTGTCTTGCGGTCCCATCGGGCGTGACGATGGTGAGTGACCCCTTCCAGCCGTCCTTGGGCGGCGCGATGATCGCCGCATTTCCGTCCGCGAGAGCGACGACGCGGGTCATGGCGCCGAAACTACGGAGAGAGAGCTGCCAAGGCGTCCCTGTCTTCGGAACGACGCACCACGAGTGTGCGTCACGGCTCCGGGGCGCCGTGCGGCATGGGCCAGAGACTACCGCGCCCCCGGTACCTGCCGCTGAGACGACGCGCGGCGTTCTGAAGCGATGGACGAGTAGTGCGTCGAGGGGGCTGGTGGACGCCTGGTACAGGAGAGTCTCGCGAGCGGTGTGGCAAATGAACCCCGCGCCAGTGAAGAGTCGCGCTGCATGGCAGGTGGCATCAGTTGGAGCGAGGTGCTCTCGCCGCTCCACGAGCTCCGCGGTCTCGAGGTCCACGCGCAGTAGGCTTCCGTTTTCGAGAAGCAGGGCATGCCCCTCGCCGAGCGGCCATCCCCGCAGTGCCACCCCCGCGAGCCGTTCTCCCATCTGTCGTGCAAGGACGGCTCGCATCTCGTTCTCGGGCGGCGTGGTCTGTTGGTGCTCGTCGTCGTGGTCGTCGTCGTTGGGCGTTCCCCCCTGGCCAGAGGTTCCTTTCCGAGACGGCGCGTCGAGCGCGGTCGCCGCCGAACGCTCGAATGCCACGGTGCCATCAGCCTGGAGACGCGAGGTTCCGTCGCCGTGGTCGATCAGAATGCCGTCCTCACCGATGCGCGCGCTCCGAATGCCTGAGAACCCAAGCTGATGCCAAGTGGCGCCCGCGTCGAAGGTCGCCAACCCTCCCTGGAAAGGAACCGTCACCACACCGAACCATTCGTCCGCGAAGGCCATGGGGCCATACGCCGGGGCCTCCGGCAGGGGACCCGACGTGAACGCCCCCGTTCCATGCAGATCCAGGGCTACAATGCCCCGCGTGCGATCCAGCACCGCGTAGAGTCTATCCAACCCCTGGACCACTTCGCTGACTCGCAGGCTGAGCCGGGCTACGGGCTGCAGTGGAGCGAGGTAGGTTGATGCACGCTCAATGACGGTCTCTTCACCGCGTCGCGTGAAGAGGAACCCGCCTCCCAGGCGAGGAGCCAGCTCCGTGACGGTATAGTTCGAGTGTGCAAGCCACTGCCTTGCAGCTCGGAGTTCCCCGTTTGCAGTGAGCTCAAGCCGCTGGGTCCCAGCCGTGAGCAGCCATGAGGCCGCACTACTCGTCCCAACGACACGGACGAAAGGGGCATCGGGCCGAGCGATCCAGCGCGCCTCGAGGCTTACTCGATCTGGTGTGGTTTGATGCTGACCGGTGGGCGTCGCCGCTGGCGGTTGCCGCGGCGAGTTCGAGCCGCAATCAGCCAGGGCGCCACCGAGGACGATGGGCAGAAACAGAGCGGACCGAATCCCGAACTCGCGACGACCCGGAGCGTGACGGGCAAGTCTCTCGGTCCCGCACACCACGGGGTGGACAAGCCTGGAGACGGGCAGAGTGTCGAGGCGGCGGCGAGAAAGGGGGAGTTTCACCGATGTGAAGGGTATGATACCAACACCCTCGGACGCCAGAGCGACGAACGCTCCACTCAGTCGAGGCACACACGTCGTCTGGCACGACTTGCTGCTCGCCCGTCGTCCGGTGAGTAGAACGCGCTGCGTCTCGAGCGGAGTCCCCTTGCGTCCGTGGTTAGGGCCGTGCTGCCGGCGAGCTGGGCATAGGTGACTGGCTAGGTGCTCTCTGGCGACACTCGGCAGTCCGCCATGCGAATCGGGTCGTTTCCCTCCGGGGTTAACTCATCGCGACATCCACTCCGGGGTTTCCGTTGAGCGTGCAAGGTCTTGGCATGGTTCGAGCCGCCTGGCGCTTGACGCTGAGGTTCGGGCGGCCCCGCGCACTCGGGGGCGCAGAAATTTCTTGGCGGTGCGAGTTGGGGTTGCCTGGTTCGCGTCTCGGTCCAACGCTTGATGGGTCTGCTCCGCGTTCAAGTGACGCAATAGCGGGTGGGGTCTCATTGTCAGAAGTCGGACGGCCGAGGTGCGGCGACACGCCTCCTGTCACGAGCCTCCACCCGAGTTGGAGGTCTCCATGTCGATCGCCATCAACCCGTATGTCGTCTTCAACGGCAATTGCGAAGAGGCCGTGAACTTCTGGGCAACTGCGCTCGGCGCCAAGGTCGAGATCATGCGCATGGGTGATAGCCCGATTCCCATGCCGCCGGAATCCAGGGACCTGGTGATGCACGCTACGGTCAGCGGTGACGGCTTCGTGATCATGGCGGCAGATTCGATGCCGGGCTCCTCTGTCGAACCTGGGGCGCAGGTGGCGATCAACGTCAGTTTCCGGACGCCCGAGGAGCAGTCCGGCGTGTGGGGCAGACTCGCAGAGGGGGCAACCGTGACCATGCCGCTCTCCGAGCACGCCCTCGGGTCTTTTGGGGCGCTCACGGACAAGTTCGGCATTCGATGGATGCTGAACTGCGAGCCGTAACACGGATGATGTCATCAGCGGTCCTTGGGGACCCCTCTGCCGAAACCCGAGGCTCGGAGCCGAACGGTGAACACACTGTCACCACTGAGGATGGCTCCGCGTCCGAATAGGCGACCGTGTTGCCAGTTGCTCAGCCCTAGCTCGGGCCGGCGCAGAGCGTATTGCCCATCCACCCAGCGAGTGAAGCCATCGCTTACGAACGGTGCGTTGAGCTTCGCAAAACAAGCTTCGCGCTCGGCTTCGACTTCTGTGAGGATTCCGGCGACGAACTGTGGGCTGTAGCGATTGAAGAGCGCTACGGCCTCCGGGATGTCGTCTACGATCTTGAGGCTGACTTCCGGCGTGTCCTCCCACTCCCACTCCTTGCCGAGTTCACTGGTGGGAAGGCTCTCGACCTGCAACTCTTCGACGTCGCCTTCGGCTCGTCTCACGGTTACCCGCTTGGCGCGCAAGGATTCTGGAACGTAAGCCTCGTCTCCCTCGGCCACGTGAAGCTTGAATGCTTGCCCCCGCCGCTGTCCCGCCTTGGTCAAGCCGGCGATCAGCGCAGCTACCAGCGAGGGAGCCTTCGCCCGTACTATGCAGCACGTGTTGAGCGAATTGCACACCTTGCGGTCGAGCGACATGACGACTGCCTCCTCCAGGCGTTCAGCGGAGGCGGAGTCGGCGGCGAGGAGCCAGGCTCCCCCGGTGCCATGCAGGCTCACTGGCACACCGGCGCTCTGCGCGAGCGATCCTAGCGTGTCCACGGCTCTGCCCGAGCCCCGGGCCACCGCCAGGCTCAGCCGCGAATCACAGAACAGCGCCCATCCTGCTGCGTGCGACGAACTGTCCACGAGACACACCGCTCCCTCCGGTAGGCCCGAGGCGAGGAGTGCGGGGCGAAGCCCGAGGTCCATGATGGCCCGCGCCGTGCCCAGCGCGTCGCGGCCGATGCGAAACACGACCGTGTTCCCACTTCTCAGAACACCGGTGGCATCTGCAAGCACGTTGGGACGCCCTTCGAACACGAAGGCCACGACCCCGAGCTCGGCGCCGATGAGCTCGGCCTTCCAGCCTTCGTGCTGGACGGTTTCCAGGATCTGACCGCGTTTTGAGGCCGTGCCGACCCACCCACGCAGGCCAAGAATCATCTCCCGACGCATCTTGTCGGATGCCGCCAGTCGGGTGGTGGAACGGCCTCGGCGCTTGGCGTCTTCCACGTCTCTTGCGTTCACTTCGCTGATAGCCGACCAGAGCTCGTCATTGGCAAGCCGATCCGCGAACTCGGAGTAGAACGCGGCGATCTGGTCCGAGGTCACCGTGCTCATCTGACGAAATGCGGCGAGACTGCGGCTCACCGCCTCGCGCGCGACTTGGAGTTCCGCTCTGGGGATGTGTAGCAGTTCGCCGGTCGATTCGGCGAAGCGGAGCTCGTCTCCCTCGGCGAAGGCTGACGCGAGCTGCTCATCGACCGTATAGAGCCGGCTGCCACCCACGAGGAGTTGCATTCCGGCCTTCAATGACCTAAGCGGCACGAATTCGTTCATGGTGCCGTGACCGTACACGTGGTTTCCGACGCTGCAAGGGGGCCACGGCCACTGGCGCGCCGCAGCAGCTTCCCGGATGCTTCCATGCATGAGTGGGACCCCGCGTCGTGGCGCTTCGCGCGAGGCGGGTCGCGGCCGGCCCCACACGCACGGTGTGATTGGGTGCGGGTCGATTGGGCGGCCTGATGCGGGGGGCATCGGGGGCCCAGTCCGGAATGCCGTGCCCTGACCCGTCCAGGTCTGCAGAGTAGGGTACGTGAGCACCGGAAGCGCAGCGAAACGAAGCCGAAAGCCGAGATCGGCGGGCATCCTCTCAGACAAGTCTCTGGCAGTTGTGCTATCCGCGGGTCAGATAGCGTCGCGCCCACCGCACGAAAGCGCTCACAGCGGCCTCGAAGTCGTCGTACTGAATGGTGGGGGGCTGGAAGGCGAAGGATGCGGCTTCCGAGTGGGGAACCGGCGGCTCGCGACCGAGCGCCCTGCGCCGCTGCTCCTCGGCCTCGCGCTGTCTGGCAAGCACCATGCCGCCCGAACCCACGAAGGCGAGAATTCGTGGCAGTTCCCCGGCATCAAACCATGTCCCGTGCATTGCGCAGACGTCCACGATGACGCCACTGACTCCTCCGAAGTTGCGGCGCATCATGAGGTGCTGGCAGATCGGGCAGGGTACGTAGGTCACGGGCTGGCTGAGTGGATTGTCCTTGCGGAGTGATCGTGGAAGCTCGACCCGGCGGAGCTCGTGCCGTTCGATCATCCGCGACAGGTCGTCGTTCTTCACGAACTGGCCGCCGCACCCGCCGCAGTCGTACAGCGTCGCATCGCCATTGAAAAAGGCGTCCAGGGGCCGCCCTTTGCACCGCGGGCACGCAAGCCCGCCCGTGTCCTCGGCGGCTACGGGCATTAGGCCGAGCTCCGCGCCGCAGCTGATGCAGTGCAGCGCCTCGGGCACGTTCATCATGAAACAACCCCCGCACCGCACGGTCGCGATGGGGCTGTGGCAGTAGTGACACTCGCGTGACGTCTCGCGTACGATGCCGCCGCAGGCCGAACATTCATAACAGCGGGCGACTGCCATGCCTTACAGCATGCATTAGGGCGCCTGAGTTGGTCGAGCCTGGTGGCACATTCCAGGGCCGCGGAGCTGGGGCTTGGGTCGATGGGGATGCTGTCCGTATCCGCTGTGGGTGTTGTCTGGCGTTCCGGCACCCGCAAACCGCGTTCACTGGTCGAGGGGCCGATCTCGAGCAGTGCTTGGTGGATCCGGAGCCAACCGACCAAGGTGCCATCCGCCTCACATGCGGCCGACGCTTTCCGTCCCATGTAGGGTAGGGTAGAGGAACCAAAGTGCGTGCCCTCGACGCATTCCCCCACGAGCAAGGCGCCATGAAATCGTCTCGACCAATCCACAGAGTCTCTGCGACCGTATTCTCCGGTTTCTCGCTGAGCGATTGCCCAGAAGAGGAGGTGGCTGAGCGACGTTCGGCGGTGCTGCACCTCAGGCACCGCGCAGGGCGTGTGACGATCCTCCCGAGCATGCTGCTCGGGCCAAGTCTGGCCGTTCTCATCCTGGCGTGCTCTGGGAACAACCCGGTGATCGAGAGGGGCTCCGGTGACGCCACGGGTGGTACCACGGGTGCGGCGGGTACCGGCGGAGTCTACCCATCGAGCAGCGGTGGCGGAACGGGTGACGAAGTCGATCTCGACGAAACCGGCGGCGCCGGCGATGGTTCCCAGCCCGACCCTCCCGAGGAGTATTGCGGCAATGGCACTCTGGTCGACGAGGAGGAGTGCGACGATGGCAACACGAAGCCAGGCGATGGCTGCTCACCCCAGTGCGTGACCGAGCAATTCTTCGACTGCCCCGAGCCAGGCAAACCTTGCGTGTCGACCATCGTTTGCGGCGACCAGGAAGTGGCGGGCATCGAGGCATGCGATGATGGTAACGCCAACTCGGGCGACGGCTGTTCGGGGGACTGCCTGACGGTGGAGGCGGGTTTCACCTGTCCAACGGCGGGCGGGCTCGGCGGACCGTGCGAAGCTGTCGTCGAGGAGCGTTGTGGTGACGGTCGTCTTGCGTTCGGCGAGGGCTGCGATGATGGGAACGACGTCGACGATGATGGTTGTTCGAACCAGTGCGTTGTGGCCGAAGGTTACGACTGCCCGCAGCCAGGACAGCGCTGCCAGTTGATCCGCTGGTGCGGCGATGGCTATCAGACTGGGTCCGAGGACTGCGACGATGGCTCAGCGGATGGCGTTCCGGTGGGCGGCGACGGCTGTTCAGCCGAATGCACGGTCGAACCCGATTATGCGTGTCCCAATCCCGGTCAACCCTGCATATCGCTCGTGGACTGCGGTGACGGCGTTCGCGCGGGCTCCGAGACGTGCGATGACAACAACCTCGAATCTGGTGACGGTTGTTCGGAGACTTGTTCCGTCGAGGACGGGTGGGAGTGTCCGGTCGATGCGCCGTGCCGGCCCCTGGCGTGCGGTGATGGAATCGCCGTTGCGCTCGAGGAGTGCGACGACGGCAACCCTGACGAAGGAGACGGTTGCTCCTCATCGTGTGAGGTCGAGGAGGGGTACGCCTGTGAAGTGGGTGGGGGCCCGTGCCTGGCGACGACTTGCCACGACGGCGCCGTGGAGGGCACGGAACAGTGCGAGGACGGCAACTACGACACGGGTGATGGCTGCTCACCGTCGTGCAAGTTCGAGCCGAGCTGCGTTGACGGTGTGTGTGAACCTGTCTGTGGTGACGGTCTGAAGCTCGATTCCGAGGCGTGCGACGATGGTAATACGCGCACGGGAGACGGTTGCTCGGATGCGTGCGAAGTGGAGGCGGGTTTTACCTGCGAGGTCGAGCTCGAGACGCCGGTCCTGCCCATCGTGTATCGGGACTTCATCGGCACGTCACGCGTCGGGCGAACCACCGTGCGTGAGGGCGACAATGAAGACTTCGTTCATCCGGATTTCGAGCAGTACCTGGGCGGCTTCGGGGATTGCGCGGACGAGGGAGAGAGCGTCGAGCCGCTCACGACCGAAGGCAAACCGGTGCTTGCGGACGCGAATGGGTGCGTGGACAGCGCGGAGACCTTCGCGCAGTGGTATCGCAGCGACCCGGAGGTGAACCGGACTATCGTCGATACGATCACCTTTAGTCCGGTAGCCGATACGGAGGGCGCGTACGAGTTCATTGACGATGCCTTCTGGCCTCTGACGGGTCGTGGATGGAACGATCCTGCCGATCTCCAGGAGCAAACCAGGCCTGCTCAGGACTCTGCGGGGGAAGACCTCGACGATCCCCAGAATTTCTTCTTCACCAGCGAGCTTCGTTACTGGTTCACCTACCGAGGGGGTGAGCGGCTGACCTTCTACGGGGACGATGACGTTTGGGTGTTCATCAACGGCCATTTGGCGGTTGCCATTCCTGGAATTCATCGCCAGCGCGAGCGCTGGATCGAACTGCCGGGTGAAACGACCGAGGGTGGCACGGGCGCCCCCACGGAGAACGACGCAGACACCACTACGCTCGGCTACTACACTCCCGAAGACCTGGGCATCCAGCTCGGTGGGGTCTACGACGTCGTTGTCTACCAGGCCGAGCGACACACCACGATGTCGCAGTATCGCCTGACGCTCCAGAACTTCCTGAGCGGCCGATCGCGTTGCGCGCCGGTCTGCGGCGACGGTGTGGTGACTCGCTTCGAGGCGTGCGACCTGGGCGAGGCGAACAACACTGGGGAATACGGAACGTGTACTCCGGACTGCAAGCTTCCGCCGCGTTGCGGAGACGGACAGCTTCAAGAGGAGTACGAGGCGTGCGACGACGGGTCGAACCTCACCACGTACGACGCGAATGGAGGCGGTTGTGCACCTGGCTGCGTGCGCCCGAGCTCGTGCGGAGACGGCGTCGTCGATGGCGCCTACGGTGAAGTCTGCGACGAGGGAGCGCTCAACGGCACCGAGGGAAGCGGTTGCACCGAGACCTGCGAGCTCGCGGCATTCTGTGGCAACGGCAGCGTCGATCCCAATGAAGACTGCGACGACGGCCCGCTCAACGGCACATCGTCCAGTCAGTGTACCGAGGAGTGCACGCCGAAGTGTGGCAATGGCGTGCCGGATCCTGGCGAGGAATGTGATGACGGCGCTTCCGAGAACACCGGCGGATATGGACGCTGCACCCCGGACTGTAAGCTCGGGCCGCGCTGCGGTGATGGGATCCGCAATGGCAGCGAAGAATGTGATGACGGCGTGGACGAGAACACCGGTAGCTACGGTGGGTGCAACCCGGATTGTACCTTTGCTGGCTTCTGCGGGGACGGTGAGGTCCAGGTGCCCGCCGAGGAGTGCGATCAGGGCGACGCGAACGTCTCCACGGGGTATGGGGAAGGGCTCTGTCTGGTTGCCTCGTGCTCGGTTGCCCCATACTGTGGCGATGGCATCACTCAATCGGAGTACGATGAGCAGTGCGACGGCGGTGCGAAGTGCAGCCGATCGTGCAGATCGAGCGTCCAGTAGCCGGTAGGTTGTGGTGCACTGTGGCTCGCGCATCCAAGCGAGCCGAGACTTCAGCAGGCGTCTCCGGTCGGGGCGAGCGGGGCGCCTGTCAGCAGTCAGCAGGCACACTCGGGGTGGCGGGCTCGCCATGCGAGTGTGGTTCGTCCTGACGCTGCAGTCGGGGGGCCTCGCCCGCGGGGCGCCGGCTCGGTGCACGCGCAGCGTGTCGGCCGCTGCCCCACACGACTCTCCCGTGGTCAGGCACGCAAGATGCGTGTGGCCGTCGATGCTTCGGCGTTCTCGGGCGCCGTCGGTTCACGTCGTCGGCGGGGCGCCGCTGCGCGATATCACTGTTAGTGAATCGCCTTTCGTTAGCGAATCGCTTTTCGCTGCCTTGCCTGCCGAGGAGGGTGACTCGGGATTGTGCACGACGGGACTCCCGCACACTTGTTGGGCTCTTTTGGTGCTCCCCGTGCTTTCGTTACGCGAATCCCCCCATACCACCGTGCGAGTGCCAACCGAGCGCCCACCTGCTGACAGAGCGCCCACCTGCTGACAGAGCGACCAGCTGCTGACAGAGCGACCAGCTGCTGACAGTGCAGCCGCCTGGTGACGGTGTGGTGCCGAAGTCCGGGGCGATGCCTCGGTATCGTTCGTGCGGCACGCCGCACTCGGCGTCATGTCGGGTGGCGCTGCCGCTTTGCGTGGCGCATGATTACCGGTGTACGGGCGCCATCGGAGCCCTGCGAGCCCTGCGGGGTCCGGGCGACGCGAACGGAGGACACCATGGAACGAATACTCGCTGCAGTGGATCTGTCCGATTCGACCGATGACATCATCAGTGCGGCCGTGTCGATGTCAGAAAAGGAGCACGCCAGGCTCTGCGTCGTTTACGTGGAGCCCGATTATCAACCGATTTCCTCAGGCATGTGGGGCGATCCGGAATACGTGCAACCGCCAGACCCGCAGGTCGGTGTGCGCGCTCTGGAGCGCATTCGGAGCGATGTCCAGAGTCGAGGCATCGAGGTTCAATGCCTGCATCTCCACGGCTCGCCCGAGAAGGAGATCGAGCAGGTTGCGGAGGCCCTACATCCCGATCTGGTGATACTGGGGACACACGGCCGTGGCGCGATGCATCACATGTTCTTCGGCAGCGTGCGGAATCAATTCCTGCGCCACACGAAGTGCCCGGTGCTCGTCGTTCCCCATTGCGGCCAAGCCTGAACCCGGTGCTATCCGTTCACGCCTTGTGGTGAATTGGGCGCGATCCGTCTCGCGCGTAGGGTTGGCAGCGCGGAGGTTCCACTCGGGCGACGCCCGAGTGGACGGGCGATGGTGACTGTGGCGCGGTGCCCCCACCCACGCAACGCTACTCGGGGGGAGGCGCGCACCCCGCGCCCAGGCCGGCCTCGGGTCAGGGCCATCCGGGGTGTTGAACGCACACACCGGGTGCTCGACGGCCACGTTGACGCGGCAGGGCAGCGGATCATCAGGATTGGCCGAACCCGATCACTCGTGACTCACCATGGAGCAGGTTGGCCTTAGGGGGGCGATTCGGTCAGAGGTTCGCTTGCTGCGCAATGACTGCGGAGGACACGCTGCTTCGAGAGGCCCGCCCCAGGCCCTGTGGGAAGCGGAAATCCGAGGTCAGGTGTTAATCCGGCCTGTGGAGGGGCGTAGTAAGGTGCGTGGCGCGGCACAGCGACCAGACCCTGGGACTGCAACTGCTTCGAGACTTCGGATTTCTCGACCTCGGTTTTTGCAACCGGCCCGGGTTGATCTCGACGATTCGACGATTCGTCGGCGCTTTTTTTAGCCGTTCGATACCGGACGGGAGAGCGGTCGAGCACGCGGCGCTGGCGGTCCACGAGCTTCTGGAGGGGGTCGCCGAGTATTCGACCAGTAGTGAACTCCGGCTATGCGTCGAAGTGTTTCAGGTGGGCTCGCTGCTTGGTTTCAGGATACGGGCGCAGACTCGAGTCGACGTGGACACTTACGCGCGACTTCGTGCCGTTCTCGAGGAGCTCAACCAGGCTGCTGATCCGAGCGAAGCCTACCAAGTCGCCATGCGGGCCAGCATGGAGAGAGGGGACGGTTCCCCCATGCGACTGGCGCGTGTGAGAGCCGAGGCGAGGATGCTTCTCTCAGTCGAGGGATACGCCGATGGCCTGCTCACCCTCGTTGCGAGCACCGAAGTCCCAGAGGGTCAGACTCGGTGAATGCCCTCGCGATGCCGTTCGTTGCCTCGGCTGACCTCGTTGTGGCCGCGTTTGAGGTGAACGGTGGCCTTTCTCTGCGATTCAGCGGCACAGCGGACCTGCAGGTCGTCGAACAGTTGGCCGAAACCCTGTCGGTCGTTCACCAGGCGGCACATCGACTTGGGGCCAAGCGGGTCGAGGTCGACATCACGGCTCTGGAGTTTATGAACTCCTCGTGCATCAAGTGCTTCGTGAGTTGGCTGTCCAGCGTCCAGACAGCTTGCGACGGTCCCCCCTACCGCGTCCATTTCATCTGGAATTCCAAGCTCCTCTGGCAGCGAACCAGTCTGCGAGCGATTCGCTGGATGGTGCCGGACATCGTGACCGTTGAGGGCGTTCCCGTGGGCACGGCATCGCGCTAGCCGTGGTGGAGCGTGGGGGTGCAGCCCACTGAGACTCGACGAATGGCTCGGTCGTCGGGCCACGATGCGATGGCCGCCCGGCTACCCACTCGGTTCCACCCGAGCGACCGGCGACCTCGACGGGGGTGTTCAGCAGCGCTGCATTCGCCCCTCCGCCGAGAACTGCGGTTGCTAGGTCGAGCAACGGCGTTGTCAGTGGGACTCCCACCACGCGGACGCTGCGAGAGTTCCGTACCGCGCCCGACACAGTATCAGCGATTCGGTGCTTGAGCGCTCTGGTCCGTTCGCGGTACCCGAGTTCGTCTGCGCCAACCGTGAAGCCGTGGTCCTCCTCTTGGGTCCGCTGGGGCGGCCCTAGAGCACCGATCTCTTCGCCAGCTTCTGGCGCTCGCCGAGCCGTCCCGACCCCGGATGCGGGGGCGACTCCGCTCGAGAGATGCCGAATTCTACTCGCTGGTCGGGGTTCCCTCTGCTTTGGTCGCGACAATTCGGTTCGCCTGTGGGTGAACCGTTGGTCGCGCCAGTCGGTGAACTCACGACCATGCGGGGGCTATACAGCGCGTCGAGCAGAATGGATACTCTACCCCTGGACTGGGTCCGGTTGAGGCCAGCGTCGGCAGGCGCACGCGGTCGAAGGGGCAGCGTGCTTCCAGGCGTTCGTTTGTGCGAATCCGGCGCGTCCCCGACGGTCATCGCACGAACATCGCACTCATCCGTCCAAGGACCGTCCATCGGCCCAAACGGTGAGCCTATTGATCCGCCCTCGCGTCTCCGGTAAGGCATTGTTCATGGCTGATGGCGCGGCGCCTTGCCGCATGGACCAACCCCGTCAGCCAGAGTATTCGAGTTTGAGAAAGGTGCGGCAATGCAGACCATCAAGCAGTTCGTTTCACCGCTGCTAGCAACCATGCTCGTCAGTGCGCCTGTGTTGGCGCAGGACGACTCAGCTTCGGCTGGCTTGTCTCTCTCAACCGACGAAGGGGTTTCGGCATCGTCTTCGGCTGACCAGGGCGCTCCTGCGGCAAACGAAGAGGCCCCGGCGGTGCCAGACTCTCGCGAGGGCAGCTACATGTCGAGGTATCGTCCCGAGTCCAATCTGCTCGAGATCGGCATGTTCTTCGGGGCGATGTTCCCCAGCGAAGATCACAATCTCCACAATGAAGACATCCCGCAGACGGCTTATGACCCGATGGCGTTCGAGGCCGGCGTCCGTCTGGGCTACTATCCGGTTTCGTTTCTCGGGATTGAGGCAGAAGCCGCGCTGATGCCAACGGACACTGATGTCGATAAGGCTGCTGCAATCCTGTACTCCGGGCGCGGGCATCTCGTGGGTCAGCTGCCCTACTGGAGCATTACTCCCTTCGTTCTGATCGGCGGCGGAGCCCTGGGGACCAACAGCGGTCGGCTGGGCAACGACATGGATCCTGCGCTGCACTTCGGCGCAGGCGTGAAGATCCCAGCCAACGACACGGCGTTGTTCCGTCTCGACGTTCGCGACACCATGTCGCAGAAGAACGACGAGGATGATGGCGTTCAGACTCACCATCCCGAGGTACTGCTGGGCCTCACCTACACGCTCGGTCGCACCAAGAAGCCGTGTCCGTCCGCTCCCCCGGATGCTGATGCAGATGGGATCTCGGACGTTCAGGACCAGTGCCCTGGCCAGCCCGGCGAGCCGCCGACCGGTTGTCCTCCGCCTGCGGACAGCGACGGCGACAGTGTGATCGACGCCAACGACAAGTGCCCGACCCAGGCGGGGCCGGCGCCCGAAGGCTGCCCTCCCCCTCCGGACACGGACGGTGACGGCCTCATCGACGCCAACGACAAGTGCCCCAACGAGCCCTCCAAGGAGCCTGATGGCTGCCCGAACCTCGATCCCGACGGTGATGGTATTCCGGTCGACAAGGACAAGTGTCCCGACAAGGCAGAGAACAAGAACGGGTTCGAGGACACGGACGGCTGCCCCGATGAGTTGCCCGAAGTCGTGAAGAAGTTCAACGGTGTCATGAAGGGCATCCAGTTCGAGTTCGGCAAGGCAGCGATCCGTCCGGTGTCTCGCCCCGTGCTTGACGACGCGGCAAAGACACTCGTGGAGTATCCGGATCTCAAGATCCTCATCACCGGGCACACGGACAACGTGGGTGAGCGCGACAGGAACCTCAAGCTTTCCGGGGATCGCGCCGATGCGGTGAAGGCCTATCTAGTCGGCAAGGGCGTGTCCGCGGATCGGATCGCTACCAAGGGCGCAGGCCCCGATGAACCCGTGGCGGACAACAAGAAGGATGAGGGGCGAGCGCAGAACCGTCGCATCGCGTTCTCCATCGTCACTCAGTAGCCGTCACAGAGTTGCAGTCGGCGGAGCTCGCTCGCGATTCCTCTCGGTTCGCGAGCGAGCGAGAGGTCAGCCTCTTGGGGCTGAGCCCTCCACGGCCGAAGAAAAGCCAGCCGATGTGCTGGCTTTTCTGGCTTTGTCCGGCAGACTACAGCAACTAGAGCCATGGGTCGACGGTACGGTAAGGACGCTCTGCGAAAGCTGCGGCAGCATCGGTTGGATGAGCAGCGAGGGCGATTGGCTGCGGCTGTTGCGGCGACAGGAAGGGCTAGCGCTGCTCTCGGGGATGCCGAGTCCGCACGACGGCGATTCGAGGTTCGTCAGCGCGAGTCCGAACTGGAAGAGAGAGCCCGCCTCTCGACAGGGCTGAACCATGGGTTCGACTTTGCCGTGTTCGAGGCTTGGCGTCAGGATGCTCTGGAGGCGCTCGATGGGTTACGTGCCGCCGAGGTGCGTGCGAAACGGGCACTTGCAGCTGCTATGGAGCAGGAGGCCGCCGCGAGCCATGGGTTGGCTGGGGCCGAAGCCGAGCTGAAGGCGCTGGAGAAGGATTACGAGCAATGGCTGGATGCGCAGCGTTCTCGGGCGGAGCGCGCCGCGGACGAAGAACGCGACGAGCATTGGATCTCGCGCGCACTGGCGAGCCAGGGTCAGGTGAGGGCGTGAGGCGTGCGCATTCCGTTGCCCTGATGTGCATTGCGCAGGTTGCGTGGCTGGCACTTGGCTGCGGCGCTCCTCAGTCGCCTTCCGATGGTCGACCAGGTGCGGCACCGCGGGCCGTGCGGGCCTCCTCGGACCGGGTGGCAGAGGCTGCCCGAGGCGTTGAGGGGGCCGGGCTGGGTCTCGAGGCATTCGAGCCGTTACTCGCGGCGCCGGGGTTGGAGCGGGCCGCAAGGTCCGTCGAGCTTGGGCTTCACGGGGATGCTGCCAATGAAGTCTCGGCGGTCATCGCCGTGAGACGTCCCGAGGGGCTCGATGGACTCCGCTGGCACTTCTTGCTGGGCCGTTTGCGCGAAGCTGAGGGGCGGCTGGCGGAGGCTGCCATGGCTTACGCACGGGCCGGGGCCGCACCCTGGGCGCTGCGCAGCTACGCCCAGCTTGGTCAGGCGAGGTGCTTGGGCCAATTGGGCAAGCCCAGGGACGCTTTGTCGCTGCTGCCGGACACGCCCGAGCCGGGGCCCATCGGGCTTAGCACGCTGCTCGTACGCGGGGCCGCGGCCCGCGCGCTTCACGACGACGCTGCGGCGCGGGATGCATTTCGAAAGGCGCTCGTGCTGCCCGGGCTCGGCGCGGATCTTCCGGCCGTTGCCCTTGGTCTCGCGGAGTCCCTCCTCGAATGCGGAACCCCTGCCACGGCAGCTCCACTTGGGGCAGTTCCTTCGGTGACTGGTGCTCCAGGAGTATCTGGTCCCCTTGGCTTCGCCATCACGCCACCAGGGGAAGCCGGAGCGCCTGGTCCGGAGCCCAGCACAACGCCCTGCACTCGTGATGCCGTGGTGGAGGCACTCGCCGCCGTGAGGCGCGTGCTGCTGACGCAGCAGGGGACTGATGAGGAGGTCGCGCACGCCAAAGAGCTGGAGCAGCGAGCCCTCGGTCTACTGGGTACCGAGGACCGCAAGGCCCTCGAACCACTGTCCATTCCCGATCAGGTCACGGCGCTGACTGCGCTCGTCGACCGTCGCCGGTTCGAGGAGGCCCGTGCTTCGAGCGACGCTCTTCTCCAGTCCCTCGGCTCCAAGGATCGCGATACCGCTCTTGGTTGCGAAGCACAGTGGGTGGGAGCCAAAGCCCTGGCGGGCACGCGCGAGTGGGGCAAGGCCAGTGAGATGCTCGAGCGAGCCCTACCCCGGTGTGGCGCGGATCTCGACCGGAGAGCTCGCATGCTGTTTCTGGCGGCGAAATATGCCGACGCTGACGGTCGTCAGATGAAGGCCATCGAGCACTACGCTGCCCTCGAGCGTGAAGTTCCGGGCCACCGTCTCGCCGACGATGCGCGTCTCAACGGCGCCAAACTCTGGCTCGAGCGTGACGTGGAGGCGCGGTTCACTGAGATGCTCTCACGCATGCCCGATGACTACCCAGAGGGCGATATGATGCTGGACGGGGTGTTCACCTTGGCCGCGCGGCGCATGGAGAAGGGGGATTGGTCCGGAGCAGCCAACGTTCTAGAGCGAGCGGCTGCCCTGATCGGCGGCAAGGATGTGGCACGTGGTCAGGAGTTCTCCGGGCGAGAGCGCTACTTCTTGGCTCGCGCTCGGATGGAGCTCGGACAGAAGGAACGGGGGCTCGAGGAACTCGTGAGCATCGTGCGCGAGTTGCCTTTGAGCTACTACATGCTCCAGGCCTATTCGCGTCTCGCAGAGGACGACCCCCACCACGCGCGCACGGTGCTCAGCTCGGCCCTCGAGCGCGCTACCGAGGCTCCCTTCACCTTCAAGGCGCGTCCCGAGCTCCAGCAGCCCGGCTTCCAGCGCGCCGTGGAGCTTCTGCGGGTCGGCGATGCCAGTTCCGCCAAGCGCGAGCTCGAGGCCTCGAACCTCACCGAGCGGAGTCAGGCGCCCGAGGTGCTATGGGCCGTGGCGCTGCTCTACGAGCGCGCTGGCGTCGCGAGCCTTGGTCACAGCATTGCCCGCGGGTTGCTCTCGGATTGGCTCGGGCAGTGGCCTGCAGGGGAGTGGAGTCGCGCCTGGCAGATCGCCTTTCCCAGGCCCTACTACGAGTTGGTCAGCAAGGAGGCCAAGAAGAACGGCATTCCCGAGTATCTCGCCTACGCCATCATGCGCGAGGAGTCTGGGTTCCAGCCTACCGTGGAAAGCCCAGCTGCCGCCTACGGGCTCATGCAGATCATCGTGCCTACTGCGCGGAGCTACGCAAGACCCCTCAACCTGCCGTGGAGCGCAGCTGCCCTCAAGCGCCCCTCCATCAACATCGCCCTTGGTTGCCGTATCCTTGGGGATCTCTCGACGAAGTTCGACCAGAATCCGCTCCTTGCCATCCCCGGGTACAACGCCGGGCCCGGGCGCCCGCGGCGCTGGGTTCGAGAGCGTCCCAATGCCGACTTCGACGTTTGGGTCGAGCGCATCCCAATCCGTGAGACCCACCGATACATGAAGCGGGTTCTGGCGAGCCGAGCGACCTACGCATTCCTCTATCACCCGGGCGAGGCGGAGTCGGCATTGCGGCTTCCGACGAAGGTCGGGAGGTAGGCCGCCCGTAGGTACGTGCGCGCAGTCCGACGCGGTCCGACGCTGGCGCAGTCCAGTCCGCACGAGGTCCGTCGCGCCGCCGCGCCGCTCCGACGGGGGCGACGCTCGCGGCAAGGTGGTACCGGTGGCGCCCGCGGCGAGGTAGGACTTGCGGTGCTCAAGGCAAGAGGGGACCCGCGGGGCTGCAGCAGGCACAACCTGGCGGTACAGCTTGCCTCCAGGCTCTGACGGCCAGCCAGGGGAGGCACTTCGTCAAGGTTGGGAGCGATAGCGGGGCTGTTTCTGTGCGGGCAGAATCTTCCATTGCGTTGGGCGCCATTGCCCCAACGCTTCGGAGTGGCCGGGGATCGAGGGTTTAGGCGCGCATGCCAGGCGGCCAAGGGGGGGGGCGGCTTGCCCCGTGTGCGGCGTCGTGATTCGGGACGTGTCGCCCGTTGGCTGTTAAGCTAACTACCCTCTTGGTTCGCGCTTGTTCTCCCTTTGGTTGGAAGCGAGGCTCTTCGTGAGAAACACCCGGTGTTCCTTGGTTTCGGTGGACTCTTGGCGCTCCCGTTCGTCCTTGGGCCTCCTTGCCGTCAGCGGCCTGGCCCTCGTGGCAATCGGATGCGGTTCGGACGACAATGGCGGCGCTGATTCGTCCACCGGAGGCGTAAGTGCTGCAGTCGGCGGCAGCGGGACTGGCGGCGCGTCGAGCACGGGTGGCAGCAGTACGAGCACCGGCGGCGGCAGCGCCATGGGTACGGGTGGCAGCGGGACTGGTGGAACGAGCGGCAACACGGGCGGGACCAGCTCCAACACGGGTGGGACTAGTACCAACACGGGCGGGTTCACTTCCAACACGGGTGGGACCAGTACCAACACGGGTGGCATGACCGCCAGCACGGGTGGGGAGACCGCTGCCGGTGGATCGCCCCAGACTACTGGCGGCACGACGGGCGAGACTGGCGGCACGACGACGGGCGAGACTGGCGGCACGACGACGGGTGAGACCGGCGGCACGACGGGTGAGACCGGCGGCACGACGGGTGAGACCGGCGGCACGACGGGTGAGACCGGCGGCACGACGGGCGGTGATACGGGCGGAACCGCCGGGGTTATCGAGGTCCCCACCCTGGTCGGGCCCATAGAGCGGAGCGGCAACACCTACGTTTTCGAGTTCGGCGATCTCTACTTCGAGGTCGACGCGGACGTTGGAGCGCGGATCGTGAGCTTCTCCCTCGGCGACACGGAAATCCTGTCGTCCAAGTCGCGGGTGTCGGGTGGGGATGACACGATGAAGAACAACTACGGGTCGACGTTCTGGACCAGCCCTCAGACGGACTGGAACTGGCCGCCGATCGCAGCGCACGACAGCGAGCCCTACACCCAGGTTTCGGTCGATGAAACCTCCTTCACTTTGGAGAGTGATTCCGCGTCAGTGGGCGGCAAGGATGTCTCCATCGTGAAGAAGTTCACGGCCGAGCTTGCAGAGAACCGGATCCGCATCGACTACACGATTCGCAATGAAGGTTCCTCATCGGCGCAGTTTGCGCCTTGGGAGGTTGGCCGGGTTACGAGCGGCGGGTTGACCTTCTTCCCCACCGGTCCAGATGGGACGCGCACGCCGACCATGACAGAGATGGATCCCTCGGAGTCAGGCGGAATCACCTGGCTCGACTGGACGGGGAGCGGGCCGAGCGCGGAATCGAAGTACATCTGCGACGGGGCGGAAGGCTGGTTGGCGCATGCGCAGGATGGCGCCTTGCTCATGCGGACCTTCGTTGATATCCCGCTCTCCGGCGCGGCGTCTGGAGAAGCGGACGTCGAGCTCTACGCCAATACCCAGTACGAATACGTGGAGACCGAGCCCCAGGGAGCTCTCGCATCCATTCCCGGCGGCGAGGAGACGACCTGGACCGTCTACTGGCAACTCGTAGCCATCCCGGAGGAGGTTACGGTCGAAGAGGGCAGCGAGACATTGGCGACCTTTGCGCGGTCCGTGGCAGCCCTAGCGCCCGTCAGTGGCTAGAAGTCTCGCAGAGCGGCGGAGGACCTCGAGCGGCGTTTCGCTCAGGACCGCGAGTCACGACTGAGCTCTGCGAATGTGTGGGTGGAGTCCGCCCTGACGGGGAAGTCGGCGACGCCTTCTGATCCCGACGCTCCAGCGGCTCCCGAGCATCCGTTGCGGGGGTCGGGATCGATGGTTGTTCCTACTTCGTGAGCGTCTCTGGTGAGGCCACCGGGGAGAGTGCCGCGCCGGTCGGGTCTCCTGCCGGGTTCGGCACTCCGTTGAGGCCACGCAAGCTCGCGACCAACGCGGCCGAACCCGCCGGCGTCGCCGCGGCGCGTGGACCGGGGGTAGCGTTGTTCAGGGCTTGGGGCTGGATAATCCCCACTGCCGGCAGGGTCGTTTCCAGATCAGAAGACTCCGTGTCTTGCGATGGGGATTCCTCGCCGGGCTCTGCCTCCGCGTCTGGAGCTGCCCTTCGCCGTCCCCCGCCACGGTTTGCGTACAGGGACGGAATGATGGCGTCGACGTCGCCCTCCTTCCAGCGCAGATACGAGATGGCGCGCCGCGCATTCTCGTACGCGCTCACCAGGAGCGTGAAGGCGCGCGCGCGCATGTTACTTGCGGCCCTCGAGGCACCTGGGCTCTGCTCACGGAGCCCGAGGCTTCGCAGGATACGTGCCGAGAGTAGCATGGCGCGTTCGAGCTCGGTCGCCTGGATGGCGGATTCTTCCTCGACGGCAGGAAGGCTGTCCGTGAGGTGTCTGCCCAGGACCTGGAGATCGTTCGCCAGGTTTCGGTGGCCGACAGTCCCCTCTAGGGCCTTCGGTGCCATGGGTTCGATCAGGCCGCGCTTGAACAACGCCTCAGCGTCGCTGCGGAGGCGTTCGCACAGCGCCACACCCTCCGCGTGGAGCACCCGCAGGTCATCCGGTGGCTTCTGGGCTACGAGGTGCATCGTGTGCGCGTGGGCGAGCGCCATGGCGTAGTCTTCGAGCTTGTCGAATCGCGGGAGATCGAAGTCTGGCAACCGGCGCATCAATTCGGCACGGAAGCTTTGGAGCTCGGGGAGTGTGCCGAGGACGACCGAGACGGCCACCATGGGCTCCAGGTTGACATGAGCCACCTGTTCGGCGGGGAGCGCCTCGAGCTCGGGCAGCACGCGCTTGTACGATTCTTCGTAGAGGATCTCACTGTCGACGTTGGGTTGAGTATCGAGATCATCGGACATGGTCGCTTCCTTTCCGGGTTGGCTCATTGCGAAATTGCGTGAAAGCCTCTCATCGGCCAGTGCACTCCTCAGTTGCGTGTCCTCGACATCGGGGGGCGATAGGTCCCGTGACCCGTGGTCCCTGGTCCGCAGTGCAGCCTCCGCGAGTGCCCAAGGTGATCGGTGTGTCCTGCGGTGGGCTCCTCGAAGTGGCCGGGCAGGGCCGGGTGGTCCGCTGCGGCTTCTGCGGCGCCCATTCCTGTCCATACGATGCAGCCTGCAAGCAGATACAACCCGTGGCCCGCTGCCAAGCGATGGGCATCGCTGTGGCTCGGCTTCAGCCGTTTACCCGACGTTTGCGAGCTGCTAGCCGATCCCGAGAGCATCTGGCAAGCGTCGCGTCATCGGCATCGACACCCCAGTGGGGGGCTTTCACCGCACGGCGGCAGCATGCGAGGCGCGCTGGCCCTACCCCGCTGAGCCCGTGGACGCGATGCCGACCATGGAGGGGCGGCGGCTGTTGCCTGTGGCACGGGCTGCGTGCGTCCCAGCGGTGGCCCCCAAGAGACCTCTCACCGAGCATCCGCGGCCGTGCGTTGCGTCGACGGTCCGATTGGCCCCGCGTCAGCTGGGCGCACTAAGGATCTGGCAACTGGCGAAAGGGCGCGACCACGCCCGCTTTCCACGTCCACGCCATCCGATGGTGGGCAGGCGTGCCTCCCTGCTCATCTGCTGCCATGGAGTAGACCACCACGACCTCGGCGTCGCCGTCAGAGTCGTAGTCGAACACCGAGAGGGGCTCGAACGTAACGGCTCCAGGCTTCGTGCGCAGTGGGCCGAAATCCGCGGCGGCGACCCGCCTGTGCTGGCTAGTCTCATCATCCGTCGCTCACGCCACCCTTGGATAGTGATGCCGACGCCCAACCAATACCGGAAACGCCAGGACGCTTCAATATCGCGCTCCGCGGGCAAGCGTGGGGAGCAGGCCGTATCCGTTCACCCCTCGCACGGGGGACGGGCCGCGATATGCCTCGCGTGCAGGGGCCGCGGGCGCCCCCCAATCGGGCATCGCCCGATTGGGGGGCGCCCGCGGAGTTGCCGTAGCGGTCCGGCGCTCACGTACCGACGGGACGCTTCGTTCCGGTGCTCGCTGCGCCGTCGGCCCGAGGCGGCGCCGGGCCGGGGCCTTCTCGAGCCGTGGACGCTTGCCACTGGCCTTCTCTGTCGGCTAGCGGTTCGTCGGGCCTTGGCGAAGTGGCGGTTGGTTGCCGGTGACTCGCGGGGTGCCGTGAGCCATGGTACGGCTTGCGGGATCCAGCGTGGAGTGGGGCCGCATCAATCCAACCATGGGCCGCAAGCGTCGTGTTATTGGCATCGAGAACCCAGCCGGGTGGGTCTTCAACCGCATGGCGGAGGTGTACGACTCGAGGCCGGTTTATCCCACTGAGCTCGTGGATGCGCTCGTTGTCTTGGCTCGAGGTCCCCGTGTCGTCGACCTCGGAGCTGGTACCGGGCATCTCGCCCTGCCTCTGGCTGCCCGTGGTCTCGAAGTGGTGGCGGTGGAGCCCGCGGCGGCCATGCTGCAGGTGCTCGAGCGATCGGCCGCCGAGCGGGGGCTTCGCGTCGAAGCTGCCCACGGCAAGGCAGAGGAGCTGCCCTTCGACGTGGCGCGTTTCGACCTCGTGGTCATCTCGGATGCACTGCATTTTGTGGACGCGGAGCTGGTGGGACGCGAGGTGCGCCGCGTGCTCGCGCCCGGCGGCGCACTCGCGGTGGTAACCTGTGAGTTCGCGAACACCCCCTTCATGACCGCGCTCCGGGAACTCATGGAAAGTGCCGCACCTCGGCGCCCCCGCGCGATCTCGCAGGCCATGCGGCACTTGGCCGCCCTCTCTGACGCGCCACTGCATCGCGCCGCGCGCTTCGTCGATGAGACGCCTGTGGAGGCCGATCAGCTCGAGAGTATCCTACGCTCCATCTCCTTCATTGGCCCTGCCATGAATCCAGTTCGGTTCGAGGCCTTTCGGGAGCGGCT
The DNA here is from genome assembly GCA_964424695.1 of uncultured Polyangiaceae bacterium. Lineage (GTDB taxonomy): Bacteria > Myxococcota_A > Polyangia > Polyangiales > Polyangiaceae > JAEWRL01. The sequence continues at coordinate 80,530 of CAYRKE010000009.1, forward strand.
TCACGCACTACCGCACGCGCCGGTGTGGGCGCGCGAGTTCACGCTGTACCAGGGGCGCAAGAGTCACAAGTCGTGGACTGCTGCTCCGAAGCGACGGGGATAGTCCTCGTCAGCAGCTACTGGCAGAGCAGTCGCGCCTCGCCTCGCACGCAACTTGCAGGCTCGGAACTGAGCCGGCCGACGGCGCTGGCTGTGCAAGAGCGGGGGAGCCGGATGCCGTAGCCCGGATCCGGCGCCCTTCATGCGTCAAGCGCGACTATTGCACCGAAACTACCTCGGTTCTGCACGCTCCGCTGCAGCCATCCCGGTCCTCGTTGTTGCCGTCGTCGCACTCCTCGTACTCAGGCTGCCATCCGCCGTCGCCGCAGAACGGGCCCAAGATGCAGCCAATGGCACACTCGCCGTAGCCGCCATCGTTGATGCTGTCGTCACAGGCCTCACCATCAGAGGTGATACCGTCACCGCAATAGGGGCCTAGCTGACAGTTGGCAGCGCATCCCCCATACGTTCCGGTGTTTTCGCTAGCACCGTAGTCGCAGGCCTCTTCCTCCTGCTTGACTCCGTCTCCGCAGTGGGGGCCCAGGGTGCAGTCAGCAGAACACTGGTTGTAGCCGCCCAGGTTGTTGCCCGCGCCGTCGTCGCATTCCTCGCCTGGGCCGATCGCACCATCGCCGCAATTCGTGACGCAGTCACTCGCTCCCGCGTCGAATCCCGTGAGCGTGAGCTTGTAGGTCGAACCGGTCTTCTTCCTTTCGGCTTGGAACACCTTGACCTCGTAGACGTTGCCCGGCTCGAGTCCAAAGTCGGCTACCGTGCTTCTCGCCGGTTCGTTCTCGTCTTCGGTTCCATCGCTTCCGTGGATCTGGTTGATGGTTCCGTTGCCGTCGAGCGTGAAGCGTCCCTCGACCGGAACGTGCAGCCCTCCGAGATCCACGGCTAGGTGCCCGTTGACGAAGACCCACATGTCATCATCCCCGATGAAGGAGAGCTCCGCCGTCATCCCGGCGGTGTATTCGAACCAGTAGGCGATCTCCGAGGTGAAGTAGAAGTTTCGCTGGATGCCGCTGGCATCTTCCTTCCATTGGCCACCGTAAACCTCTTCGGGGATGGCGGCCACATCCATGTCGGCGCTCGAATTCATCAGGTCGTCCACGGGAAAGAAGAGGGGGTTCCCGTCCAGCGTGACTTCTTCTCCACCGATGCACCATTGGGTCTCGTCGTAGCTGCACGGCCCGCATAGGGCTTGACACTGCGCTTCGCGAGCGGCGAAGTCCGCTGCGCAGTCCGCATCGCAGGCGGCGGCGGCCTCCTCCAGCGCTTCGATCGCCGCCTCCAGCTCGGCGATGCGTTCCTCGTCAGGAACCTCGGCGTCCTCCTCTTGGGTGAGCTCCCGGGTGGTCTGATCCACCTTGTCGTGCTCGGGCCGGCACACGTTCTCGCACTGCAGACTGTCCCGGGTCCTCTGGGTGCAAGTCGATGCGCAGGTTGCCGCATTGGTGCCGTAACCGCCCTCTTCGTTGCCGTTGTCGATTCGGGTGACGTAGGGTTCCCCATTCTCGCCGTAGCGATTGACGTAGCCTCCCTCACCGTTGGCGTAGAGCCTGATATTGCCCACGACTTCGGCGTTGGTGCTGGCACTGGTGTACCACTCAGCGTAACTCGCTGGCGAATCAATGCACGCATCGGCAAAGCTCTGCGCGGACAGCTCGGGTTTCCCGGCTGCCGACAGCATGTCCTTGGGGATCCCGCGCTCGATGGTGCTGCACTGGACACCGAAGTCCGAATGGCTCTCGGCTAGGTCGCGGTAGATGATGGGCAGCTCGAGGAAACAATCGGTTCCTTCACAGGCCTGTTCCGCCTGGCTGCACACGAAGCCTTCTTCGACCGAGCAGGTGCTCGAGCACCCGTCCCCATCGCGCAGGTTCCCATCATCGCACTCTTCGGTGCTGAAGGTGATTCCATCCCCGCAACGGGAAGAGCACGCTTGGCCTGGCTCGCAGATTGGTTCGGCTTGGCAGGTCGTCGAGCAGCCATCGAATGGAACCGTGTTGCCGTCGTCGCAGCTCTCGGCACCTTCCTGGTTGCCGTCGCCGCAGGTCGTCGGAGAACATTGACTTGGCGCGCCCTCGCACCTGTAGCCATTTTCGATCCGGCACCGCGTGTCGCACCCGTCTCCGACCGTCGCGTTTCTGTCGTCACACCCCTCGTTCGGGTCGACGATGCCATCTCCGCATGTGTACACGCGAACGCAGGGCCTGCCGGCGATTCTGCAACTGTACCCCAGCTCGATCCCATGGCAGTCAGCACGGCAACCATCGCCGTCGGCTTGATTGCCGTCATCGCAGGCCTCACCGGGGCCAACCACCCCGTCACCGCAAACGATGGTCGAGACACACGGCGCACCCGGGGTGGGACACTCGAAGTAGGGTTCGACGATGCAGGCTCCCGAGCAGCCATCACCCGGCAGACTGTTGCCGTCGTCACACGCTTCGGGTGGCTCGAGGTTGATTTCACCATCGCCGCAGGCGGGAGGGGCCACCACGATGCATTGCGCCGGAGCGCCCTGTTGCTCACACGGATTGGACACGGGCCCCGACTCGAGCTCCAAGTCGCTGCCGCCCGTTGCAACGCCGCTGGTGTTCGCGGGGATGTCGCCGGCACCTCCCGTACTCGAACCCGGGGAGTCGACTGCATTCTCTACAGGAGGCGTCGTTTCGTCCGAGTCCGGGGCGCACCTGACGGAGCCGAAAGCAAGAGCTAGCAGGGCGGGGGCCGCCCAGCGGGAGCGAGGATACTGAAGCATGGCACAAGGGTCCCAGCGGAAACCGCGAGCGGCAAGCTGGACCTGGTCTTGCCGTTTGGAATCGGCGCGCCACCCTCTTGAGCGGATTCGCCAACTGGGTTTGCAGGAGGGCACTCGCGTGCTGGGGGAGGGCCGACACACTTGGAATGGCGCGGGCAGGTCGGATAGCCCTGAAGGAATCCGTTGAGAATAGAGTCCAGGACGGGTGGGGCGCCCGCTGAGAGCCGACAGCGATTCAGTGGGAGGCGAACCCTGGCATTCGGCGCCGCCAGCGCCCGGAGCTCGACCCGTCCATTCCCGACATCGGGTCCAGCAGACTGCGGGCAGGTTGCTCTGTTGACAGATCCCACCGTGGCTAGCTCCAGGGTAGGGGATCGGCATTCAATACCCGACTCACTCTGCCAACATGCGATGACGCATCATGTCACGAGAGGCGGTGGCGTCGCATCGAGCTTTGAGGCCGTCGTGGACCCATTCTGCGATATCTGGCAGTCGGACTCGCCCGTGGGCAGAGCTGCCGGGGCTATCGCGCCTGGTGTTCGAGTTGCCGGCGCGATGGGATGGGGCGCACTCCGTCCCGATGGAGCGTGCCCGGGAGTCGTCAGTTGTAGCCGCGCCGCCGCCGGAAGCGCATCCCCAACCCCACGGCGAGAAGTGCCCCCAAGCCTGAGGCAGGACGCGTGCGGTGAGTCGCGAGGCGGCAGCCGCACCCATCGTCGGAGCCGGCGGAAGCGCCGTTGGGAGAGGTAGAGGTGCCGGCCTGGCTGGCGTCTGACGGCGAGGTGGCTCCCGGAACCTCCCCAAGCCCCGTTCCACCACCCACAGGCGCCGTGCTGGTAGCTCCACCCGTCGAGTACTCGCCACCAATTCCTGGTGGGACGTTGCCTTGCAGGTTCCCTCCGCTCCCCGAGGCAGTTGGGCTCGCGCCTCCGATGGAAGGCGCACCGCCAGCCCTGCTCCCCCCGGCGGCCGCGGGCCAGCTGGCGGTAGCACCTCCGAGCCCGACGGTTGCCCCTCCGGTGGCGGGAGGATTGCCGCTTCCCGAACCACCGGCGCTCGTCATGCCCCCAGTGGCAAGAGCCCCGCCTGCTGCCGGAATGCTCCCGGTCCCCGAACCCCCCATGGAGGACGCGCCGCCGCTCGCCTCGCCACCCGCGTTTGTGCCGGCCAACGCTGGCGCCCCGCCCGTAACAGGGCTGCCGCCAGCGCCAGTGCTTCCGCCCGTGGCAGAGGCTCCTCCGGCGCTCGCGCCTCCCGCGTCCGTCGTACCGCCAGCGCCGCCATCGCCACCCGCGCTGCTCGGAGGCAAGTCCTCGCTCTCGGTCGTGAATGCGGCAGCCGGCAGCCCTTCGGCATTGAAGAGGCTCAAGATCGGGTTGTCGCCCCATGCGTACCGCACCCTCGTCGGATTGGGGACGGACGGGCTGCTCACGACTAGGACATCCCCGCGGATCTCCGCGGTTCCCCAAACCCAGTCCCCTGTTGCACCGGCAATGGCGAATCCGGTCAGCTCGCCTCCGTCACGCGCCACCAGGCCCCCGCCGATGTGATCGAAGTGTAGCGTGACTTCGCTCCCCGCAACGGTCTTGGATAGGTAGAGGGGTCCGGAATAGGGGAGATCGGCCTCCCCGTACACCAGGGCACGAGCCGGCAACGAGAGCCGCCTACCGGCCTCCGGCTTGTTGGGGAAATGCCAATCGTCAGCGGAGCCGATGTCCATATTCACGCTCATCGCCGTGTTGGGCTTCACGAGCGCCATCCGCTGGCCCTCTCGCACTCTGGCGACGTCACTGGTGTTGTTCGGATCCGTCTGGAGGCTGTGAATACTGGAGAGCTGCCCATAGTAGAATGGGAAATCGCCCTGCCCCCAGGCCGCGCGCCAGCCGTCGATGAGCAAGCGGAATACGTTTCCGTAGCTCGGGGAGTCCGTCGAGTTGCAGTTCTGCTCTCCTTGAATCCAAATGGTCCCACGAATTCCGTATCCCACGACTGGGGAGACCCACTCGTTCCACATGCTTCCGCGGTCGTCATTCGTGATATCGGGAGTCTGGGCGAGCGTGGCCGGATCGAGCCAAGACGCGACGCTGGTTCCTCCGACCGCGGTCACCACCAAGCCCACTGCCACGCCGGTCCGCGCGTGGATCTCCTTACCGAAGAAGTAGGCCAAGGCAGAGAGATCGCCGGCCGTCGAAGGCGATACGACCTCCCAAGTCGTTGGAGGGTTGCCGGGTTGGCGCACAGTGAAGTAGCGCATCAGTGGCAGATTGGCTGCGCTGATCTCGCTTGCCAGATTCGAATAGTAGCTCAGGCGGGTATCCATATTGGACTGCCCTGCCGCTTGCCAGACCTCCCCAACGTAGACGTCGCTCAGCGTGATGGCGTTGTCGCCCTCGATTGTCATGGTGAGTGGTCCGCCTGCTTCCATCGGCTCGAGCATGACTCTCCACTCACCCTCCGGGGAGGTCGTCGCCGCCTGGAGCTGCTCGCCAATCGTCACCGTGACGGACTCGCCGCTGCGTGCCGTCCCCCATACCGGATTAGCCATGCCTTGCTGCAAGACCATGTGCGAATCGAAGGGTGGATGGACGGCGACATCGGCAAGGGCCAGGGTGCAGAACCCGACCTGAGTGGCTACGAACAGAACAGCAGAAGCAAGAGAGCGCTCGGCACGCATGCGGGGATACCTCTCGCAGAATAGGATAGTCGGGTAGCAGGACCACAATCCGCTGTCACGTCGGTTCTGGCCATCGGCGAGGCCGGTTCGCGCGAAGGCGGCCCTTCGGCAGCGGTGTGACCAGCCGCAGCAGCTTGGCCGGCACCGGTTGCTTGACTGACGCGGGAGGTTTCCTCGGGGGCGCCCCCTCCTCGCCCTTTCTGCTATGACAGAAGATGATACTCACCTGGTAGCGAACGCAATCGCTTCGTGGCTTCCCGTCTGCGCGGTCGCGGGTTGGGCCAGCCTCACGGGACATTCCGCCCCCCCGGAGGGCCGCGTTCGGAATCCGGGGTCACTGGCCTCCCGGTCCGGTAAGCTGATTCGAGAGCGATGGCGCGTCTCGACATCGACGCCATGCGTGCCAATCGCTTCGCAGGACTTCCAGCGCGACGCGACGTCGGGCCCCACGGTGGGTCGTGCTGGTCTCGCCTTCGGCGCGGAGCTAGAGTCCCCGCCGCCGCAAGCAGCTTGCTTCTGAGGATTCTATGCCCACCGGACAGATCGAGAGCGCGTTGGCGCCCACAGGCGACCCCATCAGTTCAGGCTGCGTGCCAGCCCAGCCGGTCGCCCCCACAGGCGGGAACGGCTGTCTGCAAGGGGAGCCAGCCGACCGCAACCGGGAGACATGAGGTGAGCTCGCTTCTTGTGTGTGTGGTTGTTGCCGCCCTCGTTTTCGATTTCACCAACGGCTTTCACGATGCCGCCAACGCGATCGGGACTTCGGTCGCGACCCGGGCGATGCCTCCCGTGCCGGCATTGCTGTTGGCAGCGGTATTGGACTTCGTGGGGGCTCTGCTCTCGACCTCGATTGCCACGACGATGTGCCACGGCATCGTAGAGCCGCACGTCGTTACGCTTCCGCTCGTGTTCGCCGGGCTGTTGGCAGCCATCGTGTGGAACGTGCTGACCTGGTACTTGGGCATCCCTTCGAGTTCATCCCACTGCCTGGTGGGAGGAATCGCTGGTGCCGTGATGGCCGGGTACGGGATGGCCGGCGTCAAGTGGTCTGGTATCGCAGTCAAAGTCCTGATACCCACTGTGCTCTCACCTCTGCTCGGCTTCTGTGGCGGAGGGCTGTTCAGGATTGGCATCAACTGGGTATTCCGGCGCGCTCAGCCCGGCACGACCCAGAATCGCTTCCAGCTCTGGCAGCTCGTGTCCGCCAGCGCTATGGCCTTGTCGCACGGTCTAAACGACGGACAGAAGACGATGGGCATCATCACCCTCGCCC
>CAYRKE010000010.1:0-83088 GCA_964424695.1 uncultured Polyangiaceae bacterium
CCGACTCAGAAAACGACTCCGACTCAGAAAACGACTCCGACTCAGAAAACGACTCCGACTCAGAAAACGACTCCGACTCAGAAAACGACTCCGACTCAGAAAACGACTCCGACTCAGAAAACGACTCCGCAGCAGAAGACTCGGAAGGCGGCGACGACGCCGGGCGCAACTCGGACCGTCCCTCCGGAAAGAAGAACGACAGCAAGGGCAACGGCTCGAAGGATGACGCCGGAGGAGATGAGAGCGGCCCGAAATCCGAGAGGACCCCTCGGGGCGACGGAGCCCCGGAATAGGCGGCGGTTGGCGACGGTTGCCGACAACCATCCCGACCTGTCGGCACTCGCGCGCCCAGTCTGTGAAGACATCCATGGGGAATGACGAAACCGGTCATTCCCGTGGGAAACCGCCGCAATGCGTCGCGCCGTCGCGAGCAGTTCGATGGCACTGGGGAGCCCGACGCCCCTCCGTGCTGGTCCGCCCGGCCATCGCCACGCCGTTGCCCAGCCCGAGAGCGTCTGTCGTCCCAATCCGACCAGGACCAGGTGCGCAAGGCATGTGCCGAGCACGCGACCAATCGGCCGCGGAGGGCCTCGCTACCCTTTCTGGCGTCCAAGCCGCCTCTCGTCCCGGGCCTTGCTGAACCGTGAGAGCGAGCCAGACCACGGCCACGACCTCGCCGGCGAAGACGCTTGCCGCAGCGGCTAGAAACTCTCGCTGACCGATGCGATGACTCGCCGCTCCCAAACCCCAGCAAGGACGGCAAGCACTAGCGTGATCAGGATCTGCGCGACGTAAAGGAGGAACACGAAAGCCGCTCCGGGACCTACCACACGGTCGATCGGCAAGAACATGACCATTCCCGCGTAGAGCGAGATCTGAAACGACCCAAAGAACCCCGGTGCACTCGGCACGATGACCCCGACTGCGAGAACCCCGCAAATTACCAGGGACTCAGCGAAGGTCACACCCTCGACGCCGGTACCCCATAGAAGGAGCCATATCGAGAGTCCGTAGCCCATCCAATAGATCGCCGTCAGCGCGACGAAGGGCACCGAGGCACGCCACTGGGCGAGAAAGCCCAACCCAGAGGCCAGCCGCTCGATCGCCTCGGCCGTACGAACAGCAACGCTATTCGATACGAGACCCAGAACCCGGAGTGTGATCGAACGCGCTCGATCCCGAAAGAAGTAGAAGGCCCCCATGCCAAGAAACAGCACGACGAACATGGACGATGCCATGAGTGCGGCTCCTGGTACCACGGCAGCAGGAACAGGCAGGGCGCCGATTCTCTCCGGCAACGGGGACAGTGGCGTCGAGAGCGCCAGCGCCCCCATGAGCGTTAGACTGATGAACAGACCGTCGATGACCCGCTCCGCCCCGATCGTCCCGGTGACTGCCACGAGGCTGAGACCACCGCAGGCCCGCATCAGTGCGGGACGAACTGCCTCACCCATGCGAAATGGCAGCACGACCAACGCACCGTAGCCCACCAGCCCCACACGAGTCACGCGGCCGAGAGTGACGAGCCCCACCGGACCAAGCAGGAGCTTCCAACGCCCGGCACGAAGCAACTGAAGTAGTACCCACACGACGCAGTACGCGGCCACACCTTCCCACCTGGTGCGAGCGAACGCCGAGCGTGGCGGCACCACGGGAAGCGCCCCCTGGCGCAACAGCCAAGCCAGCGCGCCTGCCAGGACCAGCGACACCGCAAGGGCGATACCGTGCTGCCGGAGCCATCCCGGCACGCCTCTTCGGACGGACTCCGCCTGCTCCGGAACCTCGGGAGAGCGCTTCACAGCGCCGTTCCGACGCTCCGCCGAGACCGTGTCGCCCTGGGGTTCGTTATCCGGGTACATGGGCGGACTCTTCTAGCCCGCTCACCCGACGGGCGCCAACGCGATCCGCGCCGGACCGCACCCGATCGGCACTGCGGAGGCTCCCCGCGTCCGAGAACCTGGGCGCGTCGCGCTTCCTCGTCGCCAACAGAGTCTTGTGCATCAGCACGCCCGGCTGAGCCCGGCCCACCTGCGCGCACGATGCTTTCGGAGCATAGCTCCGGTGCCCGTACCACGTCGGGGGCGTCGAGCTGGTCACCGTCCGTGCCTGGGCAGCCCCAACGCTCGTCTGGACAGGCCCCCGAATGCTCGACCCCACGCGGGAAGCTCAGGCGAACGTCCCCCCGTCGAAGCCCCAGAGATGTCGCTCGGCGTCTTGGAATTCGATGTAGATTCGATCTTCGGGAACGTGCAGTGCTTCGGACAGCATCGAGCAGACGCGGGCGCTCAGCTTCTTCGTGATCTCTGGCATCATTCTGCCGATGCTCTTCACCTCGGCGTAGGCGCACGGTTGACTGTCTGCGGCGAAGGTCATTTCAGCCCGCGGCATCATGCAAGTCATGACGTAGGCCTCGGGCTTACCCAGCACCACAGCAAGCTCGCTGGAGAGGCGACGGAGCAATCCATTGGTCTCCTCTTGAGAGAGAGACGGGGCCGAAGAGAACACTTTGATGAGCGGCATGCACGGATTTCAACACCTTTGCCACCATTCGCAATAGCCGAGTCACTGCACCGTTAAACCGCCACCGTACAAATCGCACTTTGGTGAACAGAACCACGCCGTTCTGGCCGGGCCGCGCAAATGCGTACTGTTCTTCGCCGCGCATGCAGATACACTGCCCAGCAATGAAGTGGCCCGTGTCGCTCTCGTTCGCCTGGGTACTCAGCCTGGTGGTGTTGGTATTGGGCCACGCCCCATCTGCCACCGCCCAGTCGCCGCACGGTCTCATGCGCCAACTGCCAGCGACTCGGAATCTGGTCGTGCAGTGCCTGAAACTCTTCGCGCCCGATGGCTGCGCCAATCCGCACGGGCGAACGTTCCAGCTCCTTCAGCAGATCCAAACCAGGGCGGGCAAGGTGATCCTGCTGCCTGAAGACTGCTTCGCTGGCGAAAGCGAATACGATCTCGTGGTGCACTTCCACGGCGTGCATACGGCTCTCGAGCCGGCGCTCTCCGTGTCGGGCCTACGGGCTGCCATGCTCATCACCACCGATGGGATCGGGGCCGAAGTCTACGCGAACAAGTACCAGTTCGAGCATTCGCTTCCAACCATGGTGGCGGGCGTTGAACGAGCGATCAACGAGCGGTGCCCGGAAAGAAGTCGCACGGTTCGTCGGATCGCGCTCAGCGCCTGGAGCGCCGGATACGGCGCGATTTCTCGTATACTGCGGTGGAAGGAGAACTTCGATCGCGTGGACGCCGTACTGCTCGCGGACGGCCTTCATGCCCCGTACACGGCGGGGGGCACGATCCATGACTCCAGCATGAAGCACTTCCTAGCCTATGCGCAGCGGGCGACCGAGGGAAAGGCGCTGTTCGCCCTCACCCACACGGCCATTGTGACTCCAGGCTACGCCAGCACGACCGAGACGGCGGATTTCCTGCTGCGCAGGCTCGGGGTGAGGAGAACCCTGGAAGATTCGGTGGGGCCGCGGAGAACGATGCGCCGCCTCTACCACGCTGATGGTGGCGACTTTCACGTCCAAGGCTATGGGGGCGACGATCCAGCTGCGCATGCCGCCCACCAGCACGCACTCGGGGAGACTCTCCTCCCGCTCCTTGCCAGCTACTGGCAGACCGTCCCGGCTAGCGGGCGCAGCAACTAGTTCTGCTGCGGAAACACGCAGGCAACCCGCCCGTCAAGCCGCGTTACTGGGAAGGTCTGACGAGAGCCGGAGCGGAGCGTCGCGCGAGATGCGTCAGCCCCGCCAGCGTGACAAGACGAAGCCGGAAGCTGAGATCCGAGGGCGTCCTTCTGGACGAATCTCCACCTGCACGGCTGACCCCCCCCGTCGGTCGTCCATGCAGCTGCGGCGCCGCACTTCTGGTGTGGGACCCGCTCGCCGACCGAAACGCAACCCCGCGCGTCAGCGGCGGTAGTCGGCCCAACATCCGGAATTCTGAGACAAGGGATAGTCTGGAAACACAGCGGTCGCCCACTGGGGCCACCTTCGAACCACCCGATAATGGGCAGAACGCCGCGTCGAGCTATACCTGGCTCGGCGTTCTTCGGCGGCGGCACTCCCTGGTCCTCTGCCGTTCGCGCCGGCTGTGAAACAGGGACACGCGATGGGCAGAAACGTAAGGGGTCACTTCCTCAACAATGTGAGCGGCTGGCGACATGCCGCGATCGGCGCCTGGAGCGCCGCCGATGATCCAACCATCTACGGAACCCTTGACGTCGATGTCTCACGGGCGATCGCGTATCTGGATGACCTCTCTCGCAGCACTGGCCGTCGCCTGACGATGACCCATCTGGTGACCAAGGCGGTAGCCACCGCACTCCGCCAGCATGCGGAGTGCAACGCTTACGTCAGGTTCGGACGAATCTATCAGCGAACAGAGGTCGACATCTTCGTGCTCGTGGCAGTTCCGTCGGACACCGCGAAACCGTGCCCCCCCCGAACGACGGACCTCAGCGGAGCGATGGTGCGGAACGCGGACCAGAAAGACGTGGTGGCCATCTGTGAGGAGGTCGAATCCGCTGCTCATGCCGTGCGTGCCACCGGACGCGAGTCACTGCGCGGGCTCAAGCAAGTGATTCGGGCACTGCCTCCCCTGCTCTCCCGAATAGGACTAAGGCTCGTCAGTTTCCTGCAGTACGATCTCAACATCGATCTGACGCGAGTGGGCGTTCCGCGCGACAGCTTTGGGTGTGCGATGGTGAGCAGCATGGGTATGTTGGGGATCCAGCTCGGCTTCTCGCCGCTGGTCCCCATGTCCCGACTCAGCTTGATGGCTGGCGTGGGGCAGGTTCAGGATCGCGCAGTAGTCGTGGACGGTCAGATCGTCGTCCGTCCCATCCTGCCACTCACAGCCACACTCGATCACCGAGTGGTCGACGGCTACCAGGCTGGCCTGCTTGCCCAAACGGTGAAACAGATCCTGGAGGACCCTGGCGCGCATCTTGGCTAGCGCACCGAGTCGGTCCACGGTGCGCTGGCGCCTGCCCCAGAAATGCCGCGTTCCTCCAGCTGTCCGGTGGCTCGCAGACCACGGAAACAGAGGCCTTGCGGCCAAGCGTCAACCCAGTATGCAACGCCGTACATCACATCACGCGCGGCCTTGTAAATTTCCTTGCCGTGCCCGCCGCTTCCGCTAGCGTCGCCCGCGGGTCGCAGGGCACCTTCCCTGCTTCACCCGGACAACTGCAGCTACCCAAGTCCTCGCTCCGCGGCACCATTCGGGGCCGGGTTCTCGGAACCCACACCTGACGCGTGCCGATCCGACCGATGACATCGAACCAGGCAGAGCCATGACGCTGAGCGCTTTGGCGGGCAAGAAGGCCCCAAGAAATATCCTCGCAAACATCCCCAAGTTGGTGACCGCCTACTTCGCGATCGAGCCGGATCCGAATCTCAAGAGCCAACGGGTGAGTTTCGGTACGTCCGGACACCGAGGCTGCTCTACCCTGGGCAGTTTCAACGAACACCACATCCTCGCAATCACTCAGGCCATCTGCCAGTATCGGGCCGCCGAAGGGATTGATGGTCCCCTGTTCCTTGGTGTCGACACTCATGCGCTCTCAGAACCCGCGCAGGCAACCGCGCTGGAAGTGCTGGCGGCAAACGGCGTCGACGTCATGGTCGATGCGCAGGGCGGCTACACCCCAACGCCCGTCATCTCACAGGCGATCCTCAGCTACAACCAGAAACGGGACGAGCATCTCGCAGACGGGGTCGTCATCACGCCGTCGCACAATCCCCCCCAGGACGGCGGATTCAAGTACAACCCGCCCCACGGGGGTCCAGCGGGTTCCGAACAGACAGGGCACATCGAGAAGCTGGCCAATCAGATCCTCCAGGACGGCTGCCGGTCGGTCAAGCGCGTCCCCTACGCAAAAGCGCGCGCGGCCACCACCACCCACCACTACGACTACGTCACGCCCTATATTGCGGCCCTGAGCCAAGCCATCAACATGGAGGCAATCTCCGCGGCTCGCTTGAAGATCGGCGTCGACCCGCTCGGAGGAGCCGGCATCGGATACTGGGCACCGATCGCGGAACGCTACAAGCTCGACATCGACGTCGTTTGCGATGCGGTGGACCCCACTTTCTCGTTCATGACGGTCGACTGGGACGGCAAGATTCGTATGGACTGCTCGTCACCCTATGCCATGGCGGGCCTGATTGCGCTCAAGGATCGCTACGACATCGCCTTCGGGAATGATCCCGACTACGACCGTCACGGAATCGTGACGCGAAGCAGCGGCCTTCTGAACCCCAATCACTACCTCGCAGTCGCAATCGACTACCTGTTCCGCAATCGCCCGGGTTGGAAGAGCACGGCCGCAGTCGGCAAGACCCTTGTCAGTAGCAGCATCTTGGACCGCGTCGCGCGCGCCCTCGGGCGCAACGTCGTCGAAGTGCCTGTGGGCTTCAAATGGTTCGTCGACGGGCTGCTCGAAGGCAACCTCGGGTTCGGCGGTGAAGAGAGCGCAGGAGCGTCGTTCCTTCGCCGAAACGGGGAGGTGTGGACCACAGACAAGGATGGCATCCTGCTCGCCCTGCTCGCTGCGGAAATCGTCGCAAAGACACAGAAGGACCCGGGCCTACTCTACTCCGAACTCACCCGGATTCATGGCGCTCCCGTTTACGCGCGAATCGACGCTCCGGCGTCACCCGATCAGAAGAGCCGGCTTGCGCAGCTGTCACCTGACAAGATCACTGCCACCGAGCTGGCGGGAGAGCCGATCCAGCAAGCGCTGACCCACGCCCCCGGCAACGGAGCAAGTATCGGCGGCCTCAAGGTAGTGACCGAACAAGGGTGGTTTGCCGCGCGCCCCTCGGGCACAGAAAACGTCTACAAGATCTACGCCGAGAGCTTCCGCGGCCCCGATCACCTCAAGCGCATCCAGCAGGAGGCGCAGGAACTAGTGACTTCGGTGCTTGGTAGCTGAAGGGTGACTTGATTTTCGTGGAGCACCTGCGGCTGTACTACGTCTTCGACGAAATCCTACCCTCGACCGCGACCGATACGGAGCAGGTCGTAAACACAGTGGCTGCACTCGCTCGGCGCGGCCACCAGGTCGTGCTCGGCCTGCCCCACATGGAGGGACGAACCGTCCCAACCTCGTCACGACTGCGCGAATACTATCAGGTGCGCGGGACGTTCGACGTGACCACCGTGCCGACGCACATGGACCGCGTCCGCCCCTTGCAGAAGGCCTTCCATGCATGGCAGGCCACTCGTCTCGACGCCTCCCGACACGCCGATGCGATGTACACCCGCAACTTGCCGGCACTTCACGCAGCGGTGAGCCGAGGCCAGCCCGTCTTCTACGAGCACTATCGGGCTTGGCCTGAGCAGTATCCTCCGCTCGTTCCTTGGCTTCGGTGGATGCTCCTCAATCCAACGTGCCTAGGTATCGTGCTCCACTCCGAGCACGCTCGACGGAGTTTCATGAGGATCGGCATCCCAGAAACCAAGCTCACCGTCGTCCATAATGGCTACTCGCCCGAGCTGCTGGAACCTCGGCTTGACGCTGCCCGGGCTCGTCGACAGCTCGGGTTCGCTCAGGATCGCCCCCTCGCGGTGTATGCGGGGCGAATCAATCCGCAGAAGGGCCTCGAAAGCGTCCTGGAACTCGCTCGTGCATGCCCCGAGGCTGACTTCGCCCTGGTCGGTTCCGAGGGTAGCGGTCCGATCGAGCAAACCGCCGCAACCCTCGACAACGTTCACGTCTTTCCGTGGCTTCCCTTCGATCAGGTGGTCCCGTACCTCTACGCGGCGGACATACTACTCATCCCACCAAGCCTGGCGCCGCTTGAGCGCTTTGGAACCACAGTGCTTCCAATGAAGCTCTTCCGCTATCTCGCCATGGGGCGCGCCATTCTCGGCCCAAGAGCCGCTGACACCGCGGAGATCCTGAAGCACGATCACAACGCTTGGCTCGTGGACCCGAGCAATCCTGCCGCCATTGTCCAAGGGTTTCGGGAGCTCTTGGAAGCCCCGGAGCGTCGTGATCGCCTCGGTGCCCAGGCCCAGCGCGATGCAGAAGACCTCACCTGGGATGCCCGGGCTCAACGCCTTGAGCAGTTCCTCAGTGAACGGCTCGAGGCGGGCCCGAGCCACCTCCACCATTCCGACTGCTGGGATCCAAGCCAATGGGCGCAGGACACCCTGGTCTGGACATCCCGTCGCATCGGCTCCTGGTTCCAACACTAACGCCTCGGACAGCGTGCCACTCCACGTTGTCCCTGTCGCCAGAGTGACACCATTGTCGTGCGTTAAGGACACGGAGTAGGCGCCGGTCCGTCTCGTCTCACAAGCCGAGGGTGACACAAACCCACCCTGGCCCAATGCCGAAGCCCAGGGGCAAGAGCGCTTCCATTGCCGCCAACGCCTTCTGTGCCTGAGAATGGCCCAAACCGGCACAAGGCGGCTGTGGCACAGGACTGAACCCCAGGCGTGGGTGTTCTCAACTCCGCACGATTCTTGCTTTGGTTCCGACCAATAGCTATGGCCCCTGTCAGCGTGCACAGTCTTGGAGCTTCCCAGTGGCAGCCCGCTCGCCCCCGGCCAGTCGTCTGGCGTCAGATGTGGAGCTGGGCACGGCTCCATCCGAACCTGCGTCTGCGGCCGAAGCGGTCTGCCTTGGTACTGACGAGCGCCCCGCCAGTACCGCTCGGACGGCTCGAGTTTCCCTGCTAACGCACCGCAGCATCGGGCCCGGATTTCGGACTGGGATCCAGGTCCTCGAGTTCGAACCCGGCTCCCAAAAGACCGGGATCACAAGAAGTCGCTTTGACTGTGGCGGCATCCGTGCGAAACCCGTACCCGTTGTGTGTGGGCTGGAGCCTCCACCAGCTCCTCGCCGAGACGGCGCGCCGTGCGGTGGGGACGGCCGATCACGCTCGAACGTTGACGATTGCCCAACGCATCACGCCGCCGACCGAGTGAGCGCGAACCTGGTCACAACCGCCTGTCATCGCCACCCGGGACGATGGATCAAGGAGATACCCGAATGAGCACTGCCCCGACCAAACACGCGAAGCTACTGGCCTGGGTCGACGAGATAGCCGAGTTGTGCCGCCCCATGAAGGTAGAGTGGTGCGACGGCTCCCAAGCGGAGTACGACCGCCTCACCAAGCTCATGATCGACGAGGGCCTTGCGATCGCGCTCGATCCCGCGAAGCGCCCGGGCTCGGTGCTCTTCCGTTCGGACCCCTCCGACGTCGCCCGAGTCGAAAACCGCACCTATATCGCCTCGCAATCCAAAGACGAGGCCGGCCCCACCAACAACTGGATCGACCCGGTAGAGCTCAAACAGACCATGCTGGGGCTGTACCGCGGATGCATGAAGGGCCGAACGATGTACGTGATCCCCTTCAGCATGGGGCCAATCGGCTCCAAGATCGCCAAGATCGGCATCGAGATCACGGACTCCCCGTACGTCGTCGCGAACATGCATATCATGACGCGGGTCAGCCCCAGGGTGCTCGAGGTTCTTGGGACGGATGGAGAGTTCGTGCCGTGCCTTCACTCGGTGGGCAAGCCGCTTGCGGAGGGCCAGACCGATGGCGGCACCTGGCCCTGCGCGCCCATTGAACAGAAGTACATCTCGCACTTCCCGGAGAGTCGCACGATCTGGTCGTATGGTTCAGGCTACGGAGGCAACGCCCTGCTCGGCAAGAAGTGCCTCGCGCTTCGCATTGCGTCTGTTCAAGCGAGGGACGAGGGGTGGCTTGCCGAACACATGCTCATCCTCAAGCTCACCAATCCGAGCGGCCAGGTGAAGTATGTGTGCGGGGCGTTCCCCAGTGCGTGCGGCAAGACGAATCTGGCCATGCTGATCCCCACCATCCCGGGATGGAAGGTCGAAACGGTCGGCGATGACATCGCGTGGATGAAATTCGGCGATGACGGCCAACTCTACGCCATCAACCCCGAAGCAGGTTTCTTCGGAGTCGCCCCCGGGACCTCGAATCAGAGCAATCCCAATGCAATGCGTTCGATCGACCGGGATGCCATATTCACGAACGTAGCCCTCACCGCGGACAGGGACGTGTGGTGGGAAGGGATAGGCCACGCCGCCCCCGGCAAGGTGATCGACTGGCTCGGCAATGACTGGGAAGCACGCAGCGCCAAACAACCCGCAGCCCATCCCAATGCGCGCTTCACTGCGCGGGCAGCGAACTGCCCAGCCATTGCCCCGGAGTGGGAAGACCCGCGCGGAGTGCCGATCAGCGCCATCCTATTTGGCGGACGCCGTCCAAGCACAGTGCCCCTCGTGCACGAGTCATTCGACTGGAATCACGGCGTGTTTCTGGGGTCCATCGTGGGCTCTGAGGTTACTGCAGCAGCCATCGGACTCAAAGCAGGCGTCCGCCGTGATCCCTTCGCGATGCTGCCGTTCTGCGGGTACAACATGGCTGACTACTTCGCCCACTGGATTCGAATCGGTCAGACCAAGGGGAGCAAGCTACCGAGAATCTTCTACGTCAATTGGTTCAGAAGAACCGACGAAGGTAAGTGGCTCTGGCCAGGCTTCGGAGAAAACAGTCGAGTTCTCAAGTGGATCTTCGAGCGCTGCAATGGCGAAGGTAAGGTGCGTGAGACGCCCATCGGTCTAATGCCGACAGAGGAGGCAATCGACCGAACGGGTCTCACGGGCGTCTCGGACGACGACATGCGCGAGCTCTTGAGCATCGATCTCGATGAGTGGCGTGCGGAAATCGAAGCCATCAAGGAACACTACGACCGCTTCGGCGATCGTCTGCCCGCCGAGCTTCGAGCCCAGCTCGTCGCTCTCGAGGCGCGCGTATCCAAGGTGTAGGGCTGCCATCCAGAGTTCCTGGATCAATGGCCGCACTCAAGCCGGCGGATCCGGAGCCCAATAGGGATGCCGGCTATCAGCCGTCAGCGCTCCGCAGTCAGCCGAATCGGGCGATTCGCGGCCGATGGCTGACCTCTGAGCGCTGATGGCCTCGAATGCACTGGCGCAGCGCACGCCCGAGCGGCCGCGAATTCGCGCCCCGGGATTTCCCGGCGTTGGGGAGGTCAGGCGCGGCAAGCGGCTCGACGCGTCTGAACTGCCCACTGTCTCGAGGAGGACGCCCCCGCGGCCTGGCTTGTGGGCGTCCCACCGGTCAAGCCGCTCGCGGCCTGGTGGATGGTCCAAGCGCGCTCGTCCCGAACCGATCCCTCGTCGCGCGCCGGACACTCCCCTCAATCATGTCATGCCGCTTTGGTCGCACCCGCTGCTGACTTGCCTGCGGCCGCGGCGCCCTTGACTGGCCCCGGTGAGCGCACCGATTTCTCTAGCCGTTCTCGCAATTTCGCATCTCCCAGAATCGCTTCGCGGGCTCGCTCCCGCCCCTGACCGATGC
This sequence comes from uncultured Polyangiaceae bacterium, assembly GCA_964424695.1. Classification (GTDB taxonomy): domain Bacteria; phylum Myxococcota_A; class Polyangia; order Polyangiales; family Polyangiaceae; genus JAEWRL01. The sequence goes on from CAYRKE010000010.1 coordinate 11,391, forward strand.
TCTTGGCGTCGAGCGAAATGTGCGTGCCACTCCGTTCCAAAATGCCGAGCGCCAGACAGTTGTCCAGAAGCTCAGCGGCCGCATCAATCCCTGTTCCCCAGCGGATATCGAACTCCGCCTCATTGAAGGGAGGAGCGCACTTGTTCTTGACCACCTTCACCTTCGTTCGGTTCCCCACCAACTGCTCTCCCGCCTCCACCTTTCCGATCCGGCGCACATCGAGGCGAACGCTCGCGTAGAACTTGAGTGCGCTCCCACCAGGGGTCGTCTCGGGGTTCCCGAACGTCACGCCGATCTTCTGTCGCAGCTGATTGATGAAGAGCAGGGAGGTCTGGGTGCGGTGCGCGATCGCGGTCAGCTTCCTCAATGCCTGGCTCATCAACCGCGCCTGAAGCCCCATGTGTGGCTCCCCCATGTCGCCTGCGACCTCGGCGCGCGGAACCAAGGCCGCAACCGAGTCGATCACAATGAGGTCAATGACTTCCGACCGCGTGAGAGCCTCGGCAATTTCCAGGGCCTGCTCCCCACAGTCGGGTTGGGAAACGAGCAGCCGGCTGGACTTGACCCCGATCGCCTTTGCGTAGCGGAGATCAAAGGTATGCTCGGCGTCGATGAACGCCGCCACTCCCCCGGCAGCCTGCGCCTGAGCGATGGCGTGGAGGGTCAACGTGGTCTTGCCACTCGACTCTGGTCCGAAGATCTCCACCACCCGACCGCGCGGATAGCCTCCCGTACCGAGGGCTCGATCCAGAGCGCTCGATCCAGTGGGAATCACCGCAACCTGCTCGAGCGCCGTGTGGTCCTCCAGCTGCATTACCGCACCGCGGCCGAAGCTCTTCTCGAGCTCTTGCAGGACCGTGCGCAGTGCCTTTTCGTCTTTCTTCTCGGATGTCATGGGCCATCTCCTCCGCAGCAGCCGCACCTTGCCAAGACGACGACAGCCGCGAGTTTCGGAATTCGGACACGAATCGCACGCGCACCGCGCCGCCACTGGCTCTACGCCAGACGACCGCCAGCGCGCGTCCGTGCCCCCCGAAGCTGCACGAATCGTGCCCCGCTCCACCCCAACAGAATGCGGCTATTCTGCAGAGGCTGTTCGGAGTTCATGGCGTCCCCAGCCTGTGGCGCGCCGTGGCGACTGGCGGCCACGCGCCACCCCCAAGAACGCGGCTGCCACTACTGCCGAGAACTCTCAGCCCGCCCGTCAAGCTCGGTTTCTGGCGAGTTTCTGTGAGCCCCGGAGCGAACGGAGTCCAGCTTGCTGGACGGAGTCCACGGAAGGATACGTCCGCAGCCCACTCCTACGGCGCGCACGCAGCGTGCGAGTGCACCGGAGCGGAGCGTGCGTGGGGTACGTGAGCACCGCAAGCACAGCAAAACGAAACCGAAAGCCGAGATCGGCGAGCGTCCCTCCAAACAAGTCCCGCCAGCGGGACTACCAACGGCTTGAGCAACACGCACCGATCGGGCCAGCGCCAGCCCAGAACTCCACCACGCTGAGGCACTCGGGCGCCGGCCAATCCCCCCCCAGCGGCCGTCGCCGCTCCGTGCAGCGCCGATCCGGGACTCCGCCACGACGAGCCTACGGGACTCCAGCGACCGACGCGTTGGCAGGGGCATCGCTGCAACAACGGAACCCGAGCTCGACGCCTCGGTAGCCAAGTTCGGGATGCGCTTGACTCGTCCGACATGTGTTGGCCCCCGGTTGCCAGTAAGCGCCCTTGCGCACGAAGCCTCCTGGCTTCGAACTGAGGCTCACGTACTCCTCGACGTTCCCCGACAGGTTGCGGACCCCGAAGACACTCTTGCACTGCGGGTGCGCACCGGACGCGGCCCGCCGGTCGACGAGAGTACCGTCGGGAGCCACGAGGTCGGACTGGTCGGCGTTGCACAGACTGCTGTCTCGGGAAAAACCATACGGGTACGGGGAGATGGCTTCACCCTCGCAGGCGAAGATCCATTCCTTCTCCGTACAGAGCCGCCTGCCCGCTCGTTCGCATGCCTGCTGAGCATCGGCAGCAGTGAGCCCTGTCCTGGGAATGCGTCCTCCCTCTTCGGTGCGTTCGTCGATGTCGATGCAGTACCGGAGTTGCTCGCGGGTCGGGCTGAGGCAGCGCGTCGGGGACTCGAATTCGGCGCACCGCTGCGAGTACAGCGCACTGCCCTCGGGATCCAAGTAACGAAGGCACCGCTGGTGGATCACCGGGCAGTGAGCGCCCTCGACCAGCGCCATCCCTTCGCCGCACACCCCGCTCGTGGGCGCGGCCTCAACTCTCATGCCCTTGAGGAAGCGCCGGCCACTATCCCCAAGGCCCACCGCAAGCCGTATCCTCGTCGGCTCCGACTCCGTGTTGGTCGAAGACGGGGTAGCCGCCCCCGGATTGCCACCAGCCGGTGCTGACGCGGGCGCGCCGCCCGCCCTCGCCGCGGAGATGCCAACGGCGACGGGCACCAGCGCAACGAGCCCAAAGGCCACGAGGAAGCCCTGAAGCGCGCTACGCCCGATCCAGAACTCCCTGATCGCGGTGCTCTGCTCGGCAACGATGATGACGCGGTATCCGCCCGTCACCGCGCTCCCGGAGCGTTTGAACGACGAGCTGCCCCCACCTGCGGGAACGAGCTCACCGAACGAGTGGCCTTCATGATTCCGCTCGGTTCGTCTGCGACGGCTGCTACCTCCTCTGCTACCTCCTCCTCGAGCGCCGGCACCGAAACGTCGCTGGATGCCGGAGCGCCTTGGTGGGTCTTGCCGTCAATAACACCTCCGGGCTTCACATCGAGCTTCCCGTAGAACACCTCGCCTTCGACAGCGCCGGTGCTCGTCACGTGCAGTGTCTCCTCCGCAATGATCGACCCCAGAACCTTGCCTGCGATACTTACCGTCTTTCCGCGGAGTTCCCCCCTCACGCTGCCGCCCGCCCCGAGCCCCAGGTGGCTCCGAGTGCGGACGGTGCCTTCGCACTCACCCTCGATGTATACTTCACCCTCGAGCTCGATAGTGCCCACGAGGCGCGCACCGCGTCCGATGACCGTGGTGTTCCCGGCTGTCCCTCTTTTTCCGAACATGTTTTTCACCGCTTCCAGTATTCGCGCAAGCGCGCGAACGTCGTCTCTCCGATGGCGTAGAGGTGCCGCGAGTGAGCCAGCTTGTCGGTCCCCGCGTAGCCCTCGGCATAAAACTCTCCGCGGCGCGAAGCTGTAAGCTGATCCATTCGGTGCCGCTGCCCGGCCACAGGCCAGATGGGTGCGTGCGCGGCATCGGCAAGCACCTGAGCAGTCTCGCCCGCTCCCGCATACTCGACGGGCTTGATAGATGAATGCGTCACCGCCATGAGCTTCTCGCCTCGCCCAGCGCGGCGCGCGAAGTCCAAGAACACCCCGAGGGACTCCGCGCGCACGGCACGAGTCCGTGGATCGGTGAACCCCACGTGCAAACCATCGGACAGCAGCACCGCATCGACGCGCCCAGGACGAAACCGCAGGAACTGCTCGGTGGCTCCGTAGCCAGCAGACCACGAGCTCAGGGCAAGCCGCGCGATCGAGACGCTCCTTAGGCCACAGTGACCGGCGATCGTGGACTGGATACGATCGAGCAGCCCGTCCACCTGCGAAGGAATCGCGAGCATCTCGCTGTATGCCCCTGAACCAATCCCCTTGTTGATGATGACCAGCACGGCGTCGAGTCCGGTCTTCAGATATCTGGGAACGACCGTGGTGTGGGCGCCGTGAAAATGGATGATGACGTCGAGCCCACGCGTCACCGAATCGCATCCGTGTGGGTACACGAACCATTGCGCGTTACGCGTCAGCACCGTCTCCGGCTCCGAAAGGGGCTTCGCCATCTGACTCCCCGCGTCCGGAGCGTGTGCGGCAGGAGTCCCCATGACGGATGCGGCACGACGCGCCCCGTCGGCGAAAGCTTCCGGACCGGTCGCGGTAGCCGAGATCTGCGTCAGACCCAGGAGGGCCAATAGGACGGCGGCTGCTGGAAGGAGCTTCATCCGTGGTTTTCGATCGGTTCCTAGAGCAACGCCTCCTGCAGCTTCCGGGCTTGTCGCCATTTGCGACAGGGTGCGTTGCTGGGTTGCCGCGAACATCAACGAGCGCCAGGCCTCGCCGAGTGTTGGCTTGACTGCAGCAACGGCCGAGAATCGATCCTCTTTAGCCGTCCCGGTTGATGTGGCGGAGCGGTGGCGACTGGTGTGGGCAGTCCACTGACCCACGCCCCCGAAATACCCCCAGCGTCGACGTTCAGGGGGCCGCCAACGCAAGAACCCTCTGAACGGCATGCGCTGTTGTCTGGATCAGGCCCGTACCACACCCGCTCCCGCTCGCCTCGCTGACAACCTCCGCGCAGTTCCCACTACCCCGATTCTGCACCGGACATGGATGCGGGCCAGACCCAGCCAAGGCCCAGCCCGCAACCCAATCTGCGGTAACGACCCGAGCTCAGTAGGGGCCGATGGAGCTCACGCAGAAATCGAACGGGGTCGGCGTGTTGTCGTCACCGGGGACGAGGAACATCACGGCCTCGAGGGCTGGGAAGCCATCCGCGTCGTAGTACGTCCCCTTGTTGTCCCAGCACGTCTTGTTGAAGTCCGTCCACGGAATCTGGCCGGTGCCGTCGCCCGCATTGGCGCACCAGGCTTCGTCAGGGTAGCCAAGCGGGCCCTGGATTTGGATGCGGAGCGGACTGTCGACGTTCATGGTCACCGCATACTCGACGCCCATCGTACCAGTGTAGGCCCAAGTGCCCTCACTGCCGTCGCCGCCTTCTACGGGCTGATTGATGTTGAAGCCCAGCATGGCGACGCCCTGGTAGTCCGGCTCTGCCGCCACCGTGCCGCTCACGCAGATCGTGTCGCCCGCCAGCACAGCCGTGAAGTCCGCAGGCACGATCGTCGAGCCGACGGTCGGGTTCTCGGTGGCTGGCCAAGCGTAGCCCTGCCAGGTACCACTGGTCACGAAGCCCCCCGCCTGCACGGTGTAGGTGCTGTTTGCCGGGGGTGGAGTGGCACTCCCACCGCCCGTGTTGATGGTCGACGAGCCGCCCCCGGTGGCCGATCCGCCGCCACTGCCCGTTGCACCTCCGGTCGCATTCGGGTCAAACCCCGAACCGCCACCGGTCGAGGCGAATGGACTGTCGTCGCCGCCGTCAGAGCAGGCGACGAATGCGAGCGCGGCCAGGCCGCAGGTGAGAAAAGTAAAGCCGAGTTGTTGACGCTTGGTCATGCCGTAAACCCTAGTGGAACTGTTGGTTGTCTCGCGCGAGCCCCCACCCTATTGCCGTGGGGGGCGTTTCAGTCTAGCGACTGCGACCGGCTTGGCAACCGTCACGGATTCGGAGGCACTCGCGCGAAAACCCCAGTGGTACTGGGTTTACGGAACAGCGAAGACAAACCCAATGATTTCGAAGCCGCTGAGCCATCCTTAACCTGCCTACCCCGTCCCACACGGGCGCCTCTCACTGACTGTGAGCCAATACGGAGCACCCGAGGGGGCTCCTGTGGTGCGGCCGAGCGCAATGGCCGAACGAGCAAGATGCTGGCCACTCTGGCGGTCGACTGGACGCCGCCGCGAGCAGCCCGTGCGCCACAGCGCCTCATGAGCCCTCACGCGTGAGTGGACGCGTCCGCTCGTGTCCGTCGAGGTCTCACCTCTCGCGCCAGGCGCACTTCGATGGATCTCAGGCGCGACGCGCTTTGAGTGCCCCGGGCTCTTGCGCTCCGGCCTGGAGAGAGGTCATCCTGCGTACCTGAGCGTGGCCGTGCAACCATTCTGCAACCCGTCGATTCCAATGGGAGACCATGCCCTCGCGACGAGCAGAACTAGCCATCGACACGAACCTCGCCCGCTGCAATGGCGGACGCCACCTCGCACCACCCAAGAGATCGGTGCGGATCGATACTTGGCCGAGGGGGGGCAAGCTTGACAGCGCCCGGCCCAGCGCCTCGAACCTGGATGATCGCAATGGGAGCCGCCATTGCGCTCCTCGCGGGGTCGCACTTCTCGCAGCCCCGAGTCACAGCCCGTCATCTCCGACTCCAGAGGGGTATCGCTCGCCCCGAAGTCTCACCAGAATGGCTCATCCCTCGCCGTCACCCCGCTCCACTCACCGAAGAGCTTCGACGCCGTGGATACAATGAGTGTAACCCTCACGATCCGCTCGGGCTCGGACCATACCAGCCATACACCAAGGTAAAGTTCGGCCGGCTCACGATCCCGCAACGCGGGGGGCACAGCGACGACTATGGGTACGACGTCCTGGTTCACTTCCACGGGCACGATCCCATGCGCAAGATCCTGGCGCAGGTCTCGCGGGGTATGGCCTACGTCGGGGTGGACATGGGCCTCGGCAGCGGGCCCTATGCGGACGCTTTCCTGGCGAAGGAGAGCTTCGCCGGATTCCGAGCCTCCATTGAGCGGGGATTGAAGAAGGCGAGTGGTGTCCCGAGCGCGCATATCCGCCACTTGGCTCTCTGTGCGTGGAGCGCTGGCTACGGCGCCATCAACGAGATCCTGAAGCACGGAGACGACGGGATCGATGCCGTGGTGCTGCTCGACGGGCTCCACGCCAGATTCGACCCAGCGAGTCCTCCGGGAAGACGCCAGCGCAAGGTCCTCGCCGACTTCATCGAGCCGACCTTTCGCTTCGCCGAGCGCGCCGCGAAAGGCGAGAAAATCTTCATTTTCTCGCACTCTGAGATTGATCCCGGAAGCTATCCCTCAACGGCGCTCACGGCGCAGGCGCTTTTGCACCGTATTGGAGTCGAACCTGTCGCCCAACAGGCCGACGGGCTCTTCACGATTGTTTCGAGGGCCGACAGGAATGGTCTTCACGTGTGGGGCAGCAAGGGCGGAGACGAATTAGCGCACTGCGCGCACATCACGCTCATTGAAGACGTCCTCGGCGAGATCCTCGAGCCAACGTGGCACACGCCACTCATGGATCGCGACGTACCGCCGACCCCAGCCCCCAAGCTCGGTGGCCCGTCCCGAGCGGCGAGCCATGAAGCCTGCGAAGAACCGAGTGCTGGAGGAGCAAGGTTCGAATCGCTCGGGGGTCCGGATCACGCAGAGCCGTCCGATTCCCCACCCGATGAAGAGCTGCCGAGCGCTGGATAGCCGGGCGGCGCTCATCGTTGCTGACGACTGGCCTCGGAATCTGGGGTAGAGTCGGGCTCCCCTGCCCCGTCAGGAGCACCGAACCTCGATGAGTTCCCAGCAGCCCGCTCCCAACGCCAGCTCTCTGGTCGGCACCGTCGTTGCTGGGCGCTATCGAATCGACGCACTGATCGGCCAGGGTGGCATGGGCGCAGTGTACCGAGCCGAGCATGTGCACATGCGCAAGGTCGTTGCGCTGAAGGTCTTGCACCAGCACATGACGATCAACGACGAGGCTGTTCGTCGCTTCGAACGGGAAGCCGTCGCGGCGGGACGCATCGAACACCCGAACGTCACGCAGGCCACGGATTTCGGGCGACTGGAGAACGGATCTTTCTACCTCGTCCTCGAATACGTGGCTGGCACCAGTCTCTCGGCGACCCTCGAACGGCAGGGGCCATTTGAGCCTGGCCGCGCGGCGCACGTGGCCGCGCAGGTTGCGAGCGCACTCGCGGCGGCCCACGCCGAAGGGATCGTGCACCGCGACCTGAAACCGGACAACGTGATGTTGATCCCGTCATCGGACGGAACAGACCGCGTCAAGGTGCTCGATTTCGGTATAGCCAAGCTCGAGTCCGGCGGGGCCCAGCTCACACAAATCGGCACCGTCTTTGGAACTCCACAGTACATGGCACCGGAGCAGGCCGCGGGGCGCCCCGTGGATGCGCGAGCCGATCTCTACGCACTCGGTCTCATCCTTCACGAAATGCTGACTGGCGAGCCCGCGTTCCACTCCGACAATCTGCTGGGCCTGCTCACCCAACAGATGACCGCTGCCCCACCACCGTTGCCGCCCGAAGTCCCCGAACCCTTGGCTCGCCTCGTTGCCGAGCTGCTCGTGAAGGCGCCTGAACATCGGCTTCAGTCTGCGGCGGAAGCCAGAAGCACTCTCCTGCAAGGACTGAGTCGCGAGCAGCGCCGAAGCCTTGGTGATGCTCCCCCCGCAAGAAGCGCCGATGGCCTTCCGCCCCTTGAGCCTGCAATCGCGACCGTGACTCCCCCAAGCACTCCGCGCCGACAGATTGCGGACGGCTCTTCAGCAACCCTGTCCGCTCAGGCGGCAACGCACAGCCTCCACGAACAGGAGGAAACGCCCAATGCCCGCTCGCTGCCGGTTGCTCTTCGAGATGGAGCCCGAGTGCTCTGGGCCGGCGCCCAGACTTGGGCACCCATGGTGGCGCCCCGTGTTGCTCGCTTCTTGCCGAAGACGCTGCGAAACGCGCTTGAACCGTGGAGTGTCCCGAAGGCGCTGGTGTTTCTCGCGACCCTGGTCCTTGGCGCGACCGTCCTGCTGACCATTGCCCTCAGTGCCGTGATTCGAACAGAGGCCCCCGTGGCCGATCCCGAAGCCTCTCGGGCGCTGCCACCTGATGGCGATGACGACCTCGACGTCCCCGCGAGCGCCGAAGGCGAGGCGCCGAACAGGCCCGATCCGGAGCTGGACAGGGTGCTCCACCTTGCCAGCAGGGGCTCAGAGGCTGCCCTCTACGCGCTATCGCAACGGAACGTCGCGGAACGCTCCGGACGCGAGTGGCTAGCCCTGGCCCAGGGTAGACTGATCCGCAAAGAGCTCTCGGCCTCGCTCGACGCTTTCAGGCACGCCATCGAGAAGCAGCCCGCCAACGCGTCGAGCAAGACCATGCTGGCGGGGCTCCGCCACTTCGGTTCGCGGGAAGGCACCTGCGACGAGACGCTCGAGTTCGCGTCCACATACCTGGGAACGCACGGCTCGGATCTCCTTTTCGACGTTTGGTCCTCGACCAGCCTCAAGACCCAGGCCACGGAGAAGGCCCTGGCACTCCTGCAGCGGCCCTCACAACGCGCCAGAATGAGCCCCGCGCTGACTCTGGCACTCGACGTCCGCGCGGCCGTCAAGTGCGACGACTATGCGCAACTGCTGCCTCGGATGGTGAAGTACGGCGACGAGCGCTCTTTCCGAGTCCTCAAACCACTCTCCAAAGAGACGGGTTGCGGCCCGGACGAGAGGGACGACTGCTACCCCTGTCTTCGCGGAAGTCCGCTCCTCACCGATGCACTCACCCAGACACGCCTGCGCAAAGCCCCACGGTACGAGTCTAGACGCTGGAGATGACTCGGTCCCCGACTGCAGGCGCGCGATTAACGGGAGCATCGGCGGGGCAGCTTTCGGCGGCTCTCGGTGGACCCCAGAGCCGCCGCCACGGGCTGCAGACTACCGAAGGTCTTCGCAGAGCCGAAACTGCGGACCGAGCACGATCTTCCCCGTGCACCTCATGTTGTCCTCGCACGGCTCGACCTGACACTCGCACCACCCGCTCTGACACACACTGTCGTCGGTGCATGCCTCGCCGTTCTCCAGCTTCGACACGCACTCGCCACTGGTAGCCTCCGCCTCGTCCTCATCTTCTGCGTCCTCGTCCGGTTCCGGGAATTCGCAGAGCTGATCGGACTCACACTCGTCGTTGGACGAGCAGGTGTCGCCCGACTCGCGGCGCTCGACGCAACGGTCTTCCTCGCAGTAGAAATCGGAAGCACACTCGAGCGCCGCGCCGGGGTCGCAGGCGCGTCCGCCGCCGATCCGGCACACCCCGACGCCGGCAGCTGTTTCCTCGCATTCGCCGTCGTCGTCGCAGTCCTTGTCGGCCTCGCAGAGCTTGCCACCCTTGCCGATCACCTGCGCGCAGGGGGCGCCGAGGCGAAGCACAACGGCCGCTTCGACTGCATCGATCTTCGCGTCGTCGTATGCCCGCTCGACATACTCCAAGCACTGTTCGACTGGGGCTCGTCGATAGTTTCTGTCACCGAGGAGGTTCAAACAGAACTTCTTCTGGGCCTTTCGGCACGTGGCTTTGCTCGGCTCATCGTCAGAGCAGTTCTCCACGACCGTCGTGACGCAGGCACGCTCGGACCAAGCAGCGCAGAAGTCGTCGGCGGTCGCATACGGATCCTTCTCGTCATCGGAGCCGCACGAGACGACGGCTGTGAGCGACAGGAATCCGAGCGAGAGGAGGGTAATCAGCGATCGGTTCATGAGTAATCCCTTATCGATGCGGGGGGCTCGACAGCCGGAGCCAAAGGTCGAGACCCGGAGTAGACAGGCTAGGTCTGAGGCGGGCCAAAGGGCAAGATCGGTGATGCCACCGCTTGTCCCATCCGGAACGGCGGGATGGCCAGGCCACCGCTGAACGGCTTGGAGAGCGGTCGCCCTCCCACACTAGGTCCAGCAAGATAGGTTCCAGCCCTCCCGACACGAAGTGGTGGGACGACGCGAGCGCCCCCCCAATTCAAGGGATCGAACGGACAACGGGGCACCCCGTTGTCTGCCGCCCCCTGCCCTGCTCGCCCCGCCTCCACGACCCCAGAAGAGGCTGCGCCTCCCCGGGGGCTAGCCCTTGGGCTTGGGTCTCTTCACCGGACCATCTGACGAACACCGTTTGCGCTCTTCTGCCCGACGGTGGCGCAGCCTCTCGACCCCTCCCCACACGGCTGGACGAGGTACCACGAGCGACCACTGACGCCCTTCGCTCTGGCCGTCCGGTTGGGTCAGCTCTTCCTCGGCCTCTCCCTCGTTCCGCGATCGCTGCTTGCTCATACTGCTTCCAGAGTGTCGATAGGAGATAGCGTTGCTACGTGGATGCCTTGACAGCTCGCCATCGAGCCTCCCCCCTTCGGAGTCGCTTCACCCTAGTCCTCGGCGAGGCGACCGTTCCATGGTCATTTGTTCACGCGCGCCCAACCCGACAGAGTCATGACGGTCAGCTTGCCCTCTTCGACCCAACCTACCCCCGAACGGGAGCCACGGACCGCGGCCTGAGAGATTGCCGGCCCCCGGAGGCTCATGCATAGATGCAGAGCGAGATGCCCCAGAGCAACATGATTCCGGTGTCGCCCAGGCACTCCGTGGTCGTCGACGAAGACTACTTGGCACTCATCCAGCGAGCGCCGCAACAGGACTTCGTCATGAGGACGCTCGCGCGCCGCATGGCTGGCACTACACCCCTGATGGTTGGTGAGCTGGTAATCGGTGGCGTTGCGACCCGAGAGGCGTTCGAACTCGCCAGAACGTATCCTCTCCACTTCCGAAAAACCTACTATACCGGGCGGCTTCGCTGCGATCCTCAGCGAGAGTTCGATTGTCATACTCTCGCGTCGCGATTGGTCGGTGTTCCCGCGCCAATCGGGCATGCGCTGGGTACGTTCCGTAGCTGCCTCCTGCCTGGCAAACCCTACAGCCAGATCAGCCCCTTCGGCGCCGAGCCCGAGGAGTCGAATATCAAGATCGCTGCAGAGCTGTCGCTACCGACCGCAGCCGGACTCTGGCGTCTCGCGGAAGAGCTCTATGGAATCCTGCGGAAGCTGCAGGAAGGCGACATGACCCATGGCGACGCCGAGCTCCACAACTTCGTCGTGTGCCCGACGCCGCTCGAGGTGATGCCGATCGACTTCGAGCAGGCGGTAATCCGGAGCGAGGTCAGTGCCGACGAGTGGGAAGCTCGGTGCCTGCGCGACTTCCGGCCAATCCTCCGCGAAGCCATCTATCTCCAGTGCGCACTGGGTGAACAGCGGGGTGAGTTCGCGCATCACGCACTGTCAAGCATCGACGCGCTCTTTCGAGCCGGGAGCCAATTCCGAAGAGCCATGGATCGCCGTTCGAACTCGACTCGCTGACCGAGCTTCGGGGCGCCATCAACCGCGAAAACACCCGGGAGATCGCCCCCGCCAACCCCGACGGCCGCTCGCCATAGCCTCTGGGGGCGCCGGCCCTCTAGGTCCAAGCGGAGGGGATGTCGGCAAGCATGCCCCAAGGGGGGGCTTCTGCAGGTCACCCAAGCTGCGGACCCACTGTGTCCTCTTCGGGGCAAGTCCGCTTCTCCGTTGTGGTGGCGCTTGAATCGGCGAGCGGGTAGAAGCTCCGTCCGCTGGCCGAAAGTAGTGGAATTCTGCGGAGAATATCCACCGTATTGCCAGGGGCCGGTCGCGGCGCGAAATGCTCGATTCGAAATTGCACTGGCGCCTCGGCGCATCCGACACTAAAGGGCCGCCCGAACTCAACCGAGCCCACATGACTCGAAGACCCTCTCTTTCGAGACCGGCGGGCGAGCACGGGTGTAGTCGTGAACACGGAACTGGCGAAACTTCGAAATATCGGGATCAGCGCTCACATCGACTCGGGTAAGACGACCCTAACCGAGCGTATCCTGTTCTTCACCAATAGAATCCATGCTTTCCATGACGTGCGTGGCAAAGACGGCGTCGGCGCCAAGATGGACTCGATGGACCTCGAGCGCGAGCGCGGGATCACCATCCAGTCTGCCGCCACCCACTGCCTCTGGAAGGACCACCACATCAACATCATCGACACGCCCGGACACGTCGACTTCACCATCGAAGTCGAACGCGCGCTCAGGGTGCTCGATGGCGCGGTGCTCGTCTTGTGCGCTGTCGCGGGGGTCCAGTCCCAGTCCCTCACCGTAGACCGTCAGATGCGGCGTTACGGCGTCCCGCGAATCGCGTTCGTCAACAAGTGCGATCGCGCCGGCGCCAATCCGCTACGCGTCAAGGTACAGCTCCGCGAGAAGCTCAAGCTCAACCCCGTGCTGATCCAGCTGCCAATCGGGCTTGAGGACCGCTTCGAGGGAGTCGTCGACCTCATCCGCATGAGGGCGCTCCGACACGAGGGCGAAAACGGCGAAAAGATCGTCGAGAGCGAAATCCCGGAGGAAATGGCCGAAGCCGCCGTCAAGGCCCGGGAAGAAATGCTTGACGAGCTCTCAATGTTCTCTGATGAGCTCACCGAAGCCATGCTCGAGGAGCGGGTATCCCCAGAGCTCATCGCGAAGGCCCTTCGAGACGCCACCATCGGTCTCAAGGTCGCCCCGGTCATGATGGGCTCAGCCTACAAGAACAAGGGCATCCAGATGCTGCTCGACGCGGTAAACGCGTACCTACCGCATCCCGGTGAGGTACAGAACCGCGGCGTCGATCTCGATCGTGACGAGGCAGAAGTCCTGCTCGAGAGCGACAGCGAGAAGCCTTTGGTCGTCCTCGCATTCAAGCTTGAGGACGGTCGGTACGGGCAGCTCACCTACCTGCGTGTGTATCAGGGATGCCTCATGCGAGGCGCTGAGATCACGAATACGCGCACCGGCAAGCGGCAGAAGGCTGGACGCCTGGTTCGGATGCACGCCGACGAGATGGAGGACATCGAACGGGCGGAAGCTGGCGATATCGTCGCGATCTTCGGTGTCGACTGCAATTCCGGGGACACCTTCACCGACGGCCAGGTCAACTTCGCCATGTCGTCGATGTACGTCCCGGACTCGGTCATCAGCTTGACCGTGACGCCCAAGGACCACAAGGCGCAGACCAACATGTCCAAGGCGCTCCGGCGCTTCACCAAGGAGGACCCCACCTTCCGCGTCGGTGCCGACCCCGAAACGGGCGAAACCATTATCAGCGGCATGGGGGAGCTCCACCTCGACGTGTACATCGAGCGAATGAAGCGCGAGTACGGCGCCCTGGTGGATACCAGCCCACCCCGGGTGGCCTACCGCGAGACGATCACTCGCCGGACCGAATTCAGCTACACTCACAAGAAGCAGACCGGTGGCTCCGGTCAGTTCGGTCGCGTTGCGGGCTTCATGGAGCCTTACGTCGACGAGCCCTACGTCTTCAACGACGAGATCGTGGGTGGATCCATCCCGCGCGAGTTCATCCCGGCAGTCGACAAGGGCTTCCGATCCATGCTCGCCAAGGGCGCCCTCATTGGAGCGCAGGTCACCGGGGTTTCCATCACGCTCAACGATGGTGCCTACCACGCGGTCGACTCGTCGGACATCGCCTTCCAAGAGGCGGCGCGCGGAGCATGGCGCGAGGCCTACAAGAAGGCAGCCCCGCAGATCCTCGAGCCCCTCATGAAGACGGCCCTCGAGGGGCCCAGCGAATTCCAGGGTGGCATGGTGGGCCTGCTCATGCAGCGCCGAGGCATCATCATCGGCACCACGGAGGGCGACGGGTTCTGCCGCGTGGAAGCGGACGTACCCCTCTCCGAGATGTTCGGTTTCTCCACGGCACTCCGGTCCGCCACCCAGGGCAAGGCTGAGTTCACCATGGAGTTCTCACGCTACGCGCCAGTGCCCAGCGCACTTGCCGAAGAGCTCATCGACAAGTACCAGAAAGAACAGGGCGCCAAGAAGGCCAAGTGAGGCAAGGAATACCCCATGTACCGTAAAGAGGTGAACGAACGAAGTCCCATGCGGGTCTTCGAGAAGTCCATTCACGGCGGCCTTGGCCGTGGAAACGTCGGCGTGGTCGCGTCTGGCCCCGGGATGGGCAAGACCCCTCTGCTTGTCCAGATCGCCCTCGACAACTTGCTCCGCGATCGGAGAGTCCTCCATATCTCGCACGAGCATGCGGTCGATCACGTGCGCACCTACTACAGCGAGGTCTTCCACGACATCCGCGTCGCCTCGCGTCTCGAGCACCCGGAATCCGTGATGATCGAGATCGAGCGCAATCGCATGATCTTCTCGCTCCTCTCGGATCGCAGCGACGGCCCGAAGTCCCACCGGGGGGGGCGGTCCTCGATCACCCGAATCCAGAACGTGGTGGATTTCGCGAAAGACACGGCGCACTTCCGCCCCGACGTCATCATCATCGACGGCTTCGACCTCGTGACCGCTTCTGGCGAGGCGCTCGCGGCGGTGCATGACCTTGGCCGCGATCTGGACGCGGAGATCTGGCTCTCCGCCACCGTCAGCGACCCCACTGGAAGCGGCCTCCCCTCGCCCCTCGACGCGCTCGCGGATGGCATCGACGTCATTGTCTACCTCGAGCCAGAGCAGGACGTAGTGCGCCTCCGGCTTCTCAAGGACCACGGCAATCCCAACCTCGAGCCCCTCAATCTCCGACTGGATCTGCCCACGATGCAGGTCGTGGCGGAAGATGTCCCCCCCATCTCCGACCGGCCACGTGATCCGCGAGTTTTCCGCCTGATCAGCGGTGGCAGCCGGGGCGCTGAGGCCGAGTTTGGCGCCTGCGCCGAGCGTTGGGGGATGCGAGAGGTCAACTACAGCTTCGAGGGCCACCGCTATCTTGAGCGCAAGCGCGGGGTCGTCGTTCTGACCGAACGCGAGCTCAATCAGGGTGACTTCAGCCTGGTCTACGCGTCGAAGCGCTTGAATCGCAAACTCACCGACATCCCCTTCGTCCGGGATGTGCTCAAGACCATCTGGCACCAGATCTCCAACGCGCGGCAGGTCTTTGCAGTCGGCGTCATTCAGGATGACGGCGTCGTGAAGGGCGGAACCGGCTGGGGCGTGGAGCTCGCGCGCCTGTGGGGCAAGCAGCTCTTCGTGTTCGATCAGGAGCGTCGGTCGTGGTTCCACTGGACCGGCAAAGCCTGGGAGATGACACCGCCTCCGGTCATCACTGCGCTTGATTTCGCTGGAGTTGGGACCCAACAGCTGAGCGAGGAAGGCCAAAAAGCCATCCTGGATCTGTTTACGCGGTCGTTCGGCGCCGCTGCTAGCTGACACCCTTGCGCAGCAGCTAGGGACGCGAAAGCCGTGCGCTAGCGCGGTGGCCGGGTGCGATGGAGCCCTGTTGGGGGGACCATCGGGCCCCCCCTGATGGCTCGCGCCGAATCCTAGGCCGCGCTCGGGGGGGGATGATGGACGCAAAGGACTGCACTGGCGCGCTAGTGCAGTCCAGCTGTTCCACCGCAGAAGAAGCGGAGCCAGCGGGCGCGCCGCGCCTGAGGGTGCACCATACCTGCAAGAGAAGGCCCGCTCCCAGCCCCACCCGATGTGCGTCTGCCGCGGAGGTTCCTGGAGCGAGAGTGACCCCGTCGGATCTGCGAAACGGCGCGCCCCGCGTTGGCGGCGCGGGGACCGGCACGCTACACTTGGGCGGCTACGGTGGATTCATCTGACGACGAATCCGCGAGCGCGAAGCGCTGCTGACCTCCTTCCCCAATGAAAGCTCGTGCGCGACCCCTGAAGACCGCTGCTGCTCTCCTCACGGGCAGCTTGGTGTCGCCAAGCACTCACGCGCACACGAGGAAGGAAGCGGAAGCGCAGCCTCGGACGGGCGTGTCCCTGCAGCGGGTTGATGATTTCGGGGCTGCAATCAACGCCTGCCAGGCTTCCCTGTGTCTCTATCCAACCAAGAGCGCGCTCTTCGATCTGGCGAGCTGCCTGAAGGCCGCTCACCGATACCCGGAAGCGCTGCATCCATTCGAGGAGCGCCCTGCTCGATACGGCGCCGACCTCACCCCAGAGATGCGTGCCAGATTCGAGCCCTATTGGCTGCATGCCCATTTGATCGCACAGCGAAACCATCGCTTCGATTCCCGCTGCACCCACCGTGGTTGCGAGTGAAACACGCATCGCGTTCGCCCACTGGCCGACACCCCTCACCATGGCCCCTCCTGGTGGCGCTTCCATTTTCGGCGGTCGCCACAACGGCATCCACGCCGATGTCGCCACCGCATCTGACCGAGTCGACCCAACCCAGTGGCGCCCCCCCGGCCCCCAGTGTCCGAGCAGGGGGTCGGGTTGTCACTACGACGGCGTTCGATGCTCCCGTCGAATGCAACACGGACGCGGTCGTGCGGGCTCGAGAAGGCGCGCAGCCTAAGCGAGAGTTCTCCGTGCATGGCTACGTCGGCCGGCGACTGGCGCTGAAGCGGACCGTCTCCGGCCGCGAACACACCCACTGTCTCACAATCCTGTGGCCCGACGGCGGCCGCAACACCGCAGGACAGGAGTGTCGGGTTGCCGAGCACCTCGACCCTGCCTGGTTTCGCGCCATCACCAACACGTTGGAGCGTGTTCCCTGGACTCACGTCACCCTGCTGCGCCGGGTGGTGATCGACGACCGCCCAACGTCACACGGCGTCGCACCATTCAACCGCCAAAACACCGATGATGCCCGCGATGGCCACACGATCTGGCTCCACGAGCATCTCTTTCGCGGGAAAAACCATTGGATGCCGGGCAACTACGGCAGCTATTGGGCCTATCACGCGAACCAGAACGGCGTCGCATTCGACAATGCCCCACACGACCATGCCTGGTTCAGCCCGATTCTGCTCCACGAGCTGGGCCACCTCGTGATGTACGGGCTCGTCAACCGCAACCTACCGCCCGAAGACGTCTCGAACCCACCGGAGTGCGCCAAGACCTGCGTCGATAGCGCCAACTGCGCAGACGCTCCTCCTTCAGCACGGGAACGGGGATGCATCAGTCCCTACTGCCTCCCCTTCAGATTCCCAGCAAGTACCGAGAACTGGGCCGAGCAGTATCGATTCTACTACCAGAGCGCGCTCACGAGGCGCTTGTTGTCCGTGGCTGAAGCGGGCTGCCTCAACGAACTCCGACGCCTCGACACGGAGGGCGAGGCCCTTGCGGTCCCCCCGTGGGAGCACGGTCTCCCGGACATCGCAACCTTCCCGCGGAGCCGCTGGGACAGTTGTGGCAAACGAGCGTGCAAAGGCTGGTAGGTCGCGGCACCTGGTCTCCCCGGCTCAGGCTAACACGACCGATTCAAAGAGAATGAGCAGAATGCCAACGATCGCGCCTCCGGCGATCGCGCCAGCACTCACGGTGTCTCGATTGTCAACAAATACCCGGCGCCACCAGCTCTCCGGCGAACGGCAACACCTACCCATCGCCCAAAAGAACACCGAACCGAGCGCCATCGCCAAGGAGTCGCTGAACGGAAGCACGAACGCGAGCCCCATGCCTACTCCAGAGAGAAGAAACCGCCCCTTGGTCCGCTGGTTCAGGATCTCCAACACGATGCCAACAACGGCGCCGACGAGAATCGCCCATCTTGCTGTGGGATGGAGAAACGACAGCCCCTTGGTGAGTATTTCGGCGACGGCACGCCAGATCTGAGCGCTCGGCAGAGGCATTTTTTCCGAGGTGAGTAGCGAAATGTCACCATGGAAGAGTTGGTAGAACACGGGCACGCTGAGCAGAGAACCGGAGAAAATTCCCAGAACGTGGCCCACCGCCTGGTGCCTTGGCTTGCCTCCAAGCATGTACCCCGGCTTGATGTCCATCAGCAGGTTGCTGGCGTTCCCTGCGACTTCGCCGGTTATCCCCGCGGTCATGACGTTGGTGGCGATGTTTCCGGGTGCCACCACACTGAATGTGATCTGGGTCAGCTTACCCAGGGCACCGGTCGGCGTGATCGACGTGAGGCCTGTCGAGTTCACGGCAATGAGAGTGAATACAAACACCAACGGGATCGCTAGCACGGCCATTGCGTAGCTCACGCCGAACAGTCCGTGCGCCAGAAGCACCACCAGCGTCCCCACGACCGGAATTCCAATGGCAAACACTCGCATGGGCAGTTCGATGTGCGCCAGCGCATCCGGCTCCTTCGAACCTTTGCCCAGAATCCCTGAGAACGCGCGCCAAATGACTCGAGGCTTCGAGAGAAACGAGTACAGGGACGCCGTGGTCATCATCGACACCCCTCCCCACAGTGCCCACATGGTGATCGCCTTGAACCCGACTCCAACAATCACGCCACGGTGGATGAGAACCGGGACCAAGACGACATAGTTGATGATCGCCCCGACCAGCAGCGACACTCCGGTCTTCACCCCCATGAGACCGCCCGTCGCCACCATTACCAGCGAACTGTCGAGGCGAATGGTGAGGTCCCTGAGGGGTGTACCCATGATCCTCGGGGTCACGAAGCGATACAAGAACCCGTCGAGCTGTTCCGGAATCGCGAAGGCCGCCGCCTTCATGGTCTTCATGAAGGCCCCGTTGCGAAGAACCTCAACGGCGCCCGACACGCCCGCCGACACTGCCAGGAGCTTTGCTTTGAACAGAGCCTCCCCCCCCTCCCCTTCATGCAAGCTATCCATCACGATCCCGGCTGCTCGCCCCTCGGGAAAGGGGAGCTGTTCGTCATTGATGAATCGCTTCTTGAGAGGGAAAGCGAAGAGCACGCCGAGCAGCGACAACGCGATGATCCAGACCGCAGTATCCAGCATCGGGACGACTCGGCCCGTGACCAGCATATACGCTGTCATCGACGAGACAAGGGGCCCAGTCATGTAGCCAGCAGCCGTCGCGATGGACTGCATCGCATTGTTCTCCAGGATGGTCATCTCTGATCCGAGACCAAGGCGAGACAACACCTTGAACATCGCGAACGAAAGGATGACGGATGTGATGCCGACTCCGAGCGTCCAGCCAGTGCGAATCCCCACATAGAGATTCGTAAGACTCAGCACGGAACCAATCAGCATCCCGGTGAGCCCTGAACGCAGAGTGAGCTGGGGCATGTCGCCCCTGTACACGTTCTCGAGCCACCACCTATCCTTCTGCTCGAGGGTCCACTCGCGAAGCTGGTCCTCCGAGAGCTGCCGAATACTCACTTGGCGACGCTCCTATCCTCGGCATCCGTCGCGACGTCTCTGGCACACCGGAACCCCGCCACGGCGATACGGAAGCGCCCCGGGTGGTGAACGCGATTGGAGTTACGAAGCCCCTTCACAGGGTAGTTGTAGGCCCCGCCACGCAGCACCTTTTCGCATTCGGTTGGGATGGGGTTACTCCCAGTGAAACCCTGTTTGCCGCCCTTTCGAAGCTCATCCTGAACCGCCAGAATTTCTTCGCAGCTACCCGGAACCCCCGATCCCGCGGTCTCCCTCACGTAGGCAAATGGATCGTAGTCGTCGGCCATCCACTCCCACACATTGCCTGCCAAATCGAGGTTCCCGAAGGCCGAGCGTCCCTCTGGGAAGGACCCTACAGGCGCGGTCGTGGCGCGACCGCCGAACGCACCGTGCCGCTTCGGCTCGGGCTCCTCGTTGCCCCAGACGTAGCGACGGTCGTCGTCCGCCCGAGCTGCACGCTCCCACTCGGCTTCTCGGGGAAGGCGCCTCCCCCTCCATTCGCAGTAGCGTCTCGCATCGTCCCAGGACACCGCCACGACGGGATGCTTCGGCAGGCGAAACACTCGCGGCATGCCGTTGGTGAGTGGACTACCCTCGAGACTTCCCGGAGGGGCGCAGACCTTGACCCGGACACAGGCGTCGTATGCCTCGTTGGTGACCTCAGTCAAGTCGAGGAGGAACGCACCGATCGTTACGGTGTGTGCCGGTCTTTCGTCGAGCTCTCCCTCTTGATTGGCGCCCATGGCGAACGTCCCCTCAGGAACGAGTACCATGTCACTCGGAACCTTGACCTCAGCCTGGGGAGCCACCAGACCTCCGGCCGAAGCTGACGAGCCCGCCCCAGCTGCGACGCGCGGTGCGGGTGCCGGTACGTCTCCCAAGGCACTCGCGGCAGCGAGATCCACCGCCGATGGGCCGAGACCAGCCTTGCCCCGGGGGACGGTCGCCACAGCCCGCGCCTCCGCACACGGCTCAGGTCCGCATTCCTTCGTTGATGACGCCGCACCGGCGCCACGCGTCGGCGCGCTTTGCGATACACTTCGCTCGCAACCGACAGCGCCAGCGCTTCCTGCGATGAGAATCGCCAGAGCGCGAAATACCAGAAGCGGCGGGCAGACACGCCCCGCCGCGCGGCGCCGCAGGGAGATGCCCCCACCTCCCTCACACCCCGTCGAGCTGCCGAGATGCGTCAAGCTGGACGGGAACTCCAAGTATTCCGTTTCCAAGTGATCCTGCATACGCCACGCCTTCTGGTGGTGCAGTAACGCACCGCAATAGATTCGAGTGTTCGGCGGCAGGACTAGCCGCACGGCCTGTCGCGCGACTCGTAGACCCTGAGATCGGGCAACTCGAGCGCCGTAAGGAACCCACCGTGTCCGCAGCAGGTGTCGATGCCGACGACATCACCGCGAAAGAACAGATCCTTCACGTCCTCTGGAGTGTAGATCGAGACCTCCCGAGGGAGCTCCTCCACAACGGTGTGTCCAAACACGACGCGCTTGCCCCGGTAGGAGCGAAAGAACTCCTCTGAACGCTGCCAGATCAGCGGCTCGGGATCCACGAGCTCAGTGGGGTGAGCCCACCTGTCACCAACCTTTGGTAGCCCAGCGTGAACGTAGATCGCGTGCGCGTCCTCATAGAAAACGGGTAGCGACTCCATCCACTGCACGACGGCATCCGGGAAGAACGCACCCGACGCCATGGCGGTGAACTCCTCCGAACTGGCCATTTCGTCCTCGCCAGGAGGCGGCCCGCCTCGAAACGATCGGAGAGTGGCGAGACAGCCGTTCGCGATCGGAAGGACGAACTCGACCCATCCGTGTCGCCGGACCCTCAGCCAAGCGTCTTCGTGGCTACCTCGTAGCGCGACCACTTTCGCGGGAGTTCGCCGTGCTAGCCCTGAGCGGACAAACTCGACGACCTTGGCTGACTCCGGCCCGCGGTCAACATAGTCGCCCAGAAAGACCACCGTATCGTCGCGGTCCAGAGCTGGTAGCTTCGCGAAAAGCGCCTGGAGGTGCACGTGGTCCCCGTGAACATCCCCGACAACGAACGTGCGCCCTGCCATCGTCTCTCTCCGGTCCTGAGTTCCTTTGCGCAAACTAGCGCCCTTGCGTCAGCCGCGAGTGACTGTACTGCACGCCATTCGGCCTGCCTACTGCTCGTTTCAGCGCCCAGGTCCACTGCAGAAACGTCGAGGCGCTCTGACACCAAGCCGCATCCTCCCAACCGTTCCCGGTTCCACCACGCTTGCATCACCAGTGGCAAGCCGTTCTGCCTCGCCCCCGCTCCCCGCCTCACATGGCTAGAAACTCGGAACTCGGGATCACCGAACCCCGCTCTGAGCGACCGACCGCTTCAGCTCCTCGATGAAGGCCCGCACCGCGGCGGCGCGGCGCGACCGTCCGTCGTACACGACCTGGACCGTCCGCCTGGGTGTGGGGCGGCTCAGGCGCACGGCACACAGCGAAGGATCGCGCCTCCCGAGGCGTCCCGCAGGCAGAATCGTGATACCGAGCCCCTCCCGAACCACCTCTCGAATCGCCTCGCCCGACTCCAGTCGAAGCAGAACCTTGGGGGCGAACCCCGCCTGGCGGCACGCCTCGACGATCAGCCCGTTGGTGAACGTGCCGGGCAAGACCATGACAAACCCTCGGTCAGCAAGTAGCCGGAGCGGAACGCGCCGTCGCCCGGCGAGAGGATCATCGCTTCGGACAATGGCCACGAGTTCCTCGCTACACAGAGGTTCCACCTCGAGTTCTTCCAGTGCTGTAGCCGGAGCCCCGGCAATCAAGCCCAGGTCAATGTGCCCCTCAACGATGGCGGTGGGGATCGCCTCGGCCGCCAACGTATGCAGACTGATCTGCACCTCGGGATGCTGCAGCGCGAACCGCGCGAGAGGGCGCGGCACCAACGTCGAGTTGAGAGTCTGCATCGAACCAATCCGAACCCTCCCACGCACCACGCCGCGCAGCGCGGAGAGGTCGTCCGCAAAGGCCTGCACCTCGGAGACCGCCCGCCTTGCGCGCTGCTCCAGCAGCTTTCCAGCAGCCGTTGCTCCTAGCTTTGGGCGCCCCCTACGGGGCCGCTCCAACAGCGGCTCGCCAGCCTCCGCTTCCAGCCGCGCAATGGCGTGGCTCAGCGTCGGTTGAGCAACGTGCAGCCGCCTGGCGGCTTGCGTGAGATGGCCCTCATCGAGACAGGCGAGAAAGTAGATCAGATCACGGAGTTCCATGGATTCTGCCTTGGCAGGAGGGAAGCCACGCCCATTCCTCAGACGAATGGCGCGTATACAAACATATCATTGGAATCAATGGGAACGAAGAAGCACGCTCTGCGCATGCCACCAATCAGTCCGAGTGAGCTTGCTCTTTCGCAGCGTGCTAGGTGCTTGCCCGGCTCGCCACTCCGCGCCCTTCTCTCCATGCGTCGCCCCAGCGACGCCCTCAACCTTGGTGGGGGACACCCCGATATCGCCCTCTTCCCCAGCGGCGCGCTCGCTGAGCTCTCCGCCGCGGTCATCCGCGATGAAGCCCCCCAATCGCTGCAGTACGCGCCCACCGAAGGACTGGCCGCATTGCGTGAGTTCATCGCGCAGCGGCTCCGTCAACGGGGTTGCGAGGTGACGCCCGACCAGATCGTCGTAACACACGGATCTCAGCAGGCTCTGGCTACCGTCGCAGCCCTCGTGACGAGTCCTGAGCACCCGGTCGCACTCGAGCAGCCTGGGTACCCAGGGGCGCTGCAGGCGTTCTCGCTGGCGCAGGCTCCGGTGGTTCCGCTGCCTGTCACGACGGACGGCTGGGACACCGGAGCACTGCGCGCCAATCGGCCTTCCGCCATGTACGTCATGGCCAACTTCCAGAACCCTACGGGACGCAGGGCCACGCCCTCTGCCTGCCATATGCTGACGCGCTACGCCGAAGAGAGCGGGGTCTTCCTCATCGAGGATGATGCCTATGGTGAGCTAGATTTCGATGGGCAGAGTGTGCGACCACTCCTCGCCGACGCGCCGACGCGAGGGCTCCTTCTGGGCACCTTCTCGAAGACGCTGTGCCCGGGCCTCCGCGTGGGGTGGATCGTCGCGCCGACTGCACTGGTCGGCCCCATCGTGCGCATCCTTCAAGCATCGAGCCTGCAGCCGGGAACCCTGGCCCAGCATCTCGCCATGCGCCTGCTCGACAGACTGGACTGGGAAGCCCACTTGACGAGACTCCGCAACGCCTATCGAGACCGAGCCGTCGCCCTCCGCGAGCGCTGCGAAGCGCTTGGCCTGCACACGGAAACACCGCGAGGAGGGTTCTACCTTTGGGCGAGAACATCGTCCCCCGCTACCTCGCTCGCGGAACTTGCCGCACGGAGGGGAGTCATCTCCGTCCCCGAGTCCTCTTTCCGCCACCCCCACTGCCCTGGACATGACCAGCACCTGCGCCTGGCCTTCTCCCAGTACTTGGACAGTCCGTCGCAGCGCTCCAGGCTCACGGCAGCCTTCAGCCACCCCGGTGCCACCGCCCCCCATGCCTCGAACTCGCGCTGACCCCCGAAGCCGAGCGCGCCGGGGCGCTCGGACTGGACAGCCCCCGTCCACTCCGGCATCCATATTCCGCATGCTCGGTTCCCGCTCAACCTGCCCAACTCACGCGCCAGCGGCATGTCCCCGTCGCCCATCCGCAACGCTTCGCCGTCCGCTCTGGGCCGTTGTCGCCTGGCTCCCTTGGGTCGCGCTCGGCCCAATACCGGGCTGCGAAGGGGCAAGCTGCCGTCAGCCACGGTCAGCGCCCGCCCCTCTCGAGGTCCCCTCGGCCGCCGAGGGCGCGCAGACGCCCCTCCGCCCCCTGCCGAGAAACATCGTCCTCTTCATCGGAGACGGAATGGGACACGCCCAAGTCCAACTCGCTGGCCAACTCTCAGGGCTCGAAGATCCTCCTACGATCGGAGCCGCACAGCCCCCTCCCATCAGCCGCCCGCTGCGTATGGAGCAGTTCCCCGTGCACGGGCTCCAGCTCACGGGTTCCGAGAACGCGATCGTCACGGACTCTGCCGCCGCAGCAACTGCGCTAGCCTGCGGCCGTCGCACGGCCAACGGCCTGCTCGGACTCGCCGCCGATGGTGTCACCCGGCTAGAGAGTGTTGCCGAACTTGCGCGGGACCGCGGCATGCGGGTGGGACTCGTCACGAGCGTCTCTCTCGACCACGCCACCCCGGCGGCGTTCTACGCTCACCAAGCCTCCCGCGCGAACGGGACCGCCATTCTTCGGGACCTCGTGGAGTCTCGCTTCGACTACATCGGTGGTGGAGGACTATCGGTAGGAGGAAGTGTGGACGGCTCGGCATCCCCCTGGGATGAGCTGGTCCGCTCGGGCTTCACGATCGTGAGAGGCGCGGACGCCATCGCTCTCTCAATCCCGACTCAAGCACCCGGGAAAACGTATGCGCTTCACGAACCCCTGGCGGACCATAACGCCATGCCCTACGCGAGCGAGCGCACCGACGGGGAGCTCCGTCTGGCCGACTACACACGTCTGGCCCTTACGATGCTCGATGGACCCCGGGGGTTCTTCCTCATGGTGGAGGGAGGTCGCATCGACTGGGCAGGCCATGAAAACGACGCGGTTACGGCGGCCCGAGAGATACTCGAGCTCGACCGGGCACTCGCCGAGGCGCTCAGCTTTCAGCGAAATAGACCAAACGACACCCTGATCGTCGTAACCGCGGACCACGAAACCGGCGGGCTCTCCCAGCTAGATCCAGGCGGTCCTCCTCGCGAACACGCTCTGGCACTTGCACGCCAGAGAAACAGCCTCGCGGCCTTCACCAAGCGCTGGACGGCCCGCGTCCGGGACGGGAGTGCCCGCCGTTTCGAGGACTTCATCGAGCTCGCGCGAGAGCAGTGGGGACTCGTAGCCGGACAAACAACGTCAGCGCACGAGCCGCAGGAGACCACGCCGGGAACCTGGACTTCGACGGAAGTCCACGAACTGCGGCAGGCCTTCGACACAGCGCCGAATGCCGACGCAGAATCCGTGTCCGCACTGCCTGCGAAAGCCCAACAGCTCTTCCTTGCCCGGCACGGGCTGCACTACGCAGCGCGCGAACACACGGCGGCCCCCGTTCCAATCTATGCTTCTGGCCCGACCAGCGAAGACTTTGCGGTTGTGTTGCAGAACGACGAACTCGGACGGAAGCTCATCGAGATCGTCAGCGGCTTGGCTGTCAGGGAATTGGGCGATCTACGCCGCCCACCACAGCCGCAGCCACATGACCCAGCGCAGTGACATTCCCACGGTCGCAGAGCTCACGCTGCCCTCGCGGTCGAGGTAGTACGTGGTGGGGAAGACATGGACACCCAGCTTGGCACTGAGATCCTCGCTGCCGAGAAGGACTGGGTAGAGGATGTCGTGCTGGCGAACGAAGGAGCCGATGCGACGCGCGTCCTCCCCATCCATGACAATGGTGACCACCGCGGCGTTGCGGGGTGGGGCCGCGGCGAGAGCCGCAACACTCCCGAACTCCCGCCGGCACACGCTGCACCACGTGGCCCAGACATGTACCATCACTGCTCTGCCTCGGTACGAGGACAGCCTCGTGGGCGACCCTTCCAGGCTCCGCAGCTCAAGCTCTGGAAACTCAACCCCTCGTTCCAGCACGTGCCGCGTCTGATACAGACTGAGTCCCAGGTAGAGGCCGGCAACGATAACGATGTCCCGGATCCACACGCGAACGGTTGCCCCTCTGCCGCGAGGCAACCGTCCTTCACCCGATGAAACGCGGGGAGCTCTCAAACCCTTGTCCGAAGACTCGGCGCTCATCTGCTCCGAGCATCAGCGGCGCGCTCCACACCCGAAGCGCGCCGTCGATCGCACATGAACTCACTTGGGAATGACGAACACGTTCTTGCAAGCGTTGCTGCACTCGTCTCGGTCGTCGTCATTACCGTCATCGCACTCCTCGAAGTCGGGCTGGTGAAGCCCGTCACCGCAGCGCGGCCCAAGCTCACATCCCGGAGCGCATTCGCCATACGCGAGGCGAGCGTTCTCACCGCCGTCACACTGCTCATGTTCCGGCTGGGTCACTCCGTCACCACAACGCGGGCCGTAGGTGCAGTCAGGAGCACAGCCACCGTACCGGCCGTCGTTCTCCGCACCAGCGTCACACTGTTCTCCTTCGTCCTTGGTTCCATCGCCACAGACGCCTTCGGCCGTGCATTCCGGACTGCAGCCGTCGCCCGCGTCGAGGTTGCCATCGTCGCAGACCTCGCCCCACTCCTCCTGGAACACGCCGTCACCACAGCGCGGCCCGAGCACGCAGCCCTCGGCGCAGGTGTTGTAGACCCCGTTATTCAGGCCGTCGTCGCACTGCTCGCCGAACTCCGGATCGGGATGGCCGTCGCCACAGAAACTGGCTTTCTGACAGTCCGGCTTGCATCCCTCGCGAGCGCCGTCATTGACGCCGTCGTCACAGCGCTCGCCGAAGGCGCCTTGGACAATGCCGTCTCCGCAACGCGCAGCCGCGACACAGCCCGGAGCGCAGCCATTCGATCCATAGGGAGTGAGGTTGATCCCGTCGTCACACTGCTCACCCTCGGCTTCCTGACGGATCCCGTCGCCACAGTACTCACCGCGCTCGCAGTCTGGACTGCAGTGGTTGTAGCCGCCGACGTTGTTGGCGCTGCCCTCGTCGCACTGTTCTCCGGGCGAAATGATGGCATCGCCGCAGATCGGGCCACACTTGCTGGCGGCCGCGTTGAACCCGCTGAGGGTCAGGCGATAGCTGGAGCCCGACGTCTGGCGCTCCGCCTGAAACACGACGATCTCGTACACATTGCCGTCAGTGAGCCCCAGCTGGCTCGCTTGCTGGGTGATGTTGACGGAGTCCTCAACCGGCATGTGAATACCACCGAGATCGACCGCCAACCGGTTGTTGATGAACACCCAAACATCGTCGTCACCGGTGAAGTTGAGGATCTGGGGAGCCGCCGGGTTGGCGTCGAACTCGAACCAGAACCGCACCTCGCTCGTGAAGTGGAAGTTGTGAGCGTCCCCGCTTGGATCCTCCTGCCAGTTCCCGTAGTACACGGGCTCCGGTATCGTGGCTTCTCCGTACTGGGATGTGGGAGACTGCCCCTTGCCATCAATGGGGAAGAACAGAGGATTGCCGTCGAGGGCCACCTGCTCGCCGCCGATACACCACTGGGCCGCGTTGTAGCTGCAGGGGAGGCACTTCGACTGGCAGTCCGCCTCACGGGTCGCAAACAGTGCCGCGCAATCCGCGTCACACGTCGCGGCAACCTCCTCCAACGCGAGGATTTCCTCCTCCAGCTCCGCAATCGCATCCTCGTCAGGCTCCTCAGCGTCCATGGCCTGCTCGAGCTCCCGCTCGCTCTGGGCAACAGCGTCGTGCTCAGGACGGCAGACGTTCTCACACTGTAGGTTGTCCCGAGTTCGCGTGGTACAGGTCGCCTCACAGCTGGCAAGATCGTCTCCGTATCCCCCCTGCTCGCTGCCAGTGTCCCTGGAGACCACGAAGGGTTCTCCGTTCGCGCCGTAGCGGTTGACGTAACTCGCGCCGTCGGCCGTGAGCCACAGCGTCAGCGTGTCAGCGACAGCCGTACTGTTCCCGGAATCGCTGTACCACTCGCCGAGTTCCTGGGCGCGGCTGCATGCATCATCGCTCTCCACGGCCTGAACGGGCTTGCCGTCAGCGCCGAGCTCATCTGCGACGAGCCCCGGCGTCGGATCCTCGCAGCCCGTCGCGCCTGGTTCGAAGTCCGGATGGTTCTCGTTGAAGTCCCGGTACACGATGGGCACGACCATGCTCGCGCCGAGGTCGGGCTGTTCACACTCGCTCCCGGGCTCGATCGCACACTCGGCCGAGCAGCCATCGCCGTTGCGGTTGTTGCCGTCGTCACACCGCTCCGCGCCCAGCACAAGACCATCACCGCAAGCCGAGGTACATGCCCCGCCCTCGCAGTCTGGCTCGATCTGACAGAGCGGCGTGCAACCGTCACCGAGGGTGAAGTTGCCGTCGTCACAGGACTCCCTGCCAGCCTGAACCCCGTCGTTGCAGGTCGTCGGCACACACGTGTAGTGACCGGCATCGCCCGTGCAGGCCCAGCCATCCTCCCACTCGCAGAGCGAGGAACAGCCGTCGTTGTCGATAATGTTGCCGTCGTCGCAGATCTCGGCGTTGTTGAGGTTGATGCCGTCACCGCACTTGGGAAGGCACGGGGCGCCAGGGAACGGGCATGCCCAGCCCTCAGTGACCGTGCAGGCGTTGCAGCCGTCGTTCGGGTCGTCGTCAGCGTCGTCGCATTGCTCAGCGCCCGTGACCTTGCCGTCCCCACAGAACGCTTGATTCTCACAGGGCTGCCCCGGCGTGGCGCAGAGGTAACCCTCCTCGACGTACGTGCAGTCCGCCGCGCAACCGTCCCCCGCCTGGGCGTTGCCGTCGTCGCACGCCTCATTGATGCCAGGAGTCACCACGCTATCACCGCAACGAGGCGCGGGCTCGCACGGCTGGCCGGGAATCGGGCAGATCCACCCCGGTTCTACCTGGCACCCGGTATCGCAACCATCATTCGCCTCGAGGGCGTCGGCCAGATCGTCGTCCTCACACGTCTCACTACCGCCGATCCGGTGGTCACCGCAGAAGACCACGCGCTCGCAAGGCTCGCCCTCCTTCTTGCACACGTAGTTCGGATCGACGACGTCACACGTCTCGTTGCAGCCGTCCCCGCCCTCCGCATTGTAGTCGTCGCAGAGCTCACCGGGTTCGCGCTTGCCGTTGCCGCACACGAAATTGAGCTTGCACGGCTCCCCCGGGGTCTCACAGACGTAGTTCGGTTCGACCGTGCAGATGCCGTTGCAGCCATCCCCAGGAAGGGTGTTGCCGTCGTCGCAAGCCTCCGAGTCCTGATTGATCGCGCCATCACCGCAGGATTCGGCCACAACGAAGTTGCACTGCTCCGGATCGGGGTTGTCGCCGGTACACGGGTTCTCCTCCGGCGAGTCGTCGTCACCGAGATCCATGCCATCGCCACCGGTACCTGTGTTGGAACCAGTACCGTTGGGACTCCCCGCATCACCGGTTCCATTTCCGCCACCGGTTCCGGTTCCGCCTTGGGCTACATCGCCCGGCGGAGTGTCCCCGCTGCTCCCCGAGCAGGCGACGAAGTTGATGATGAAGAAGCCGCAGGTGAGGATTGAAGTTCGACTAAGAAGAGCACGCATGGGTGGGATCCTTCCCGAGCAGGTCGCTGTTCATGGAAGTTACTATTCCTGGGGGCATTTGGCACGTCACTCAGCAAGCGCAAGAACACTTCAGTAGCATCTGGGGGAGGGCTCGCGAGAAGCCACGCCTGAGAGCCACGCTGCGCGGCCGGGAGGAATGCTCAACCCCGACGAGAGGCCCAGCGCCTCTCCGGCCCATTTCTGGGCTCCAGAGCAGCCCCGGAATGGCTCTTCCTTGTCTCCGCCCCGGCTCGACATCGCCCGGGCAGAGCAGAATCCCGGAGTGTTCGAGATTCCTGCTGATTCTGGTACCAAATGCGTTGCGACCGGCACGAGCCACCGTCGATGCAAAGCCCGGGCCTCGGGAATCGCACACTTCGTTTCGCGATGGTGCGGCACTTTTCGCGTGTGCGCGGGATGAGTGACATACCCTCGACCTCAGCCTTGCCACCTTGGTTGTCAGCGCCGACCGAAATGTTGACTCGCCCTGTCTCGGCCAGAGACGTCCGAAACCTCCCGAGCCCCACCTCGCTGGTGCTCCGGGCGCCCGACAGAACAGTCGGCCCACAGTGAAGAGCATCTCCTCGCCCCGACCAGTCTCGGTCGGCCCCTCTACCGCGAACGCGGGGGACTGTCCGGCGGCTGCATGACCCGGTGCAGGCTGTGCGTCATTGAACCCTCACATCCTCCCACCAAAACCGAACCCAGCGGCGTCGACGGCACGTGCAACCCGGATGTCATCATCCACGCCCGTGACCCGCACAACGCCCCCTCGGAGTTCGACCTCCACCTCTGCCCCCGGAAGCGCAGCGACGATCGCTCGCTTCACAGCCTTCGCACACCCCTCGCAGGTCATCCCCTCCACTCGATACTCGACTGTCATCGCACTGATCCTTTCCATATTCTCTTAGGATTGTCTTAGAACGCGGCTCGCGTTTGCCAACTCCGCGCGCACCCGGCCCCTTCCCGAGTAGAGCACCGATATCAGTGTGCCTAACGCTGCAGACGCCTGCCTCCGCCGACCCAGGGTGGGCGAGGCACGCGCCGAATTCCGTTCGTCGTTCCGAACCTGACGGTTGAGCCGCCGCCGAACCCTCTTGTCGCTCTTGATCATTCGTTATGGAGCCGACCCGCTCCGTCGAGCGGGCTTCCATCGATAGAGGAGAAGCGCGTTGGTTACGACACTGACACTGGAAAGCGCCATGGCGGCCCCGGCGATCGCCGGGGAGAGCAGACCAAGGCCAGCAAGAGGGATCCCGACCAAATTGAAGATGAACGCCCAGAATAGATTCTGGCGGATCTTGCGCGTGGTGACCTGAGAGACCGAAATACTGTCAGCGACAAGGCCGAGGTCGGGTCGCATCAGGGTCACGCCCGCACTGTGCATCGCGACGTCAGTACCCGTGCCCATCGCGATGCCCACGTCGGATGCCGCAAGTGCGGGTCCGTCATTGACCCCGTCTCCCACCATCGCAACGTGCCCTCGTTCGGCGCGAAGCGCCTCAACGGCGCGAACCTTCTCTTCGGGCAGCAGCTCCGCCACGACGCGCGATATGCCAAGCTGCTGCCCGATTCTCTCGGCCGCGCGTCGATTGTCTCCCGTGAGCAAGACTGTCTGCACGCCGAGGGTCTGCAGACGAGCGATCGCCTCGCGCGCCGAAGGACGGGGCTCGTCCCCCACTGCCAGAGCGCCGCGCACGCTCCCCTCCACAACAACCCACGCAACGGTCATCCCGCGATCCTCGAATTCGTGGGCTCGCGCCGCCATGGAACCAGTCTCCATCCCAAGCTCCGCGATGAGTCGTGGGCTACCGACCGTCACCGCGCGACCTTCGACCTGTGCACGCACTCCTCTGCCACGAAGAACGGCGAAGTCCGTTGCCGGCAAGGACTCGAGGCCGCGCCTACGAAGCGCGCGACGCACTGCCTGGGCCAGGGGATGCTCGCTGCCGTACTGAGCCGACGCGGCCATCCTGAGCAGCGTATTCTCATCCTCGGCGATGATCCCAAGCACCTCGGGCGTGCCTTGGGTGAGGGTTCCGGTCTTGTCGAACACGACGGTTCGAACGCCGACAGCGCGCTGCAGGGCGTCGGCGTCCTTGATCAGGATCCCCGCTCGCGCTGCCGCACCCATTCCGACGATCAGTGCGGCCGGAGTGGCGAGTCCCAAGGCGCAGGGGCATGCGATCACAAGCACCGATACGGCTCGAATCAGCGCCAGCTCCACGCCCGCCCCAGCAAGCAGCCAGACGACGAAACACGCAGCACCGATCGTCAGAACCGCAGGCACGAAGACCCCGGCCACTCTGTCGACAGCCCGTTGGATCGGAGCCTTGGAGGCCTGCGCGTCCTGCACCAAGGCTACGATGCGAGCAAGCATCGACGCCTCACCAACCCTGGTCGCCTCAATCACGAGCAAGCCGTCGCCGTTGATGGATCCCCCGGTGACGCCGTCACCGACTTTCTTGGGAATGAGCTCGCTTTCCCCAGTGAGGAGCGACTCATCCACGTCGCTGTCGCCGATGATGACGATCCCATCGACTGGCAAGCTCTCCCCCGGACGTACCACGACGATTTCCCCGGTCCCGACGGCTTCTACGGGGATCTCGAGCTCTTGTTCGCCGCGGCGAACCCTCGCCAACGCCGGACGAAGCATCATCAGAGACCGGATCGCTCGCGTGGTCCCATGCTTGGCGCGTGACTCGAGCCACTTGCCGAGTCTCACGAAGACGATGACCGAGGCAGCCGCCTCGAAATAGAGGTGGTGGCCTCCCTCGGCGAGAAGCACCAGCGAAAGCACGAATGCGGCCGTGGTTCCCATTGCGACCAGCACGTCCATGTTGGCGCTTCGTGCCCGCACAGCCAGCCATGCGCCGCGATAGAAGCGGGCCCCGCCGACCACCTGAACTGGCAGGGCCAACCCGAGCTGCAACCAACCGGAAAGGCTCCACGTCGCACCGAACAACATGGATACCATCGGAGCCCAGAGGGGTACCGTGAGGGCACCAAGTATTAGCAGCCAGCGAAGCTCACGCCGAGCGCTCTGGAACTCGGCCGAGGCCGCGGCCTGCCGCTCCTCCGCCCATGATTCTGCTGGCGCGGCGTCGTAGCCGGCATCCGCGACGACCCTGAGGAGCTCTGCGGGCGTCGCAAGACCGGGCAAATAGGCCACGCTCGCGAGCCCGCTGGCCAGGTTGACCTGAGCGGAAATGACCCCCGTGACCCTTCTCAGCGCCGCTTCGACACGACCCGAGCATGTGGCGCAGGTCATGCCACCAATCCGTAAGCGCGCGGTCTCGGGCCGCACGGAGAAACCGGCGCCCTCGATCGCCTCCAGCACACCGGCGATTTCCGTCGCTCTTGGCTCGATCGTCAGTGTCGCGCGCTCGCTCGCCAAGCTCACCGCGACGTCCTTCACCCCGTCAAGCCGACCGAGGACGCGCTCGAGCCGGGACGCGCATGCGGCGCAGCTCATTCCTGCGATGGGTAGCGCCAGCCGAACTCGCTCACGGCCATCGGTGGGATGCTGGGGTGCCCCAGACGGGGCCCCGACGGTGATCGATTCCACGACACCCCAGAACCTAGTGCGTCTTGGGGACAAACGGACCTGATGCCATCACGATTGTGATCCCCCCAACGTTCCAGTCTCACAGAAATCCCCGACACCCCTCCGCATCCGGGCGAACCTGTACGTCCGAGGCCTGCGCACCAGGTGTACCAGAGCCCACTCACGGGTCGGGTTCGTGTCCGGCTAGAGGAAACAACTGGAAGGTCGCCACCGCCACGAGCTCAGCGCGCTCCGACGCCGCAACGATGGCGCGAAGCTCGGCGAAGTAGCGGCTCTGGAGCTCCTTCAGCCGCTCGAAGTCGCGTCGGCTAATACCGAAAGTATTGAAAGCGAACCGTCCCACATTCGGCTCGAGGACACGCTCGGCGCCGCGCGCCATCCAGAAACTCGCGAGCTTGCGCGTCACTTCCGGATCCCGACGCATGTCGATGCTGAGGTCCTCGGTGCACTGGTAGCGTCCGTCGACTACCCGAAGCCGCCCCATCTGAACGAGCAAATCCAGACACCGCTGCTCGTCCCCGGTACTGATGCCCAGACGAGACGCGAACCATCCGGGTGGATGTCGAGTGAGCGCCTCGTACTCTGGAAGACCCACCATGTGCACGATTGCGTGGGACCACGGCAGCTCGCGCGCGGCCTGTCGCGCTCCTTCGATGCGTAGGTACGCATCCGCGATGCAGGGCACCTGGCGAGGGTCAACGACGCACGCAACGAAGTCGAGGGATGACAACGTGCAGACATCGACGAATTCGAGGAACTCGGCCAACGGGATGTCCGTCGTGCCCCGCATCCAGCGCCCCACCACGTAGCGGTCCTTTCCGAGTAGGCGAGCGAGCTCCTGATTCTTGCGATTGCCGGCCAGCACCCGGAGATATTCGGCCAAGCCCTCCGCTGTCGTAGGACAGTGGCTCGGCACCCCTCTTCCGAACGCCCCCAGGATGTCCAGCGGACGCCGCCCCGTAGTGAGGGCCATCCGAAAGAACTTGCGCGCGCCCGGAACGTCCCTACCGCTCTCCCAAGCGAACAGCGCGTTGCTCCGGTAGCCAAGTGCCCGACTCAGGCTCTGCTGAGTTCGGTGTCCCCGAGTGGCCCGAACCAGCTCGCACGCCACTTGATGCCAGTCCATGCGTCAAGCATTGCAGAATAGTGCTCGAATGCACCCCTTGGTGCACAACGGCCCGAAGTTCGTGCATATTGAACATGGTCTCACCAGCCAAATCCTGAAAGAATGAGACTGAGAGCCGCGCCTCGTGCCCAAGTTCATCACCAGAGCGTCGCTTGCGCAGCCTCCCCTTCGGAACCGCGGCTCGCTTCCGGCACTCGTGCCCCCAGGAACAAGCTCATGATCCCAGCCACTCGTCTCGCACTCCGCCCACGTCATCTCGTTGTCTGCACCCCTCTGTTCCTGGCGTGCGGCTCCGGACAGATCGGCGGCGAGGTTAGGGAGGCCCCCCCCGGTGGCGGAGGCTTGAACGACATTGCCATCTGTGAGGACGGAGAGATAACGGGGGTCTCGCCCGACACCGTCACCACCCTCGGATTTGCGCCGACCGACGTCCTCGCCCTCGTCACGGGAAGTCACACCGCCTCGTTCGCTTGGGGAGACATCGCCCAGGATGTCGCCCTGACCCTCACGCCTGAGGCTGGGCACGGTGAGATCGAGGTCGAGGTGACCGTCGATCCATCGACGACACGCCTGGTCGATCTCGTTCCTATCGACCCCGACAGCTCGGGTACCGAAACCGGAGATCTCTCGTTGATGACTGCCGAGGGCGGCGATGCCTGCGGCGAGGAGCTGCGATTCGAAGCCCAGGTGCGCGTCTCATCCAGCAACGGCGCGCTCGACGACACGTTCGAGATGACGTTCGCCTCCGCGTCCCCCTACCAGGCCCACGCGACGATCGGGCTGGACCCTGGGCACCTGAACGGCAGTTTCGACGTGGCGGTCGAGGACACCCAGTCCAAAGCACTGGGCACTCATCTGTCCATTGTCTTCACACCCGGCGGAATCAGCGGCTCAGTCTCCGGCACGTATCAAACGACGAGCGGAGAACTCGCGACCGGCACCCCGTTGACCTATGGCTCGTTCCCCATCGAAGGCTGCGCCGCCGGAGCCGTCGTTGATGCCAACTCTGAGTTCGCGTCGGAGATGACCGCGATTCTGGAGGGGCTTCCCGAGTTCAATCTGACGTGGAGTGAGGCCGAACCGACTGCCTTTGCGCTGACACACGAAATTCAACAGGTATGCTTCCTGCCGATCCAGTATGGTCAAGATGCCACGGCGGTGCTTCATCTCGAGACCACCGCTTCGTCGGCGGATGGCCGCATTGATGGAACCTGGGAGCTCGAGGCGCAAGTCGCGTTTGCGACCGACGGTACGGCGCGGACCCTCTCGTTGATCCGGCAGGGGTATCTGGCTGGCACCTACCCAGCATCGGAGTTCGCGGCCCAAACCGGGATCCAGGGGGTGACGCTCCCAGAGGGAACGAGCGGCACGTTCAGCTTCAGCATCACCGACGATCTGACCGACGAAGTGTCTGCCAGTGGCTCTCTGACCATCTACGCTGTCGGGGTTGCGGACTGTAGCGCCGCGGAGCCCGCGACGTCCCCCTCAGACGCCCAGGCGACTTCTCCCCGTTGCAGCGGGATGACACAAAGCGAGCTCGAGACTGCGGCAATCACATCCAGGTAGGCGCACCGCCAGGCTCACCCCGAGACTCGGGCTCGAGCCTGGCAGGGCTAGCGCCCCTGAACCAGCCCGACCTTGGCCGAGTACGGAAGCGTCCCGAACCTCGGGTCCTCGATCACGAGGCTGGAATCTGTTGCCAGCGTCAGGGTCACCTTCGCCTTTCCGCCAAAGATCGGCCTGACGCCCCGCTGCCCGCCGAGGAATCGCATGGTGACGTTCTCCTGCGAGGCGTCCTTGAGCTCCACCGTGCTCGCGAACACCTCCTTGAGGGTCGAGCCACTTCGGGAGTAGACCGTGAGCGTGTAGCGGTCCCTGTTGAGCGGAGTGAACACGAGTACGTCCGCCTTGAAGCCTTTGCGTGCATCCTGGAGGCACTCGGCACGCTTCTCCATGTCGCCTTTGGCCTTGGCGTCACAAACCCCCTGTGCGAGCGTCGACGCCCCCGAGGATTGATAGTTCACCATGAACGCAACGCTCGGGGCAATGAGGGCAGCCAGGGGAGAACGAGGCGCAGCGACCGACCCTTCCACAGGTAGGTCGTCCCGAGCACCATCGCCGGGCTCCGGCAGCGCATCACTTCTCTCATCCACCGTGTCCGAGGACTCCTCGGTCTCCGCCGAGCTGAGGGCGGGTTCGGGTTCGGCGGCGGCCGTCTGCGGTGACGCGGTCTCCCCCCCTTCAGGCGGTGCAGTGCGACCCGTGTCGAGCCCCGACGCGGGCACCATCTTCGCCGGCTGCGGCCCACCGGCATCGTCGGACGTTGGCGCCGCCACTTGCGCCCCGAGTCCGGCCGACTGAGCGCATGATGTGAGACCCAGGACAACCCCCGCGCCTACCAGAATCAGAGCGGACGGTAGCGAGGCAAGTCGCCGATGAACGGGAGCAGCTTTTATGGACATGGTAGCGAGCCTCCGGGCCCCGGAGGTACCATGGTGGGCGTTCCCCCGGGATTACAGAAACGCACCCAAGAATACCTCGAGACCCGCGAACGGGCCAGCAACGAGGAAACTACTCGACCAGAGGGCGTCCCCCCCCGGAGTCGACGGGCAGCGCCCGGCTCGCTCTCCGCTGGAGCGCCGATCGCATTACCAGTCTCACTGAATTCGCGGCGCCGCGACCACCAGCGAATTCGACCTAGGTGGCCGCGCACGCGGCGACTCTGTTAGTTCGTGGTTGAACGACGGACCACTGGGTCCTGATGGCGTATTCGAGCGCTCGCCCGAGGGCGGTCTCGTCCATGGCGAGAGGCGCCCGATAGGCCGCACCGAGCGCGGCCCGGGTCTGCTCGCAGGAGAACTCGGGGTGACTGAGTAGGTAAGGCTTGAAGTGCTGGTGCACGGCGTCAACCTGTCGCTGGATCCTCGAAACGAGAGGGGCCTGTGTGGCAATGAGCCGCCCTTTCATTTCATCCCCATCCACAGTGTTGGTCCCCACCACGCCCAAGAGCTTGAGCCCCCAGGAGAGCACATCACGATTGATCGGAGGCTCGGGATGGGTGACGTGGAAGCATCTCTGCGCTGGATGCGCGGCAATGAGCTTGGCCATCGTCTCGGCCGCCCAATCGACGTGTATCAGATTCAATCGAACCGTCTGCGATGCCCAGAGTGCGATGGGCAAATGCACACGGCCGTCTGATGTGAGCTCGACCCCCAGCACGCTACCGCTTTCCCGCAATCGCGCGCGGAGGGCCAGCACGACCCTACACAGGGGCTCGAAGTACCGATAGTACCCGTCGAAGAACCGGGTCGACCCGTCCTCGTTGCCAATGAGAATGCTAGGTCTGTAGACCCACACTTGGCACTCGGGATTCAGGCGCTCCCACCCAGCCAGTAGCTGCTCGCCGCAGAACTTGCTGCGCTCGTAGGGATTACGCCACCTCTGTTCGATATAGCAGTCGCACTCGGCGAGATGGGGCGCGGAACCGGCAACGTACGATGTACTGACGTGGTGAAGCTCGGTCACGCGAAGCTGCTGCGCCAGCTGCAAGACGTTGACCAAACCCCCGATGTTCACCGATTGCGCCGCAACCTCATCCACGAAGCTGATGGACGCGGCGCAGTGAACCACGCCTCCCACCGTGCCCCGGAGCTCCTCGTAGACCTGGTCGTCGAGACCGCAGCGGGGACGGCAGATATCGCCGCAAACCACGCGCACCCGCGGAACGTCACCCAGCACGGCGCGCGCGCGCCTTTCAGCGTCCGCGCGATCCTGCCCGCGAACCAGACAGACCAGAGAGAACCCACGGCCGAGCAGCTGGCGCGCCAACACCGAGCCCAGCGCCCCGGTCAAACCCGTGAAGAAAAAGGTAGTCATGTTAACGAGCCCGGTCCCGCGTAGCAGCGTGACTCCGAGACTGTCAATGCACCCCCAGGCCCCCCATCGCGCAAGATTTGCTGATCCGCGCCAAACTCCCAACGAGAGTACTTGCCCTCGACTCGAGAAACCTGAGGAATCTTGGGATGTAGCGGGTCAAGCCAGCATGCCTCCCCCCTGGAGGATGCCGCTCGACCTCACGCGGATGGCCCGACGCTGAACTTCCGCCCTGGGGCTGGAAGTCGTCCGACCGGAATCCGAGACGAAACCTGGGGCGGAGTGCGGGCAACGAGATCGAGGCATGGCCCTCGCGAGCCAACGGAGCGCCGACCGGGGAGCAGGAGCCGGCAACCATCCCCCTCGACGAGCGGCCAGAATCGCGGCAAGACACGCTCCGTCGATGCCACTTGGTGCTTTGATCTTCGCAGCCACGTACGTCCTGGTTTCAGCGCGGCGTCTCGGTTGGCTCGGGATCGACCGTCCAGCTGGGGCACTCATCGGCGCCGTTGCCTGTGTCGTATCGGGAGCGCTGACGCCAACGCAGGCTCTTGGCGCAGTGGACGGAAGCACCATCGTGCTCCTCTTCGCCGTGATGGGCATGGGCGCATTTCTCGCCCAGGATGGCTTCTTCGCGAGTGTCGAGCCATGGCTGATCCACATCGCCAAGACCCCGGCGAGACTCATCGGGCTCATCGTGTGGAGCGCCGGTACCCTGTCGGCCCTCGTCACCAACGACGCGGTCTGCGTGCTCGCCGCGCCGGTCCTAGTCCGTATCATAGCCCAAAATCGGCTCCCGCCGTTGCCCTTCCTACTCGCCCTGGCGACCGCGGCCAACACCGGCAGCGTTGCGACTCTGGTTGGTAATCCCCAGAACATGCTGTGCGGCATTCTCGGGGGACTACACTACCGCGACTACCTACTCGAGATGTTGCCGGTCGCCTTGGTCGGACTCGCCATCAACCACGGAGCGGTGCTCTGGTTGTTCCGCCGCGATCTCGCCTCGGCCCAGCTGACCTCGAAGGCGGAGCGCATACCGGTGGGTCCACACCTCTACGTCACGCTGGCAATCGTTCTTGGAACTGCCGTCGTGCTCACTCTGGGTGGGAACCTCGCTTGGACGGCCGTCGCAGGCCTCGCCACGCTGATGCTGGTACACCGCCGGGACACACGGCAGCTATGGCCACGTATCGATTGGTCCATTCTCCTCTTTTTTGCGGGACTCTTTGTGGTGGTGGAGGCCTTCGTCGCCAGCGGGGTACCCGCTCGGATCTTCGCGTGGTTTCCGCTGGGAGCCTCCGCAGACGGGACTGCTGGCTGGACTCGCGTCGTCTTGGTCTTCCTGGTCGGCTCCAACATCGTGTCCAACGTGCCCTTCATCATGGTAGTCCGTGACCAGATGGCGACGCTGCCCGATCCTCAGCTCGGCTGGACGCTGTTGGCGATGGCATCCACCTTCGCTGGCAACCTGACTCTCCTCGGTTCGGTCGCCAATATCATCGTCGCCGAGGCGGGGCGCGAGCTTGGTGGGTTCGGGTTCTGGCAGTACCTACGACTGGGGCTACCGGTCGCACTTCTCACCACCGCAGCGGGAACCGCGTGGCTCCTGCTGGTCTGAACAGCTCCATCTTTGCCAAACGCCTTGCCCACGATCAGAAAGTCCGCGTTGCGGTAGAAGTGATGATGAGACTGACGACGTCCATCACCTGAGCCACCAGCCCGGTAGCGCCGATCAAGAACATCCCAGACTTCAGCTGGCTACGTGGGTCCTTCATGATAGCTGGAAGCACACTGGCGGGGCAGGCAGATCCTGCGCGGAGTTCCCACGTTCCCGTCCACGGCACACGTAACCGGGCCGCGAACTCTACCCTCGGCCGCCTCACTGGGAAAACGGGCCCGCACGCCCGACGCTTCGAGCGTGGAGACGCGACGGCCCGTGGTTCACCTGCCGCACAGCCGTTCGTCGCCCAACGATTCGGCCCTTGAGGGTCGCACCCACAACCGATCGGGCCACGAGCAGCTGAGACCGTCTTGGGGCCTCGCCAACAACGTGGCGATTCCGGGTGCGGAGTCCCAAGCACGGACTCGAATGTCCATCAGAACGCGGCTACACTCGCACCGCTCTCCAACCTCGCGCCCCTTCCTTTCGCCATGTGCTGTTCTCCAGCCAGCTTTGACGTTCTCTGCGTTGGTCACGCTGCCTGGGACCTGGTGTTCACGGTTGACGCGGTGATCACCGAGGATCAGAAGTATCGGGCGCTCGATCTTGCGCAATCCGTTGGCGGCCCTGCCGCCAACGCGGCGTGCCTCCTGTCGCAGTGGGGGCTTTCAGTCGTTCTCGCGTCGCATGTCGGAGGTGACGCATTCGGAGCGGCAATCACCCGCGATCTCCGCCAGGCCGGAGTGGACACGGCTTACCTGCGGCATGAAGCGACTGAGGCAACCCCAATCTCCACGATTGTGGTGAGTCGCAGCACCGGGTCACGGACCATCATCAACCACCGTCCCGATCCCAGGCTCAGCGCACGTCGTACGGAGCTCCCGGACCATGCTCCCCGAGCCATGCTCTGCGACGGGCACGAGCCCGGGCTCACCGCACTTGCCCTGGATCTCCACCCCCATGCGCTCTCGATTCTGGACGCGGGTAGCTATCGCCAGCAGACCCACGAGCTGGCCCAGCGGGTCGACCACGCAGTGGTCTCCGCGGCCTTCGCGCATTCGGCGACAGGCATCCTGCCTGATTCCCCCGAATCGGCAGTGCGGTGCGTCCGGGCGCTTGCCAGAGCCTACCCGTCACGCGTAGCCGTTACCCTCGGCGCCCGTGGCGTCGTGGCGCTCGACGACGACGGCGAGCCAGTGGTGCTCGAGCCACCCCGGGTTCGCGCGGTCGACACCACGGCGGCTGGTGACATCTTCCACGGTGCGTTTACCTGGGCGCTCTTGAATGGCCGAGACTACCTCCCTGCTCTTCGTCTGGCGATGCGGACCGCGG
Source organism: uncultured Polyangiaceae bacterium (assembly GCA_964424695.1). Taxonomy (GTDB): domain Bacteria; phylum Myxococcota_A; class Polyangia; order Polyangiales; family Polyangiaceae; genus JAEWRL01. The sequence continues at coordinate 52,746 of CAYRKE010000010.1, forward strand.
CGCTCTCGGTGACTCGCCCAGGGGGATACGACAGCATTCCTTCGCGAGATGAAGCGCGCGCCTTCTGCCCCGAATGGTGGCCCAACGAGGTCCCCGGTTGACGCCGTGCCCCCGCCGTGAAACCCACGTCGAAGACGAGCGCAGAAAGCACGCAGAGCGTCCGAGAATCGCGCTCGCTGATTCAGATACCTCGCGCATCCCAGATGCGAATCGTGTCTTTGGCGTGAGCCGAGATCACGAACGCTCCGTTGGGAGACCAAACGACCTGGTGAGCGAATTCCTCCGGAAAGTGCCAGTTGCGGAGCCCGCGCCCTGAAGCCGCATTCCAGACGCGCACACTCTGGTCGCTCGCTCCGGTGGCGATGTGCCGACCGCAGACGGAGAACGCAACGGAAAACACTGTTCCTTCGTGCCCAACCAGAGTGCGTGACCTCTCGCCCGTACGAAGGTCCCGAAGCCTGACGGAATGGTCCGACGAACCGAGAGCGAGAAGATCGCCATCGGGCGAAAAGGCGAGTGCGTGTATGGAAGCCTGCTGCTCATGGTGCGTGAGCAGTAGCTTGCCCGAGCGCGAGTCCCAGAGGCTCACTCTACCGTCGGCGGCTCCCGATGCAACGAGGAGGCCATCCGGCGAGAAAGCAACAGCGTTCACCGACGCTCCATGGCTCGGCCGCCTCTCCAGCGTGTGGAGGACCTCGCCGGAATGAATGCTGGAAATTCTCACCGTGGTGTCAGCGGAACTGGACGCGAGCAGCGTGCCATCCAGTGAGAAAGCGCAGCAGCACACAGGGCCGGCGTGCGCCTCCCACATCCGCAACAGGGCACCCGTGCGAGCGCTCCAGATCCCGACGGTGCCATCGCCAGCCCCCGACGCCAACTGCTCACCATCCGGGCTGCGACAGAGACTCAGCACGCTTTCAGCGTGCTGTTCAGAACTCCCCCAAAGCGGCGAGCCATCAGCCAGATCCAAGGAGATCAGACCACCCCCCCCGTGCGCGATGTACAGGCGCCGGGGACTTCGACCGAATGCAACGCTGGGCGCGTGGGGCTCGTTTCCCCAAAGCCCCCCGAGGCAATGCTCACAGCCGTCCCCCTCGAGTTCGGGCACCCACGACCCCGGGTTCGGCGCCCCCGAACGCCGAACCGACTCCTCCATCCGGCCCGAGGGAACCTCCACGATCGTCGGGGGCTGGCCCACGCCACCGCCAACTGCGCTTGGATCCTCGTCGTTGGTCGCCCCTCGCGACAGCACTGGCCCGGGCGGCGCCCAAGCAGACGTATCCCAGATGCGCAGCGAGCCATCTTCGGAGAGAGAAATGAGTCGGCGGCCACTGGGGTCAAACGCGACCGCGGTTACGGCTCGACCATGCCCCAGCAACGTGTGCAGAAGCTGCCCGGTGCCCGGCTCACACAGTCTGATGGTGCGATCCTGTGCCCCCGAAGCCACCAGGCTCCCACTCGGAGAGAAGACGACGGTGTGCGTCGCGCGCTCGTGCCCCCCCAAACATCGAAGGAGGCGTCCGGACTTGACGTCCCACAGCCTGACCCCCTGCTGGGCGTGAGCCGACGCGAGCAGCATCCCGTCCGGGGAGAAAGCGACGGCGTGAACGCTCCCGGCCTCCGCCTCGTAGGTGCTTAGGAGTTCGCCGTTCTGGGTATCCCAGAGCATCACTGTCTGGTCCTCAGACCCCGAAGCGAGATACGCGCCACCGGGGGAGAAGGAGACCGCGCAGAGGCGCCGCTCGTGCCCCCAGAGCGTGAAAACACACTCGCCCTTGCGGGTGTCCCAGAGTCGAATCGTCTCGTCGAACGACCCCGACGCGAGCAACCGGCCGTCAGACGACAGAGCAACGTGAACGACTTGATCTCGATGTCCCTTGAATCGCAGGATGAGCTTCCCTGTAGCTGCATCGAAGAGCTGGGGCTCGTCGCCAGCGTCAGCCGCAACGAAGCGGCCGTCCGGAGACCAGGCCGCAGTGAGACAGGCGTCCGTCGGACAGAACCAGAGTTCGGTGCCATCCATGGCGAGTACATGAAGGCCGTCTCCCGCCGCGACGACGCAACGCCTGCCGTCGGGTGCCCAGCAAAGGCCAAAGGCATCCCTGGCCGTTGCAATTTCACGTAGGAAAGGAGGGGCCCCGGGCATCGTCGTTTCCCCTGGTTACCAGAAACTGGTCCCCAGCGAAATCCGTCAGAACCAAACGAAACGGAGCTCGTGCCCGCCTCGCCGCCCCATCACGCCGAAACAGAGCGAGATCTCCAGCTGTATCCCAACATTGCTCTATCGACTCTGAGAAACTCAGTTCCGATTCTTTACCGTTGAGCCCCTTGCCGCTCGAGAACGAGCACCACAGCGCCATCGACCACCGGAATGTCATCCGGGCGCTTCAACGAAAGACCGCTGTCGACCTTGAAGAAGCCCTTGGCGGGTAGCCCCATCTTGCCCTCGAAAAGCCAGCCCTTCTGGATCTCACTGAAAGTGACCCGCTCGAGCGTTGGCTCGTTCCCCGCGTAGGGAGCCGAGTCGCGCACCCGCAGAATCCACCGGACAGGCTCCTGTGCCCCAGGCCCACGCCCCGGCGCTCCATCGGGCGGACGCCCGCCGCGCTCCGCAGCCAAAGAGCCCCCAGCGAACTCAGCGGTGACGACCGTCAGCCAATGACCCCCACGACGATGAAGCCCAGGATAATAGCGCTTGGCGTGATACCACCCCACATGGAGCCAGGCCACCCCTCCATCACGAAGCGCCCCGGCGATCCAGTCCATCTGCGGATGCTTGGCCTTCGTCGCGGCGTCTGCAGGGTTCGAGCGCCATCCCTGGTACTCGAGGCGCTCGATGCGATAGCCCGCGTCCTTGACCCAGCGGCTCACTCCCCGAAGGACGCCCGGTGGCGAAGTACCGTCGAATGGTGAAGTGCCCATGTAGCGCCGGCCCGCGATCGCACGAACCAATGCGTTCTGACGCGCGAAGGCGTCATCTCCCCGAGGCGCAAGCGCATCGAATCCCTGCGTCTGGAGCCACATGAGCCCATTCGAGACGGCAACGGGACCGCAGTACGAGAGCCCGCCCCCTGGAAGCCCCAGTGCGGGATCGGTCTGGAGAAGGTCTGGAGGAAGACCGTTGGACGATGGGGCGGCGCCAGACCCGTGGCATTCGGCTGCGTCCCCCTCATCTGAAGCGACGCTGTCGCTCGGCCCCAGCACCGACTCGGACTGTCCGGTAGCATTGGACTCGAGGGTCGCGCTTGACGGCTGACCTGTACCCTGCGAAACGGCCGCGTCCGCCAGCGGCGCGACAGTAGGTCCTCCGGCAGCAGAACCGCTACTACTCGGTGCCCGCGGTTCCGCCGTGCCCTGAGACGCCCGCCGCTGAGCGGCTTCGCGGTTCTCCACAGCGGTTGCGCTCAGTGCCGCCCACGCAGTCGCTCCTGAGAGCGCCAAAGCGACGACGAATCTGAGGGACCACCAGCCTTCCATTGAACCAACCTGAAGCACACCCAGCGTAAAACAGAACTCCGCCTTGAGCCACGATCGCCATGGTCGTCATCGGATCGCTGGCCGGAAGGCTCTCACCAAACCGAGGAAGCCGTCTGAAGCGGCGGCGTTGCGGCCGAACCGGGACTCTCGAGGTCGCTGGGGTGAGGACCGCAATCAGCGGAGTGCCCCCAAACACCTCGAGACGCCGACCCGCGGCACCCCCCCCCCAAGCAGGTCCCTGGGGGAATCTGGGCCGGCACTGGCACCGGAAGCGCCAGCTTCTTCTGTCCTACTCGCGAGGTTCCCGGTCGATGACCTCACGGACTCGCTGAAGGAGAGCCTCGGTCTTGAAGGGCTTCGGCAGGAACCCTGAGCCCATCGGTAACACCCCCTGGTGCGAGACCACGTCGGCGGTGTAGCCCGAACAATAGAGTATTCTCAGTGCGGGATAGAGCCGCCGGAGTTCCTCGCCGAGTCTGTGGCCATTCATCTCCGGCATGATCACGTCTGTGACGAGGAGGGTCAGCGCCGGCTTCTGGTGGTCCACCAGGCGGATCGCCTCGGGGCCGCTCTCGGCCTCGAAGACGACGTAGCCGGCGCGCGCCAGAGTGCGCACGATGAGCCGCCGCACGATGGGCTCGTCTTCGCAAACCAGTACGGTCTCGTGACCGCCCGGCAGACGCTTCGCCCCAGCCCGCAGCGGCATGCTTTTCTGACGGGTCACCTCGGCAACCGGAAACCAGACGTCGAATCGCGTCCCACTGCCCGGCGCGCTAGAAACCTGGATGTGCCCGCCAGCCTGAGCGACGATTCCGTATACGGTGGCCAAGCCGAGCCCGGTCCCCTCACCTACGGCCTTGGTCGTAAAAAATGGCTCAAACACGTGGTCGATGGCGTCCGGAGCGATCCCAACGCCGGTGTCCACCACCGATACCACCACTGAACGCCGACCGCGGTCCCCGGGACCGAGCAAGCACGAAGCATCGTCGAGGATCTGCTCTCGTGTCGAAATCGTAAGCCTTCCCCCTTCCGGCATGGCGTCCCCGGCGTTCACGACGAGGTTCATCACCACCTGCTGGAACTGGCCAAGATCCAGGCGCACAGGCGGTAAGCACGGGGCGAGCGTGACAACCAGATCGATGTTCTCCGCGAGCAGACGTCGAAGCATCCGCTCAAGGTCCGAGAGCTGCCGGTTGATATCGACGTGCTCGGGACGACTCACCTGCCTCCGACTGAACGCGAGGAGCTGAGAGGTCAGTGCCCCCGCTCGTTCTGCTCCCGCGGCGGCCTCGTGCAGGGCTTCGATGAGGTCTGCATCTTCCGAGTGCTCTTGCGCGATGTGCAACAGAGCCGCATCCAGGTTCCCGAGTATCACCGTCAGAAGATTGTTGAAATCGTGAGCGACGCCGCCTGCAAGCCGCCCGACGGCCTCCATCTTCTGCGCGTGGAGGAGCTGGGTCTCGAGCGACTCCTTTTCCTCCTCGAACCGAATGCGTTCCGTAGCGTCCCGAGCGAAACCGCGGAACTCCTTCAGTGCCCCCTGACTGTCACAAATGGGAATACCATTGGCCTCGATGTACCGGTACTCCCCATTCTTGTGGCGCCAGCGCAGCAGCACGTTCTTCCAGCCGCTGCGGGACGCCACGAGACCAGGAAGCTCTCGTTCGAGCCAAGGGCGGTCATCCTCGTGGATTAGGCTCGTGGCCACCTTCCCGAGGAGTTCCTCCGGCGAGTAGCCGAGAATATCCTCGACAGCAGGATTCGTGTATTTGAACTCGCCGTCTGTCCCAATCGCCCAAATCCAGTCACGCGAACTCTCCACCATGGCCCGGATCGTCTCTTCGTGCTCGCGCCTGATGTCCTCGGAGCGCCTGAGCTCCGTCGAGTCGAAGAGCACTCCGACGATCTGATTGGGCTTGCCATTTTCGCCGCACAGGGCACGGCCAACCCCTGTGATCCATCGCGTCTCACCTTGGCCACGGCAAACTCGGTGCTCGACGCGATAGTCGGCGGCGCTCGCCATTGCAGACTCAATGGCTTGTGCCACGTCTACACGGTCGCTGGGGTAGATCAGACTGAGGTACTGCTCCAAGGAGGCCTCGAGGCCCGCCGTTCCAGCCCCGAGGAGCGTGGCCGCTCCAGGCGAGCAGTGCATCCGTCGGGTGTCGGCGCGCCACTCCCACACGCCAATTCGCGCTTCGTCGAGCCGGCGTTCGAGATCCCCGCAAGCCGAAGGTTCGCGAGTCCCGCCGTCCGACTGCGCGACGCCAGCGCCTTGGCCCGAGCGCTCATCCGCCGTCGCCAAATCCTCGGCCACGAAGCGCTCTGGGGTTCGCTCGCTCATTGACCTTCAAATCCTTACCGGCCAACCCAGGACCCCGCATAAGCCCTCACCCACGGCCCCCCCGCACAATTCCCCGGGACGTTCGGCCGGGCCCGCCGAGAAAGGCCCGCCTCGACTACGGGACCGAAGCGCCCAGAGGTCCATTACCTGCGCATCGCTCCGCAAGGCGCTGAAGGTCTTGCGGCTCCGAGCAGTCGCCGAGGCTTCAGAAACCCGAGGCCTCCGCGCAGTTCGCGCTTGACCCTCCGCACCTGGAACGGCATTCCTCGCCCGTGTCCAGTGTAAAAGCGAAGGTCGAGAGTTGGATCCGCCAGGCCGCGTCGAGCGCGCTCGGAGACGCCGTTACCGTCGATCCGATGGTGCGGACCGCGAAGTCGGCCGAGTTTGGCGACTACCAGTCAAACATGGCGATGCCGCTAGCGAAGATCCTGGGGCGCAAGCCCCGAGAGATCGCTACCGACGTGGCCAGAGCTCTAGAGGCCCGAGTTGCGGAGGGCCACCTCGCGGAAGTCAGCGTGGCGGGCCCAGGATTCATCAACCTGCGACTCTCCACGACACTGCTAGATGGAGAGCTCGCCCGCATGGCCGGTGACCAGCGGCTGGGACTACCGCGCCTCGAAGAGGGCAGCACAGTGGTCGTTGACTACTCGAGCCCGAATCTGGCCAAGGAGATGCACATCGGCCACCTTCGCTCATCCATCATTGGTGACGCGATCTGCCGCATCTTGGAGTGGCGTGGCCACCGCGTTATTCGCCAAAACCACCTTGGTGACTGGGGCACCCAGTTCGGCATGCTGCTCGAGCACCTGATCGATACCGGTTGGGATCGGACGGTGGACCACAGCATCGGTGACCTGAACGCACTGTATCAAGACGCCAAGAAACGATTCGACGCTGAACCGGAGTTCGCCGATCGGGCACGCCGGCGCGTCGTCTCACTGCAGTCCGGGGAAGAGCTCGCGCTCAGCCTGTGGAGGCACCTCATCGACGAGTCCGTTCGCCACATGAACGTGGTCTACGGGAAACTGGGCGTGCTCCTGAAAGACTCGGACATCAAGCCAGAGAGCTTCTATAACCCCTTATTGCAGGGCGTCGTGGAGGACCTGCGTCAGACCGGACTCTTGACCGAGAACCAGGGTGCCCAAGTCGTCTACCCGGACGGGTTCAAGAATATGGACGGGGCACCGCTTCCCCTCATCGTACAGAAGAAGGACGGCGGATTCGGTTACGCGACGACCGATCTGGCTGCCGGGCGACACCGTGCCCGCGAGCTTGGTGCGACACGCATCATTTATGTCGTCGACTCCCGCCAAGCCGACCACTTTGGGATGATCTTCTGGACCCTGCGCCAGGCCCGATGGGTCGACAACAATGTCGCGCTCGACTACGTCCCCTTCGGCACCATCCTCGGGGCAGATCGCCGCCCCTTCAAGACTCGGGAGGGTGGGACGGTTCGCCTCGTGGACGTCCTCGACGAGGCCGTAGCCCGGGCCCACCGAGTCCTGGAAGAGAAGAACTCCGACCTTGCGCCTGGCGAGCGAGACCAAGTCGCGAGGGCCGTCGGCATTGGCGCCATCAAGTACGCTGATCTCTCGAGCGAACGCATCAAGGACTACGTGTTTGACTACGACCGCATGCTTGCCATGGAAGGCAACACGGCCCCGTACCTGCAGAACGCTTACGTCCGCATTCGATCCATCTTCCGGAAGGGAGCGATCGATCCCAGTTCGCTCGCACCAAGCGTCATCCACATCGAGGCGGCGGAGGAGCGCACGCTCGCGCTCACCCTCCTCCAGCTACCTGCCGTCCTCGAGGGCGTCGAGGAGAGCCTCGAGCCGCACAGACTCTGCAACTACCTGTACGACCTTGCTTCCGCGTACCACAGCTTCTACGAAAAATGCCCGGTTCTCACGGCAAGCACCGATACCCAGCGCAACAGCCGCATCATGTTGAGCCACGTCGTTGCTTCGACCCTCGCCCTGAGCCTTGGGCTACTGGGGATCGCAGTCCCAGAGAAGATGTAGCGGTTCGAGCCCCCCGCCCACGGACCGCCCCAAGCGCCACACCGTCCTGCGCCGTCATGCAGTCCGCGCGCCTGGCGGCGCCATCGCACAGGGGCACCGGCGCATCTCCACTCGATGCCCCATCGAGAGTAGCTGGCGCCGGAGAACCTCCGACGAGGATCAGAATGCCTTGCGCGAATCGATGAGGATGGTCACGGGTCCGTCATTGATGAGACTCACCCGCATGTCTGCGCGAAACTGTCCGGTCTCTACCGTAACGCCACTCTTCCGGCACAGTTCGCAGAAGCTCTCGAAGAGGGCACGCGCTTCGTCGGGTGCCATGGCCTCGATGAAGCTCGGGCGTTTACCCCGACGGACATCGCCGTAGAGCGTGAACTGCGAAATGCAGAGGATGGATCCCCCCACATCTCGGATTCCGAGGTTCATCCGTCCCTCGGAATCCTCGAAGATGCGGAGTCCCACCACCTTCTCCGCCAAGACCGCGGCGTCTCCAGCCTGGTCATCACGCCCCACCCCGACGAAAACACAGAGCCCCCGGTCGATTCTGCCCACGACCTCTCCGCACACCGACACCTCTGCCCGCTCGACTCTCTGTACGACCGCTCGCATGGCGCAAACGGGATATAGCGCGACTGGCCTGACACGACGCGAGTTTTTCGTATCCGAGCGCTACCCCAGAAATCCTGTGCCCGAGACTCCCATGCGCAGCCGGAGTGGAGCGTCACACCCTTCAACCGGCGCGGCGAACCACTCGCACCCGAGCTCGACGCACCGCCGCCTCGACCACGGCCCATAGCTCCGCTCGGCGCGCGAGCGACCCCAGCTTGGGGGCGATGAAGAGCTCCCCCACCTTCAGGTCAAACCACGGAAGTGCTGGCGGTTGCGGCCATTCCCCCTGAAGCCCTTCGAGGAGCTGCGCCTCGAGGGGGTACTTGGCTGAAAGCTTGGTCCAGTCGATTCGAACCGCCAGGGCCGATGCGCGCTTTCGGATCTTCAAGAGCCGGTCGGACGGGACCAACCCCTCGTCGAAATTCTGCACTCGGACGTCCACGAGGAGCGCTGGTGGACTCGAGACCCCGAGCAATGCATCCCCCAGCGCGGCGCGCAATCGGTCCACCTCCACGGCGCCCCCGGTTGCCAGCACGAGGCCGTACGACAGGGGCCACGCAGCGAACCGAGCCGCTCGTTCGCCGGGCGACGCGACGCGGCCGTCGCCTGGTATCGCGACCATCGCCGTTGCAGCAACCGGTGCATCTCTGGTCGGAACTACGACATGCGGGCTCTCGCCAAGCGGCCAGGGCCATGCCGACAGATGGACTGCGGCGTTGTAGGACGGCAGTATCCTCGACTGAAGCCGCCGCATCTCGCCCCGAAGCTCGTCAGAGCTCAAGTCTATCCCCACGGGCTGCGCCTGGGCTTCGATTGAGTCGAGTCCGAGCTCCACGATGTCCAGCAATTCGTCCTGCACCCCTCGGGGCAACGAGCTCAGAAGAAGCCACGCGGCAAGCGAACTCCGAGTCCGACCGGGTCCGCTCAGGGACGCGGGGACAGTCTGAAGACTGGGTCCCACACGCAGAGACCGCCTGGCCCGCATCGAGCTTTCCCTGCTCCTTGACCACACGAGATGTCCCGCTACGCCCGCCAACGCGAGACCCACGAGTGCGAAGCTAGCTGAACGTCGAGAGAATGGCCCACGAGCCCGAGCGTCCGTTCGCGCGGTCACTACTGGCGGACCGCGGAGAACTCGACTCCGCGAGCCGTGTATCCACTCGCTGTATCTCCATTGAAGGTGATGGCCGAAGTGCCGTCGAGACGGCCGGTACCGGTGCAGGTGATCCCCATGGTCGTGTGCTCGAATCGAGCGACGCAACTCCCCCCATCCAAGAAGTCGAGTTGCCACTCACCGCCCAGCTGACCGAACACCGATACTAGCTCCGAGGTTTTCATTCCGTCCAGCCACCCATCCGTCATGGGACCGATCCAAGATGGCGGAAACACCTCGTTGCAGTGCGCCTTGAGCGTTGTCGGATTCAACACGGACTCGCACGAGCGGCCCGTGTCCGGATCGTTGCTCAGGTACCAACGACCCGAGAGCGCGAACGGAATCACCCCGAAGTCCATGTCGATAATGGACATATGATTGGCCACGAGATACCGGGCCTGCGCCCCCGCCTGGTGACTGACCCCGAAGGCGGATAGGGTCGCGTTGCCCGCGATCTGCAGAAACCCAGACCAGTGCGCCACGGTGAACGCGATGGGACTGATGTCGATGCTCATCGTGTTGGTGACGCCCGAGAGATCCGTTACTGCCACGTTCCAGAAGCCGTCCAGCGTCGCTGGCGCCACCGCCGTCGCATCAACAGCAACGCCACCGGTCGTCACGTACCTATCGTCAGAGGCGTTGACGGCACCACCGAGGCCACCCGGGTCGAGCGCGCCACCATCACCCGGGATGCTGCCCGGAAGGGGCGCCCCAAGCAACCCCACACCGTCGCCCTGAGAACAGGAAGCCACGACCACTCCGAACACCCCCCCGACGAGGAATAGTGACCGCTTCTGCGCCATCATGCGGGGAGAGTATGCAGTCTATGTGGTTGCTGACAAGGCGCCCGAATGTCCGCGCAACGGCCGTCGAACGACCATTTCGCCCCCGTTTCAATAGAGCAGAGCAGACACAATCCCGCTTCTCGCTGGGACAAGGAATGCGGGGCGATGAGAATGCGGGGCCGACAAATCTCAGCGTGCGTGTCGCGAGGCTCGAACAGCATCGGCCAACTCATCCAGCATCGACTCCGTGGTGGCGAAATCCACGCACCCGTCAGTGATGCTCTTGCCGTACTCGAGTCGCTTCCGCTCAATCAGCTTCTGGCTGCCCGCGACGAGATTGCTTTCCACCATGACGCCCAAGATGTTCCGCGACCCCGATCGCAACTGATGAGCTACCGAGCTCAAGACCTCGTGCTGCTTCTCGTGGTTCTTGCCACTATTGTCGTGGCTGCAGTCGACGATCATGCGCGGATTCACCCCGACTCTCGAAAGCTCGGCCGCGGCCGCGCGAATGGACGCTTCGTCGTAGTTGGGTCCCCCGGCGCCGCCGCGAAGCACCAGGTGTCCGTCTGGGTTGCCCGCGGTTCGAAGAACGCTCACGCGACCTGCGCCATCAATGCCCAGGAAATGGTGGGAGCTCGACGCGGCCAGCATGGCGTTGAGCGCGATCCCCAGGCTGCCATCGGTACCGTTCTTGAACCCCACAGGCATGCTGACTCCGGAAGTCATCTCGCGATGCGTCTGGCTTTCGGTCGTCCTCGCACCGATGGCCGCCCAGCTCACCAGATCGGCGATGTACTGCGGGACGATGGTATCCAAGAGCTCGGTCGCCGCCGGCAGCCCCAGGTCGGCGACATCGAGCAGCAAACGCCGAGCCAGGCGCAGTCCCGTCGGAATGTCGAATGTCCCATCCAGATGGGGATCGTTGATGAGCCCCTTCCACCCAACCGTGGTGCGTGGCTTCTCGAAGTACACGCGCATCACAACCAGCAGCTCATTACGGTGGCGCTCGGCCATGGCCCGCAGGCGACCCGCGTACTCGAGCGCCGCCCGAACGTCGTGGATCGAACAGGGACCCACGAGTGCAAGCAAGCGCGTGTCTCGCCCATGGATCACCGCCCTGACAGCTTCGCGTGCGTCGTACACGACCTCCGCCGCCCGATCCGTGATGGGCAGTTCGGCTTTCAGCTCGTCGGGAGACAGCAGCGGCTTGACGTCGAGAACGCGGACATTGTTGGTCTGGTACATGGGTTCACCACAAAAGCAGAAACCCCCGGGCACCGTTGGCGACCAGGGGTGAGAGCGACTCGTTCGTTCGGCTGCTTAGACGATCCCCTGACGCCGGCTGTCGGCAAAGTAGAAGCCCAAGTAGGCTAGATAGGGGGAGGGTCCTTGCATGACCGGGAGACAGCTTAGTCGCTGAAACGCCGAAGCGCAAGCCAAGCCCTGCCAGACCCCCGATCAGTCCGGCTGACGCAGAAGACGACGGCCTCCGCGCGCCCGGGCTGGGCGAGGCGCGCAGACAGGCGTTTGGATCGATGCCGCAGCTCGATCGGTGCTCTAGTTGCTTGTTCTTGAACGACAAACAACCTGCCTGTCGTTCAAGCGCGCCTCTGAGTGCCCCCTGCACCGCGATTTTCCAGCCAAGGATCCGAGCCGAAACGCATTATACTGTGGGCTGTTCTCTGTCCCAATCGCCCGTGCCATGGCCCCTCCCTTCGCCCCTCTAGACGTTCTCGTGGAAAGCGTCCGTTCAGCTCTCAACGCGCGACGCTTGGAGGCGCTTGCTCCAGCCGATGCCGTGCAGGAGGCGCTCACCCGCTACGTGTCTGCGATTGAGCAGCGCATCGCCCGCACGTTCGCGAACGACCACCAGCTCAAGGCGCCAGCGTCCGGGTCGGATCTCGATGCCACAAGCGAGGCCCGACGCCTTCTTAGCCTGGTGGAAAGCCTTCCCGAGCTGAGAACAGCCTCGACGTCGGAGGGGCAACGCGATGGCCTGAGCCGTGCAGCAGCAGAAACGAGGGGCCCACCGACCCCCGCCGCACCTGCGCTCCCCCACGGCACGGCCGCGTCGCCGATCACGATCGCCAGCCAGCCCGTGGAGCGACTCAGCCGAGCCTTGGAACACGCACCGCTCGTCATCGTGGGAGGCGTGGCACACCCAGAGCGCCTAGCGGGCCTGGACGACCGCTTCCAGAACCAGATTGAATGGATCGACACGACTCGGCAAGGCACCCATGCCATTGGAAACCTGGAGAGACGCATCCGCGAAGGGCGAGTGGCGGCCCTGGTGATGCTCGAAGGCTCCCTGTCTCACAAGCACTCAGACCCGCTAGTCACCGCGGCCCGGCACGTCGCCCTACCCTGTGCCTACGCTGGCAAGGGGGGACGAGCCGCCCTCAGTCGAGCCCTCCTCGATATCGAGGCAATGCTGAGTAGAACCCAAGAGCGTTCCTAGAGCCCCATCCAAAGCACCGGGCCGATCCTCTCGTGGCCCCGGGGAAGTCCATGAAAGCCTACCGTCCAGCCCTCTGCGCGCTCAGTCTCCTCTTCAGCTCAGCGTGCGATCGTCCAGCTTCCAAGGAGCCCTCGCCTCCTACGCCAGCGCAGGGCTCGCCACGCACCGAAAGGTCGGCCCCCGAGTCACCGAAGGTCAAGTCCCCCCCCGCCGGAACCGCGGCGGACGTGACCGAAGCACCCAGCTGTGGGCCTCTCGATTGCAGGCTATATGCAAGCGTCGAACTGAGCCTGGTTTCGGCGCTCGCCCCCGATGTTCAGGTCGTCTCATTCGGCGAAGCCCACGCCCAACAGGGTACCGAACATATTCCCTCCACTGCACAACGATTCACGGAAACCATCCTACCGGTGTTTGCTGGGCGCAGCTCAGACTTGGTCCTGGAGCTGATGATACCGAACCCTGAATGTCGAGAGACGGAGACCAAGGTAGTCGAGAAGCAGGAGGAAGTGACTCGCCCACAAGCCCAGTCAGATCAGAACGAGTACCTGGCGCTGGCGCAGCGCGCCAAAGATCTGGGTATCAGGCCGCACGTTCTGCAGCCGAGCTGCAGCCAATACGAGAGGATCCTCGCCGCGGGCGCAGACGACATCAGCGTCATGCTCGAGATGACCGCCGAGCTCACCCAGCAGAAGGTGAAGGCTCTCCTCGGCCTATCGGCGATGCGCGGCACCAAGGGGCTCATTCTAACCTATGGTGGCCTCATGCATAACGATCTGGTCCCCCGCGAGGGCCGTGAACGGTGGACCTTCGGCCCCGCCCTCCGGGATGCCACCGGCGGCCGCTACCTAGCCGTGGACCTCATTGTCCGCGAGTACGTAAAGGACACCAGCGTATGGCAAGCGCTACCCTGGTTCCCCCACTTCGACAGTAGCCAACACCCCAACCGCGCCGTCGCCTTCCGCCCCGCTCGAGGAGAGCTCACCGTCATCTACCCGCTGACTCCGCCCAACGCCCGAGCACCAGGGTCTGCAGGAACAGTCCCTGCCGCGAAGACAGCACCGCTGCCTGGCACCGGTTAGCCCTGGCGAAGCCCCGCTGCTTACTACTGTCGGGCGCCATCGCGTCATCCGACCCCAGGAAGCACGGAACCCGAGTCGTATCCGTTCACGCCTTGCTTGGAGGACCGGCCGCGATCCGCCCCGCGCGGAGCGTTGCGCCTGCGCTCCGGTGCTCTCGTACCGACCCCCTGAGCGCTGATGGCCTCGAAGACACTGGGAAAACTCCTACCAGGAAGTGGTCAGGAACGGAAAGCGAAGGGAGCAAGAGGACCAGTTCACCGCCGTCACCGCCAGCCGTGCCCCCCCTCCCCCATCCGGCGAACGGATGGCCTGCGGCCCGTCGTCTCGGAGGCAGCCGCCAGCGGATCCTCGCGAGATTGGAGGACCGCTGCGCCCGAAGACTAGTGCATGGTCGTCGTGTCGCTGCGCCCCATCGCAGCCAGCAGCCCTGGAGGACACGCGCGCATCAGCCTGTCGACCGCACGCTGGGCTGCATCGTTCGGGATCTCGGAAGCGACGAACCCTTTGCCCCGAAGCGCCCTCAGAACCCATGCAAACCTGTCGGGGCGACCGAACCGCTCCAACGTAGTGAACAAGACCTCGGTTGCTTTGGCAGACAGGGCGTCCGAGCCCAGGGCGACACAGATGGTCAGGTTCCATACCGCCTGCTGCTGGATCAGTACCTCCGGCGGCGCCATGTCGAGCTCGCGCATGAGCACGGACTCCGGAGGGAGGCTCGCGTCGTGCCAATGCGCCAAGTATCCGAGCAGGGGGTCGGTCCAATCCAATGCCGCTTGCCTGCCTTGTCTGGCAGACAGCGGCGGTTGCCGACGCGCATCGAGGCCGCCGCGATCCACGTCGTCGCCGTCACATTGAGCCGACTCGCCCTCTGACGCTTCGTAGCCCGCAACATCAGTGCCCGAACCGCCGCAGGCTGCGTTCGGCATCACGCTGTCACAGAACGGCGCCGCATCCGCGATGGGAATCCAGGCCGCAGCCCCAACGGGACAGACGTGAGCAGATGGCGGAACGCTCCCCTGCCTCAAGCCCTCCAGCACCATTTCGGTTTCCATGGGTCCAGATGTCTGGCCCGCGACTGCGATGTACCATTGCGAAGCGTTCATACAGTCCCGTGTGGTTGCTACGCGCCGTTTCCTGGCTCCCCATCGACCTTCGGACCGGGAAGTCCGACAGCGCTGAGTATTCCAAGTTGTTCGTTAGCGATCACTGCGGAGCCCCCTCTGGGACTCCGGCCCCTGCGCGCCCCAATGATACCCGCCAACACAAGCACAAATTCCGCACATGCTGAGACGACAGGGGCAAATCGATCGGTCAATCCTATGAGCCGTCCCCGTCTCCGTCAACCAGCGCCCCCGGCGCGTGCCCGAAAAGGGTGCGATGAATTCTCAACTCCACTAGAAGTTATTGGCTTTGGTCGAACCACTAGGGCACTTGCAGCGCCGAACGGGGCCTTCTCTCCTGCAACAGACACGGGGGGGTCGCCTCGGGCTGGCTCGCCGGGCCGACCGGAGGGGGCGGTTCGGTTCACCCGCCAGCAGACAGCTCGTCACCCTGGCGAGCCTGTTCCTGCTCCGATACAAGAAGCCATGGCCATGCCACAGCGTCTGCCGATCATTCCAGCACTGTCAGTCTTCTCATTGGGTGCTCTCTTCGCGTTCGTTCTCATCACGTGCCGCGCGCCGAGCGGCACGACGGGAGCCGCCTCCGCCAACGCCGCTCCGGCAACTCAGGCCGCAACGTCGAGTCAACCCAGCAGTCACCCGGCAGCTCAAGCTCGGATGCGCACGGAAGACGAGCGCAACACCATCGAGGTCTTCAAGAAAGCAGCGCCTGGGGCGGTCTTCGTGACCCAGCATCAGTATGTTGTAGATTGGCTGGGAGGGCGCGCAACGGAAGTGCCCGCCGGCTCCGGTTCTGGCTTCATCTGGGACACGGACGGTCACGTGGTGACCAACTTCCACGTGGTTCAGGGAGCGAAGAAGCTCACCGTCACCATCCAGGGGCATCAGACCTTTGACGCTCTCGTCCGCGGCGTCGAACCCCGCAAGGATATCGCCGTTCTAAAGATCGATGCTCCGAAGGAGCTCCTTCACCCGATCGCGCACGCGTCCAGAATCGGTACCGTCGAGGTCGGACAGAAGGTGATCGCAATCGGCAATCCATTCGGTCTCGATCAGACGCTCACGACGGGCGTCGTGAGCGCGCTTGGACGAGAGGTGGAAGGGGTGGCGGGCGTGAAGATCCGCGAGATGGTCCAGACTGACGCGGCCATCAACCCCGGCAATTCTGGAGGCCCCCTCCTTGACAGCTCGGGTAACCTCCTCGGGATGAATACGATGATCTACTCCCGTAGCGGCGCATCGGCGGGAATCGGATTCGCCGTGCCGGCGTCGACCATTGCGCGCGTGGTGCCCCAGCTCGTGAGCAAGGGCAAGGTCGAACAGGTCGGGATCGGAGTGGAAATCGATCCCCAGCAGCGCCTCGAACAGCGGTTCCGCATTCGGGGGGTCGTCATACTCGCCGTAACACCGGGTACTCCGGCCGCGCAGGCCGGACTAGCCGGACTCCGAAGAGGGCCACGAGGCCTGGAGCTCGGAGACGTTGTCGTCGGCATTGGCTCCACCCAGATCAACACGTATGACGACCTGTACAACACCCTGGACCAACATCGCGCCGGTGACACAGTGGCGCTCAAGGTAGCCCGCGGCAAGTCCGTCATCGAAGTACCCATCAAGCTCGTACTCCTCGACTAGCCCACGCCAGAACGCACCGGCCCCTGCACCACAACCGTCGACAGGACACGACTTGACCGAAGACTGGCCCCCCACTCTGCCCCTCACGACCCGTGCTCATCCGAGAGACATCGCTGGCATGCGCTACGTCTACCCGGTCGTCTCACGGCGGGCGGGCGGAGTGTCGGTGGGCATCAACCTCAACCCCAACTCGGCCTGCAATTGGCGATGCGTATACTGCCAGGTCCCAGGGCTCGTACGCGGAAGGGGAGAACACATCGAGCTCCCCCTTCTGGAAACCGAGCTCACGCGAATGCTGGACGCCATCGTCAACGGCGATTTTCTCGAACGGGCCGTTCCAGCGGACGCGCGAGCCTTGAAGGACGTGGCCTTCTCCGGGAACGGGGAGCCTACGACGAGCCCCAGTTTCTCCGATGCGGTCGAACTTGTCGGGCGCGCGCTCGAACGCTTCGCCCTGCTCGGCTCGATCGACGTGGTGCTCATCACCAACGGGTCGCAGCTCCACAAGCCCGAGGTGCAAGCAGGCGTCGTCGCCCTTGCCCGCCTCGGAGGGACGGTCTGGTTCAAGTTCGACCGCGGCACCAAGGAAGGTTTCGCCCAGGTCAACTCGGTCGCGTTGGATCCCGGCCGCCACCTCGAGCGTCTGCGACTGTGCGCGTCTCTGTGCCCGACCTTCGTGCAGACGTGCGCCTTCGCACGCCACGGGCGCGACCCGGATGAGCACGAGTTCGACGAGTACATCCGCGGGCTCCAATCCGTCCAGGGTGCCCCCGGACTCCGCGGAGTCCTCCTCTACAACCTCGCCCGCCCATCACAACAAGCCGAGGCGGAGACTCTCGAGCCGGCTTCGCGCCCCTGGCTCGAATCGCTGGCAAGCCGCATTCGTGCCGCCGGGCTCGACGTCAGAGTATTCGAGTAGCAGCTGAGCCTTGCCGCGTCCCCGCTAGGCGTGGCATCTACCCTTGTCGAGGGGTGCGAACCCAGGTATCCCAGGCTCAGGATTCACTTCCATGCGAGAAATCACCCCCAAGACTCGGGTGTGCGCCATATTTGGGCACCCCGTTGGTCACTCCCTTTCCCCAGCGCTCCACAACGCGGCATTCGAAGCGCTAGGTCTGCCATTCGTCTACGTGGCGCACGACGTGGCGTCGCAGCAGCTGGCCGACGCAATGCGCGGCGTGCGAGCAATGGGCTACCGAGGGTTGAGTATCACCGTTCCACATAAAATCGCCGCCCTCCAACTCGTAGATGACGCCGATGAGATTGCCCGAGGGATCGGCTGCATCAACACCGTGGTCGTCGAGGACTCGCGGATGACCGGCTACAACTCCGACGGCCGCGGCGCGCTATCCGCGCTCCGAACCTCGAGCGCCGATCCCCAAGGACGCAAGGTGGTCATTCTCGGGTCAGGCGGAGCAGCCCGCGCACTCGCAATCACCTTGACGATGGAGGCTACACCGCGGGAGATCGTGATCATCAGCCCAGTCGCCGACGAGAGGGTGCGGCTGGTCGAGGACACGCGCCGGCTCGGAGGGTGCCCAGTCCGCGGCAGCGAGCTCGACAGCTCAGCCCTGCAGCATGAGCTCGCCACCGCGGAGCTCCTCCTCCAGTGTACGCCGGTCGGCATGCATCCCAACGTCGATTCCTCGCTGGTGGATCCTCGGCACCTCCATAGCCGGCTCACCGTGTTCGACGCGGTCTACAACCCGCGGGAGACGAAGTTGCTTCGCGATGCGAAGGCCGCCGGTTGCACGGTCGTCCCCGGACTCGAGATGTTCTTGGGCCAGGCTATCGTACAGTTCGAGCTCTGGACAGGTGCCAAGGCACCTGTGGAACTGATGCGTCGGACGTTGGAGCAGCGGCTATGAGGGTCGTTCTCGTCGGCTACCGCGGCACGGGCAAGAGCACCGTTGCCCGAATACTTGCGGAACGACTAGGGTGGAGTGTCGCAAGCTCCGACACTGAGATCTGTTCTCGGAGCCAGCAGTCCATACCGCAGATCGTAGCGGAGCGAGGCTGGTCCGGGTTTCGAGACCTTGAGGAGACCGTGCTTCGAGAGCTGCTGCAGCATCGCCAGATCGTCCTCGACTGCGGCGGGGGCGTCGTCGAGCGCGAGGCCAATCTTCGCCTTCTCATCGAGAGCAGCCCAGTCGTCTGGCTTCAGGCTTCCCCGGCCGCGATCGTGGCGCGCATTGCTGCCGATGATCAGCGCCCCTCCCTCACCGCTGCCAGGAGTTTCACCGAAGAGGTCGAGGAGGTGCTGGCGCGACGTCGCCCGCTCTATGATCAGGTGAGTGACTACCGGGTCGATACCGAGGGCAAAGAGCCAACAGACATCGCGCTGGAGATCATGGAGCTTGTGGCAGACCAGATCGACAGCACCGCCGTCCGAGGTTTGCGAGACGGTTGTCCCGGCTGCCGCTAGGCCCGAGCCCCGGTGCTTCGGTCAGGGTGCCGATGGCTGAGGCGCCGCCGGAAACGCACCCCCTGCAGAGCCAGGGAGCGGGTCCAGCGCCGCCTCTAGCGAGATCTGCGCCCAGTTCGTTGCTCTAGGTTGTTGATTTTGCGCATCAATCAACCTGACCGCTGCTCTGGCCGTCGAGCAGCGACGAGAGAAGCTCGCGAACGGTCTTCGCATTCACCTTGCCGTCCGCATGCCGCATCACCTGGCCCACCAAGGCACCGAGAAGGTTCTTGTTGCCTGCTCGGTAGCGCTCCACCAGATCGGGTGTGGCGTCGATCGCCCGCTTGACCAGCTGCTCCAGCGCGGACTGGTCTCCGATCTGGGCCAAGCTGCGCCGCTCGACGATATCCTGAGGCGAGCCCTCGCCACGTGCCATATAGCCGAGCACTGCTTTCGCCGTTGTCGTCGAAATGACGTTGCGTTGAGCGAGCTCTAGGAGCTCAGCAACCTCCACGCCGGTGAAGGGCAGCCCTCCTGGGCACTCCTTGCTCACCGCTCGCACCTCGTTGACGATGAACGCCGCCAAACCGCGCGCATTTCCGAATCGCTGTCGGGCTTCGTCGAACATCACTCTCAGCCCAGCATTGTCGCCCAAGACTCGAGCATCTTCCTCGCCAATACCGTGGCTACTCACGAGCTCACGTGCCGCGTCACTCAGATCGGCCTTCCGGTGCGAGAAATCCGCCTGTCCCGATGCTCTCACGGCGGGAGCCTCGGTCGGCGGTTGGTCGACCGCAGCGGTCCCGCGGGCGGTTATCTTCGCCCAGGTGTCCTTCAGCGGAACCACGCGACTGAATACGGGTCGCTCAGACGAGTGGTCGATGGGATCCGTGAAATAGAAGCCCTGCCGCTCGAACTGGAAGTGCGTTCCCGGCGTCGCCTGCACGGCGCAGGGCTCCACTTTTGCGTGCGTCACCACCAGGCTGTCCCGATTCAAGTCGTCCTTGAAGTCACAACCGGAAGCCCCGGGCGTCTCGGTCTTGAACAACCTATCGTAAACGCGGACCTCGGCATCACGCCCGTCCGCTACGCTCACCCAGTGGAGCGTTCCCTTGACCTTCCGATCCTGGGGCTGCTTCCCCAGACTTTCGGGATCGTAGGTACACCCCACCTCGACCACCTTCCCGCTCGCATCGCGCTCGAATCGGGTACAGCGGACCAGATACGCATGGCGCAGCCGCACTTCCTGCCCCGGCGCCAGTCGGTGGAACCCCTTGGCTGGTTCCACCATGAAATCACTCTGATCGATCCAGATATTGCGACCAAATCGCACCTTGCGACTCCCCTCCTTGCCGATGTCGGGTGGGAAGAAGGGCGCATCGAGCTCTTCCAGCTGCCCCTCGGGATAGTTGTCGATGACGACTCGCAGCGGCTCGAGAACTGCCATTACGCGGGGAGCCATGGGGTTGAGATCCTCCCTGATGCAGTGCTCGAGCAGTGCCACATCGACGGTGCTGTTGTTCTTCGCAACCCCGATTTTTTCCGCGAACAGACGAATGGACGATGGAGTAACCCCGCGCCGACGCAGCCCAGCAATCGTCGGCATGCGTGGATCGTCCCAACCCGAAACGTGCCCGTCGCGAACGAGCTCCAGCAGGCGTCGCTTGCTCATCACCGTGTACGTGAGGTTGAGCCTCGCGAATTCGATCTGTTGCGGGTGACAGGGCACATCGACATTGTCCAAGAACCAGTCATAGAGCTCACGATTGTTCTCGAACTCCAGAGTGCAGATCGAGTGCGTGATCCCCTCGAGAGCGTCGGATAGGCAGTGGGTGAAGTCATAGAGCGGGTAGATGCTCCAATGGTTTCCGGTGCGATAGTGCTCGACCTTACGGATTCGGTACATGAGCGGATCCCGCATCTTCATGTTGGCCGATGCCATGTCGATCTTGGCGCGCAGTACGTGCGCCCCGTTGGAGAATTCTCCGTTCCTCATCCGGCGCAGGAGATCCAAGTTCTCCTCGACTGTCCGATCTCGGTAGGGGCTGGGTTTGCCCGGCTCGGTGATCGAGCCGCGATATGCTCTGATATCTTCTTCGCTCAGGCTGCAGACGTAAGCCTTTCCCTTGCGAACCAGCTCCTCGGCAAACAGGTAGAGCCGTTCGAAGTAGTCAGACGCAAAGAACATCTTGTCGGCCCAGTCGAACCCGAGCCAGCGAACGTCGCGCTGGATGGACTCGACGTACTCGAGACTCTCCCCCGTCGGATTGGTGTCATCCATCCGGAGATGACAGATCCCTCGGAAGTCCCGAGCGATCCCGAAATTGAGGCAGATGCTCTTGGCATGACCAATGTGAAGGTACCCATTCGGCTCGGGAGGAAACCGGGTCACGACGCTTCCGCCGTGCTTGCCCGATTCAATGTCCTTGACGACTATGTCTCGAATGAAGTCCGTGCTGGCTTGAACAATGGGTTCGGACGACGTCGCGCGTTCGTTGACGGTGGGAGTCACTGGGTTTCGACCTCGGTTGGCCTGCTGGGTCCGGTAGAGGGCGCCAGGGCGTGAGCTGGACGGGGGCAAAGCCTAGTCGAAAGCACCGTCTTTGCGAGCCCGCCCGCTCCACCACAAGCCGGCCCAACGGGATCCCGGCCCAACTTCCAATCCAGGAAACCCCGACAGAACTCAGTGCTTCGGAACCAGCCGCAGAGCCCGACGCGCACCTGCTGGTCCGGGGTCATGGGGAGGCAGTCGCAGAAGAAGAGCCTCGACGTGGGGAAGCGCTCGGTGAAGCCCCCGTTCCAGAGCCAACTCGGGAACATCACCGACATACGTGACGATGAGCAAGTAGTTACCGGCAAAGGAACGAGCCACCCAAGCCCCCCCGTCGACCGTGCCATGGCTTCGCGGCTCACGGGCATGCTCGGAACGAACCTCGGCAACGGCGCGCGCAAGCAGTGCCCGAGCCTGCCAGTCCTCCGCAGTGGCCGCGACCAGCTCGCCCGCAAGTCGCCGCGCAACGACGGGACCCAACCTCTCCTCCAGGGAACGGGACAGGACTTGGGCGTCGCCGGACGGATCCGCAGCCAGCTCGACCCCAGCTTCGGCCGCTTCGTCGCAATACCGGCCGAGTTCGATCAAGTCGCGGACTTCCTCGCCTTCGCGACGACGGGAGCTCGCCCAAATCACCGGGCTTGCGCGATCCACCACGATGGCCGCCGAACCCCTCGCAAGATCGGCGAGGGCCCCCACCACTTCGTCGAGGCGCCGCTCAAGGAGATCCGGCGGTGGCACGCTCGAGAACGGCGGCTTCACGGGCTCAGTCGTCACGGCGAAGGATTGCACCAGGGTCTCAAGTTTGGAAACCAACTCGACCCGGGCCTCGGGTGGTTCATCGAACAGCACGACGAGACGCCACTGTTCGTCGAGGCCATGCCAGATCGTCGTCGGCTCGGTCGGGGGCAACCCGCCAAGCTCGAATCGCGCGTCAACGGCACCGAGCTCCCGCCGAACCAGCTCCAACAGTCTTGTTAACGGACCCCGTAGCACCATCGCACTCTACCCTAAAACCCCGCTATACTCCCTAGCGTCATGTCGGCAGAGCAAGCGATTGCCGTATTCGGCTTCCTTTTGGTCGTCGTTATCGGCACTCTGATGACGCTCTCCAAAGGGCGTCATCCCCGGTCCAAGCCACCCAAACCCGGAACGCGTCCCGAACACGCGACGACGCACCCGCGTCCGAACCCCCCTGAGCGCCACAAACGATCCAGGCGCTCGCGGAGGCGCTAACCCTCTCATCCGACCGATAGGATGCAGACGTCTCCTGGCTGCCTCGCGCGGAGCTCAGGCAGCGGACTCCCGCGATCGAGCGCACGACGACACTGCCACCGCGAGGCCAGCCAGCGTCAGACGAAGTCGGCCGGCATCCACCAAACCCTGCCCGTCCAGCCAGGAAACTGCGTCCGCAGCTGACCTCAGCGAAATTCCGGTGCGTTCGGCCAGCGAGCGAACGCTCGGCCGCTTCCCAACCGAACCAAGCCAATAGAGCTGTCGAAGAACCGAGAACGAGACAGAACGACTTGTCATGCGCCCATAGTCGCCGAACCACTGAAACCCTGTCCAGTTTCCGGTGTGCAGTAGACACCGTTCGATAAGCACACGCCCGCGGGTGGCGTGTTGCCTTCCCCGCTTGCTCAACCCGCGACGGCCGCTCTGGACTTGCCACCCTACAGGGCCAAGTCCAATCGAGGGGCAAGTCCAATCGATCGGCGGCTGGCAACCCATCGACCCCAGCCCACGGAACCCATGCGGGCCAGGTTCCAGAGGCCCTCCGGATCGCCGCCTGCTCCGTGCAAATGCCCCCAGGCTTCACTGACAACGGGCAGGGCGTTCCCTGGTTCAGACAATTGAGTCGGTCAAGATTCGCGGGGGCGCGTGCCCGGTCCGAACGAGACGCTGTGGATGCGCGTCTGACCAGACTCAAGCGCCGCCGTCCACAGCGACTCTGCCTGGTTCGAGGCGCAGCAACCAGTCGCCGCCAGTTGGGGGGCACTCGATCGCGAACTCGACGGCTGCCGTCCGCACTGACCTCAGCGCGCTCGCAGCCCGACGGTCCAACACCGCCGATTGGCTGCACTCGACAGAGCTCAACAAAAAAAGCACTGCGGCATAGGGGGAGGCCCATGCCGCAGTGGGGGAACCCGGGCAGGGGAGGAAGACCCGGGTCACGCGTCTTTGGTATTCGTCATCCGAGGCAGTCAGCCAAGACTGATTGCGATGCCTTTCTTGGTTGCTCCCAGTACCCCCTCGAACAACTACCTTACTCTTAATAAGCCCTCCCCGCGAGAAGCGCAACCCATCTTCGAACCGGCGATGCTACTTTCCGCGCAGCGCCAGATTCCCGCCCCTGGTCCCGCGGCTCCCCTGGCCTGAACCGCCATCTCACTGTCCTCGCACTCCCCCGGCATTTCGCCTATGCGCATCCTCCTCGTCAGGCCCGTCAGCCCCAACGAACGATTCGGACTCGGTCCCTTTTTCAAGGTCGAACCCCTGGGACTCGAGTACCTGGCCGCTGAGCTCCTCGATCGCGCGCACGAGGTGAGAATCGTCGATCTGCGATTCTCGGCTTCCCTGATTCGCGTCCTCCGCTCGTTCAAGCCCGAGCTGGTCGGCATCAGCTGCACGCACGCGGTCGACATCCCGGCGGTGCTCGGGAACGCCGAGACCGTTAAGGAATTCTCACCAAGCACCACGGTCGTGGTCGGGGGCCACTCGGCTTCGGTCTTCCCTGCTCCCTTCGAGAACTCTCGGGTCGACGCGGTATGTCTGTCGGACGGCGAAGGAGCACTGCCCGACTTGGTCGACGCGCTCGCCACGGATACCGATCCGAGCAGACTCGCCGGCTGGCACTGGATATCCCTCCCGCTCCGTCGGGCCGCTCCTTCGTGGCCGCCCGGCGCCGGAGCTTCCCGGGCCAGCCAAGCGTCAACAGCCTGTTTCGGCCGTGCACTCCTGCCCGCGCGGCATCTGGTCGAACCCTTTCGAAAGCAATATCTCTGCGTCCACAAGCAACCCGTCTGGGCGGTGGAAACCGCGCGGGGTTGCCCGTTCCGATGCAACTTCTGCTCCACGTGGCGGAGACACGAGCGCTCTTTTCGCCATCGCGACATCGAGTCGGTCTGTCAAGACCTGGCGAGAGTCGGCAACAACGTCTTCATCGTCGACGACCTCTTCTTCTACCCCGCAGACCGCAGCGTGGAGCTGGCGCAAGAGCTTCGCCGCCGCGGCATCCGCAAGGACTGGATGCTCGTCCAGAGCAGGCTGGACACCGTTGCGCGTCACCCGAAGGTCGTCGAAGCGTGGCGCCCTCTGGCGCGCCAATTCGACATTTTCTTCGGATTCGAGGCAGCCACCGACTCCCAGCTGGAGGCACTGAACAAGGACTCGACCCTCGAGCGCACAGAAGAAGCCGTAAGGGTCGCGCGCCGTCTGGAGTGCGGAGTGACCGGAAACTTCGTGGTAGACCCAGAGTGGACTGAATCGGATTTCGAATCGATGTGGGCTCTCGTCGACCGCCTTGGACTCGAGCGGCTTGGATATACCGTACTCACCCCCCTACCGGGAACGCAACTCTACGACCAGATGCTGCCGCGTCTGGTTGACCGGGATTTCGAGCACTACGACATGCACCACGTCCTTTTCGAGCCCCGCCTCGGCCGGCAGCGATTCTTCGAGTTGTTCGTCGAAAGTTGGCGAAGAAACGTCCTCAGTGCCAGCCACTCCAAGCGGAAGTGGTGGCGCTGGCTGCTCGGCCTCAGCCCCTCGCAGATGCTCAGTCTCGCTCGAGTACTCATCCGGACCCAACGCTTGCTGAATGTCGACGCCTATGTTCGAGAGACATTTCCGTTGCAGCTGCCTGCTCTCCCAGACACGGTCGGCAGCGAGCGGCGGGCCACAGAATGACGCTCGATAGCACCTCGTCCCTTGGCGGCGAAATCGAGGCGCTACACGCCGCGGTCAGCAAGATTGCTGCCATCCTGATGACCCCCCATCGCGGCGGGCTCAGATGCGGATGCGGCTGCGGCGAATGCTGCCAGGAGTATGCGTTCACGGCCCCAGAAAGCCACGACCGCAAGCCGCCTCGTGCGCGAGGCGCAGCGAACAGCGGAGCGTACGTGGGTACGTGAGCACCGGAGCGCAGCAGCAACTCCCCGGGCGCCCCCCAGTCGGGCATTGCCCCAGTGGGACCCCGCGCCGTGGCCCCTTGGCGCGAGGCGGATCACGGCCGGTCCTCAATGCAGGACGGGAACGGATGCTGCCAGGATGCTCTGACAGTCTTCGAACTGGAGGCCCTAGCCGTCCGCCGGCGGTTCGCGACACTCCTTCGTTCGGCTGAACCCCGTCCCAGGGGCGCCTGCGCTCTCCTCGGAAGCGACGGGGAGTGCCGCATCGACCCCTCTCGGCCGTACAAGTGTCGAACCCACGGGCTGCCCCACCGATGGTTGGAGGAGGACGCATCCGAGACCATCCACGGACTCCGGGACACCTGCCACTTGAACTCGGTTTCGCCAAGCCTCGAACACTGGAGCGAGAACGACATGTAACTGATCGGCCCCGTCGGGCAGTGGCTCATCGGACTCGAGGACACCCTGGACGGCGGTGTGGATCGACGCTCTTTGCTCAGAAGCCTCTAGAATAGCCGACAGCAGACTGATCCACCCAGCGGTCCCTAGCTTCAGTCGGCCCAGACGGCCAATGGGCCGCCCGTTCCAAATGGCAATCGGTGCTTGGGGGGAAATCGAGGAGCTAGTGGCGGTCCCATCAACGACTGGATGGACGGGCACGATCAGCGAGCGGATTGCTTGAACTGTGCGCCTCCACCACGGTCATTCTCGCGTTGTTCACGCCTCTTGGTGTCGCTTTTTGGGAGACTTTCGGTGCCCGTCAGGCTAAGGACGACGGGTCCGCTCGGTGCCCTGGCGCCGGGCCAGTCACTGTGCCCGCATGCCTCGGGTTCTTGCTTGACTGGCCGGCAGAGACTCTGGCGGCGGATCCTCAGTGAGATGGGAAAACGTGACTCTTCTCCGATTCGGAGACAGCTCCTGCTGGCGGAACGTGCCTCGAGCCTCGGTCTCGATTGGGCGAAGAGGTGGCGCGAGACGCTCCAGGCCGAGGGCAGACGAGCAGCCGGCGCATGGCCGGGGACCTTGTCGGAGGCCCGGGCGAGGGTCGACCAGCTGATCGCCGTCGAGCAAGTCGAGCAGGCCGCAAAGAACGTCACGGACTCCGAACGCAACGAGATTGCCCGAGCCATGTATGCCGCAGCCAAGCGTCACTGGAACGAGCACCGGGACCGAGAAGAGGACTGAGCTCTGGCGCCACGCTCCCGAATCCCTTGCACGCGCGCGACGCCAATGGGCTGCGGTGCATCGGGATACCCCCTCGGATGTGGGTGACTGTGGACGCGAGCCCAATGCGGTTCGCGGGGGGGCTTTGGTCTTGGCTCTGGTGGGTTCCCGCTTCGCAGCCGCGCGGAACCTGGTAGGCTCGCTCAGACTCCGCTCGAGCGAGCCCGTGTCGTTCAACGGAAACCCCAGGCCCCTTGGCGAAATGGCAGACGCAGGGGATTTAAAATCCCTCGCCGCAAGGCATCCCGGTTCGAGTCCGGGAGGGGCTACTAGGGCAGAAAAGATGCTGGATTTCTCACTGACACCAGCGTCATCGCCGAAGAGAGCTGGCCCACTTTTTGGCCCACCCTGACAGAGCCGACTGGCCAGTTCTGGGATGGCAAGGTCGAGCCGGATGAGCTCGCCGAGACCGAGTTCGGAGGCCTGTCGAGCCTGTCTTCGGTAGCGACCAATCATCAAGGTCGACCGATGCCCGGTGCGGTCCGCAACCCATGTCTCGGAGCGGCCAGAGGCCAGCGACAGGGTCACGAACGTCGCTCGCAAGTCGTGGATCCGAATCGGGCGCCGATGCTCGGTGCGCTCGAATAGCTCGGGGCGATCCACTCCAGCCAGCAGGAGGTCGGCGCGGAATTGGTCCGCCTGGTGCTCCGCCTCGCAGCACGCGAACGGCCTGTCTTGCGGCTCTGCGGAGCCACGCCACGCCTTGAGCGCGGGAGCCACGCCTGGCGTGAGTACCCAGCTCCGGCTTTCCTCGGTCTTGTTGGTGTCGAGGCGGACCGTTCCGCGGTCAAGGTCGAGGTCACTCCACCGGAGCGCGAGCGCTTCGCTCACTCGCATCCCTTCCCTCGCGAGCAGCCCGTACAGAACGCGCCGTTCGAGCGGGATGGCCGCGCACGCTTGGAGCCGTTGCTCTTCATCGGGGAAGAGCCACGCCGTGGCCTTCTGGCTCTTCTGGGCTGGCAGGAAACCCTTGGGGATGGGGCTCCGAGGGATGATGCGGCAGGGGTAGACCGCAAGCCCCAGCACGCGGGCGATGAGCTGGGCGTACTGCCGGCGTGTCGCCGGGGCCCGGGCGCTTGCGGGAAGGCTAGCCATGGCTCGCTCAGCATCCTCGAGCCGGAAGGTCGCGAGGGGAACATCGCCGATGGTTCGGTAAAGAACTCCAAGCCGGTGGACGTCGCTTTCGACGGACTTCTTTACGGCTACATGGTCGGGGAACCTTGCGGCGAGCTTTCCGCTCGTCCACTGCGCGGCGAGCTGGCGGAAGGTGTCAGCCGGGGCTCGTCCCGCCACCCTCGCCTGTCCGAGGCACAGCTTCTGGGCGAGGTTCCGAATCTCCCGCGCCTTGCCCTCGTCGGCCTCGCCCAACTTCGTCAACAAGAGCGGGCACTGCTCCGAGTGGCCTGCCTTCGTGAGCATGCGGGCCAGTTCGGCCATCGTTTCCGCGCGCTTCGAGGCCGCGGTCTCATCCGCCAGCTTGATCGCAAAGCGGTCCCGAAGGCCTTTGCCGTAGCGAATCCGGACGCGGAATCCCACGCCGGGAACGGGTTCGATGGTTGGTTTCCTGCTAGCACTCATGAATCGATCCTCCTTGTTAGGGTCGGTCAGGCCTCGGGTGGTGTCAGCCACGCCGGGGCCGCCTTGTTTCAGTCGACTGCTGTCGGTTGCTTGGGCCTGAGAACCCCGCGCCTCTCCGCGTACTCGCGTACTGCACGCCGTACGATCTCCGATCGGGTGGTCTCCTCAAGCTCGATGAGGGCGGAAATCGC
Organism: uncultured Polyangiaceae bacterium; assembly: GCA_964424695.1. Classification (GTDB taxonomy): domain Bacteria; phylum Myxococcota_A; class Polyangia; order Polyangiales; family Polyangiaceae; genus JAEWRL01. Next base: position 81,509 of record CAYRKE010000010.1, read on the forward strand.
GGCTTCGTCGCGAGGACTGAACTGCACGCTGGTGATTCGTTGGCTCGTGTCTTTGCGGATTGCCACTGCTGGTGCTCCTACCTCGAAAGCCCCTCGGCTCTCGGGGAGCGGAGGGGCGGTGTGGGGCCTAGTGGCCTCAGGCGGCCCGGCGCCTGGCAATCGCGTGGAACCAGTAGTTCCCGCGGTGAATGTAGGGGGCTCGCTCGGCCTCGGTCTGGCCGGCGGCTGCATCGTGGTAGTGGAGGTACACGAGGCCGGCGGCTTCGAGCTCCGCGATGGCCTGGTCCTGAGCTGCTCGGCTCATCCCTGGCAGTGCCGCCCGAAGCTCCCGAAGGGGGAGCAGTGCGCGGTTGCCGAGAAGGTTCTTGAGGGTGGCGAGCACTGCGAACGACGTCATGGGAGGGTTATGGCTCGACCCCCCAAGATGTCGCAATGACTTTTTTAGGTGAGCCCGCGGCCTCACGCGTAAGCGTACGAAACCACGTACGAAACGCCCATCACTTTTCTCGGGCCTTCTGCGTGTTTTCCAGTGCCACCACTAGTCCGTACGGCCGCCGCACATGATCCGGGCCACTAGTCCGTACGGCCGCACTAGTCCCGCCATGACGTTACAGGGGGGGGGAGACCCACCCCGGAGTGGCCCGTCGAATCCCCCCTTGCTCCCCCCGTGGGGGGTGTGCTGGGCGTCGCCGGGGCCCGTGAGGCGTCGCCAGGGACTCGAGTCACCAGCGACGAACAGCGCGGCGCTTTCGGTGAGCCAGTACTCGGTCACTTCCTTTCCGAATGCTGGGTCCGTACCTCCGTGTCGGCCGTTTGGAATGCTGCGCCCCACGACGGGGCGAACGTGGGAACCATTCAGGTTTTTGGCGTCACTTGAGCGCGTAGTCGGAGCCCTGCGAGGCGAAGCGGAAAGGCCTCATTCGGTCCCCGCCCTCACCGATGATGAGCTCGACCTTCTGGCTCGGGGTGAGGCTCTTCACGAACACTCGGGTGAGCCTGACCCGTTTCCCATCGAGTTCGCCGAACTCGGGCCAACCTTTGATGAGGTCATCGTCCTGAAGCTCGCTCATGGTCCCATGGTAACGCGGGCGCCAGCCGGGAGGGTAAATACCAGCTGGCGTCGCTGCAAAAGCTGCGGACGTGAACCCCGTCGCCCAGAACATGGCAATAAGCGACGGGGTGTGGTGCCGACTTCCACCACGGGGTGGTCTCTGGCCCACCCTTCACGTTGCGGTCGGAGCGATGCTCCGACGGGAATCTACCCAAGAAACCGCGGGTTTCCGGATCCGATTACGCCTGGCAGAGGGCTGGCGAACGTGGCGGTTCCGACGAACGGTGTAGCCGTGCCTCCAACCGTCATGGTTCCGGCAACCGTCACCGGCACGGCCGGCGTCATGAACACCGTCAGCATTTGCCACCCCAGAAGCGCATCCGATCGAACTTCTCGCGGTCGGTCTGGTGAAGGTGGACCTTTTCGGCGTTGGTGAGCTGGTCGTAGGTGCGACCGTTGTGAGTCACTGCCCCGTCGAGCAGGCCACGGGCTTGAGCCTCGCGCGCCCGAAGCATCGACTTCGCCTTGG
>CAYRKE010000011.1:0-60581 GCA_964424695.1 uncultured Polyangiaceae bacterium
GGAGGTGAACCCAAGGACGGAGGTGAACCCAAGGACGGAGGTGAACCCAAGGACGGAGGTGAACCCAAGGACGCAGTTTCACGTGAAACACCACGCCCGACGTCGGGCACTCGGCTGGTTCCTCTCCGTGACCCATGGATCGCCGTGCCGACGGGACTCAGGCCGACTGAGCTGCCGGCACACGAGCGGGGTACCCAACCAAGACCCAACGCGCGGTCCCCGACACCCCGGCTTCCAGCGACGGGACGCGCCGAGTCGAAGGTTGCACCGGGTCAGCCGGACGCGGGCAACACCGCAGCCCCCGGATCCCCGTTCCGCGAAAAGCAACCGAATACAAGGCAGTCCGGCTGGCCGTTCCCAGGTCTAGTGATCAAATGTGCAGATATGGATAACCCGGGGATTTCCATGCATTCCATCGAGTGCTACCGTGCACCCGATGGCCCAAGCGCCGGTGGAGCTTCAGATTGGCGGACAGTCCTACCGCCTCGTCGCTTCAGCCGAGGAAGCAGAGCTGCACCGCCTGGCCCGAATGGTGGACGATCGCCTCCGCGAAGTGTCCGGGCCTTCACGCGCGATGACGCCGCAGAACCTCCTGCTCGTCGCACTCAAGCTGGCGCACGAGCTGGACGAGGAGCGCACACGTCGCCAACAGACGGAGGAAAGGTCCAAGGCAGCCCTTCGATCCTTGCTCCACCGCATTGATGCCGCGCTCGACGAGTCGCCTCCCCCACCCGACGTTGACGGCCCAGTGGCGCACTTGCGTCCGGTTCCCTGAGCATCGGATCCGAGCAACAGCGTGTCCCCATGAACTCCCGCGGCGCCAATACCGCGATCACCACAACCAGCACCGCTCACTCCCAGGCGCGGGGCGCAGTTCCGCAGCCGTCTCTCCGCGCCGCGCTGTCATCCCCGACGTCGGGGTCAAGCCGATAGTAACGCAGTCCCGGCACCCTTGCTCGGTACGAGCCCGCCAGGCGCGAACCCCGCCGCACGTCCCCTCGCGTCGCGTTTCGACACACGAGGGCCGCGACGCGAGTCGAGCGCCTGGGAGCGTCCCTGCGCTCTCCGCAAGATTCACCCGGCGGGCTGGCGACAGGTGTCACTCACGCTCGTGCACACAGAACACGGAACCGGGTCGTCCTGTCCAACGCGACACGGCGCATCCTCGTCGATGGCCTCCGTGCAGAGGCCATCCTCGCTCATCGCATCCGAAGGGAAGTACACGAGACTGTCGATGTAGATCGGGTAGGTGAACCAGTTCGACCAAACATCCTGACCCCCCACGGTCGACCCGAACACCTGCACCTCGACCACCAGCGGATTGGGCAGATCGTCGTCACTGAGGTCAATGTAGCTCCCGACATCGGGCACGAGCGGCGCAAAAACCACTCCGAACCCAGCCTGGTCACCCTGAGCAGGATCGACGGATCCACTCGCCGTAACCGTATAGTGGCCCCCGCTGAGCTGGGATCCGTTCGGAGCCTTAAGCTTGACCTCAGCCCCAGTAATCGTGACACGCGCCGTCTCTGCCCGGAGCTTCTCCGAGTTTCCCTGCGCGGCTAGCTGGCTCGCGACCTGAAGATTGGCCACATACGTCTTGGTGAGGTTCGGGTCCAGGACGCCCGACACGTGAAAAGTACTTGCGCTCGCTTCGGCGACACAGTCCGGCGCCTCCAACGCAATCACGCCCCGGATCACGAGCATGCTCTCGCTCTCGGCGCAGCCACCCGACAACCCAAAACCGAGCAACCCAAGAAGCGCAGCCGACAGATAGTGAAGAACCGGGCGAGCCATGAGAACCTCCAAATGCGGCCACGACCTCTGAACCCGCAACCGCACTACCGATCGCAGTCTATGACGGTCACTCCGGCCGCGCCAAGAATGGGGTACCAGACGTCAGTCCTTATCGAAGCCGCCCGTGGGTCAGCCGCCCAGGGAATCGGCCAGCTCCTGCGAGCGCCGAACAAGCTCCTCAAGGCTCATTCGGTGGATGTGAACCCTTCCCACGTCTTGTGCGACAACAAACGACAGGTCTCGGCCGACCCGCTTCTTATCGTAGCCCAAAAGCTCCACAGAGCGTCGGAGCGCCGCGCGGTCGAGGCCGACTGGGAGCTCCAGAGCCCGAAGAAGCCGCACCGTCCGCTCCAGTAGCTCTGTCGGCGTGGCACCAAGCGCAACTCCCACGTGAAGCGCAGCCACAAGCCCCAGACTGACCGCCTCCCCATGCGTAAGGGTCGAATAGCCTCCCTCTGATTCGAGCGCGTGTCCAATCGTGTGACCGAGATTGAGCGTAGCTCGCAGCCCGCCCTCCAGCGCGTCCAGGCTCACCACCCGGGCCTTCACCCGCACGCAACGGGCGACGATCTCACTCAGCACGACCTCGTTTCGGCTGCGAATGTCCTCGCCACGCTCCTCCAGAAGAGAGAACAGTTCGGGATCTCCAATGAGCGCCGTCTTGACGACCTCCCCCAGTGCGCTTCGGTATCCTCGAGCTGGCTCCGTCTTCAGCACCTCGGTTCCGCAGAACACGGCGCTCGGCTGCCAGAAGGCCCCAACCGCGTTCTTGGCCTGCTCCAAGTCAACGGCCGTCTTTCCGCCAACCGAAGCGTCGACCATCCCAAGCAGCGTCGTCGGAATCGCAATCCACGACAACCCGCGCATCCAGCTGGCGGCGACGAACCCGGAAACGTCGGTCACGACTCCCCCACCCAACGCCACCACCACACTCCTGCGATCGATCCCCCCAGCCAGCGCCTCTCCCCAAATCCGGCCTGCCGTCACGAGGTTCTTGTTCTGTTCCCCCGCAGGCATGACAACGGTTACGACCGGCTTGCCGATGGATCCGAGGAGCTCGAGCGCCTTGTCACCGTGGAGGGGCCGTACGTTGTCGTCGGTGATGAAGAGAATCGAGGAGGCTCCCTGCAGACAACGTCGAACGACGGCCTCGGGCCAGGCTGGCGAAACGTCGACGCAGTAACTTCTGTTCGCCGCCCCAACCGCAACCGGAGAACGTTCCCACAACTCAACAATTCGTTCGATCCCCGGGCCAACATCGGCCTCGTCGATGTCGAGCGCCAGGTGTGCCTCATCGTAAGCAGGCCTCTTCAACTCCTCCAGTGGAGACGACGCCCTGCATCTTGGACGAGCCGCAACGACCACTGCGGCGTCGAGTACCCTCAGGCGCAGCGTCCGGTCAAGGAGCGCGTCAGGCCCCAAAATCAGGATGCCCCCAGCACACGCGTCCAGTTGGCTGAGAAGCCCGGACGATTCAGTGTTGAGACTGGTTGATCCGTCGGCCAGCGGTCGACCCGTTCTGGCCACAACGCCGCGTGCCAACCGCGACGCGCTGGCGGTGTCAGGACCCCATAACACCAGGCATTTTCTCATGTCACTGACTCTAGCGCGAATCCCCACCTCCAGAGTGGGCGAACGACCCGCGCCTTGCGCATAGGTAGGTCGAAGGGCGTTCGCGGCCACCCGGCACTCCACCACGCAAAGCGGAGCCAAGTCGTCCCCCCTACGCACAAGACTCCTCCGTCCGTTAGAGTATGCACAGTCATGCCCCTCGAGCTCCGAACCAGCGACAACGCAGTCATACTCGGCGTCAAGGTGAAGCCGCGAGCTTCGCGTAGCCGGGTGATAGGGGAGAAGCTGGGGTTCCTCGAGGTCGCGGTTGCCGCACCTCCGGTAGATGGCGCAGCCAACGCCGAGCTCGTTGCCACTCTGGCCCGCTGCTTCTCCCTTCCCAAATCGCGCGTCACGGTTGTCTCTGGCGAGACGTCCCGGGTGAAGCGCGTCTCCTTGCGCGGAGTCACCGAAGCGGAAGTGATGGCTGCCCTCCGATGACCTCCTCGGTTTTCACGCCAGACGGATCGCTCCAAGAGGCTTCCAACCTTTTGGAGCCAACGCCGGCGATCGGTGCGCCCGCATCCTGTGGGAGCGAGGAGGGAGAAAGATGAGTTCGCTTCCTGTGCGCCTCACCGTTCTGGTCGTCAGCGAAGACCCGGCCTCCCGCTTGATGATTCATCGTCTCGCAGAACAGCACGGGCACACCGTCTTTGACATCGCCCCGCGCCTCGAGGATTTGGAGCGCGCCGTCGAAGTGGCGCCGAACATCGCTCTCGTCGACATGGGGGCGGGCGTGGATACCGGGCTTGCCGTAGTCCACCACCTTCTTGCGCTGATTTCCGACATTCGAGTTTATGTGAGTGCAGGCCCCCGCGAGCTCGAGCTGGCGACCCAGGCCATGGCACTCGGGGCAAGTGGTCTGCTCCTCGCGCCCCCTTCCGGCGACGAGGTGCTTTCAGTCTTCGGCAAGGAAGCTGCGCGCCTCGCCGATCGTGCCGAGCGGGACCGGCTTCGCCAAATGGCGAAAGACACCGCCTTGGCGACTGACATGGCGCGAGTCGTGCTCGAGCTCGGAGAGTCCGAATCCCAGCGTCGAGCATCCCAGTCCTTGGTTTCCGTCTACCAGCGCCTTGGCGCGACCTCGGTGGTCGTCTATCTCGCCGCAGGTGGTGGATCCAGACAACTCGTGCGCACCGCCGCACATCCCGCCGACACTGTCGCTCCGACCTACTGCGAAGACATGGAGCTGCTGCGTTTCGCGGACGAGAACGGATACATCGTCTCGCGCCTGACTGCCCAGCGGGAATACACGGGTATTGTCTTGTTGCGCCTCGACCAATGCGCCCCCGGGGCCGCTCCGCCGGCCCTGCTCGATCTCATCTCGGCCCAGGCTGGAATGACGCTGGCGTTGCTCGCCGAGCGAGAACAACGCCAGCGCGGGGCGATGAAGGACCCCGCATCCAGTGCCTACACGTTCTCGTACTTCGTGGACGTCGCTGGACGGGAGATCGACCGCGCACGTCGACACGGGCGACGATTCTCCCTTGCCATCGTATCCACGGAGGCGGTCGAGTCGCCGACTCGGTCCGAAGTAACGAAGAGTTCGGTAGTCGATCGGATCCTCATGGCGGTGCGGGATACCGACGTGGTTGCCGCTGTCGAGGACAATGAGTACCACCTGCTTCTGCCCGAAACCGGTGGTATCGGCGCGCATACCTGCCGCCGCCGAGTTCTGGAGCACCTGGCACCCGTGGGAAGCGGCGTGAGAGCCCGAGTTGGCGTTGCCACGTATCCCCACGACGGCACGGACCTCTCGCAATTGCTTCGCGTGGCGCGCTTCCGCTCCGAGGCAGGCGTCGCGCCGCTTCCGTCCCGGCTCGCCACGCCCGACCGGACTCTTCACGCATGGCTGGACAGTGCGCTCACCAGCGGCGAGCCCGCAGCCGAAGACGCTCCCCCATGGCGCGTCATCGAGCTTGCTCCGCTCGAACTGAGCGAACTCGCAGTGTCGGTCGTCGAGCACTCGGCTCGCGGCGGCAAAGTGAGAGCTGTGGCTACGAAGCGGCAAGGCATCAGTCTCGGGGCAGCGGTGAAGGCAGCTCTTGGAGGGGAACGCGAGGGTTTCGATGTCAAGTTCGTGGATGTGTCGACGCAGCCCGGGGTCGAGGAATTGGAGGCCCTGACCGTTGTTGCCGAGCACGGGTGCTACGTGCTCGTCGGACGTCACCGAGATGGCGTGGTGCGCGCGGTTCACTCCGCCGATCCTGCTCTCGTGGATTGGACCGCGGAGCGGCTTGGAGAACTCACGGACGAGAGGTTGGTGGTCTAGTGTCCCGCGGCGTTCTGCTGGTCGACTCTGATATTGACGCACTCGGGGCCTTGGCGTCGGAGCTGCGGAACCGCGGTCTGTCGATTGTGTTGGCAGACGGCGCGACCAGCGCGCTCGACCGCGCTCACCGCACCCATATTGATGCCATACTCGTCGCCGAGCACGTTGCGCGCAGCACCGACGTGCTCCTGAGGTTCCGCGCCGATCACCGGCTCTGCGAGTTGCCCTGCTACCTACTCGTCGATCGTGAGCCTGCGGCGGGCGAGCTCCCGCGTGGAGATCCAGACGGCGTGGCCCAGGAGCTCTACGGGCTTCCCAGCAAGTCGCCAGACGAACCGGAGAGCGGCGACTTCCGTGGCGATGTTCAGCAGGTCTCGATCGCGGACATGCTTCAGCTGCTCAGCATGAATCGACGCACTGGGTCGTTGACACTCACGACGGCCAGCGGCTCGGGGGAGGTCCAATTGGTCGACGGTGAGGTCGTCGACGCGTTCTTCCGACGCCTGGAAGGCAAGAAGGCATTGCTGCGCCTCCTGGCCGAGAACGAGGGGTCGTTCACCTTCACAGCGTCCACGGGTGTCCTGCCCCGAAGGATCCAGGAACCCACTCGCGTCCTGCTGATGGACGGGATGCGCCAGATAGACGAAACGCGGCGTGCCCGCGATGTGATCGGCGACCCTGACGACGCCCTGCATATCTCGGAACCGGCGAAGGTCGAAGGCAGCGCCGTCCAACAGCGGGTTCTGGAGTGTCTGACCTCGCCGCGCTCTGTGGACGAGATTCTCGATGACCTCCCTTACGACGACCTCGAGATCCTGGAAGTGCTCCGCGACCTACTGACCTCAGGGGTTGTCCATCGCCTCCCCCGAGGGAGTCTCCGCGTGCAGCTCGCCGCCCCCGAGGAACTCAACGTCGTGCAGGCGCTCCTGCGCCGGGTTCGCAGGCCCGGCTTCCTGGGCAATCCTCGGTTGGTGATCGCTGCGACGGGCCTTGTTCTCGCGACGGTCTCCGAGCGCCTTGGTCGGCTCGCGGAGTCCGTTCCCGCCATGGCCCGGCCCTCCGCATTGGTGCCGCACGTGGTGGTGACACTGCACTTTAGTGACAACGCGGAGCTCGACGTGGTCGGTCTGCCCCTCATAGAGCGGTTCGCACCCTCCTGGGGCCTAGCCCTGCCCGGGGCCTCGGCTGTCGTTCTTATAGGCGCAGACGTCCCTGCTGCGCTCGCGTCGGCTGTACAGGCGGCCAACGTGCGACTCCTGCACGCTGACGAGCTCGTCGGCCCGATGGATCCGGCCAACGCGATGCAGCTTGCCAGGTTGTTGCGCGCAGCTCTCGACGCGCTCGCCGAGGCGTGATGGACTCACCCACACCGAAATTCATCGGCCGTAACCCCGTAACAGCCTCGGAAAACTCAGTATCCGTGGAGTCCCTATGCTAGGTCGTTGATATGGTTGGGGATCGCCAACAGCCGCCAGACGATCATGGCAACCTCTCCCAGGCCAGGACCGATTTTCTGGAGGGACTCGAACAGCGAGTCGGTTCGCTTCGTGCCGCGGTAGAGAAGCTTCGCACTCAACCCAGCTCACCACAGGGTCGCGTCCAGGTGCTGCGTCGCGTCCACGCCCTGGCAGCATCTGCAAAGGTGCTGGGGTTCGCTGCGATGGCCGAACAAATCGCGAGGGTCGAGCGCGCTCTGGCCGAGGAAGTGACCGCGCTCAAGGACCCCGAGTTCGAGGGGATCCTGAGCACGCTCGCAGCGTTGCCCGGGCTTGCGAACACCGCAGCGCGGCGCTCGCTACGCGCACCGGGCCGGCATTCGGAACCCGCACTGGTCCTCGACCTCGTTCCTCCCGCCTCGACGGAACCCCGACCCAGCAACGTGCCGGTCTCAGTTCTCCTCATTGGCGACGAGGACCTCGAGCGGGCTCTATCAGTCGGGGCTCCGGGCGCGGTTCTCGAAATCGAGAGAGTGCCGAGTGAAGAGCGCGCCTTAGAGCGGATTCAAGCCGCCATGCCTGACGTCGTGGTCGCGGACAGCGCGCTCATCGATTCGAGGGCGCTCCTGCGGACTCTCCGGAGCGACCCCATGCTGCGCTTGATACCCGTCGTTACGGTGAGGCCCGAGGGGGCCCGCGAGGACTCCGAACCCCGCGGGCTGGCCTGCACGTTGGCCCGTCCGGTTCGCGGATCCGAACTCTGGGCGGCAGTGCAGCGCGCCACCCAATCGATACTGGAAGAGGTCGAATTCGCGGCGCTGAACGGCGAGGTGTCGATGGACGAACTCATCGAACACCTAGTCCAGGAGCTTCGCAAAGGTCTCACCCCGCAGCCAACTGGCGAAGCCCCCGCGAGAATCCCACTGGGGCACGGTAGCGAGGTGCTGGCGCCACTTTGGGGCGCCCTGGCGCGGATCCGACGCACCATCAGTGGGGTGACCGCCGGGTCCGTCAGCTTCGCATCGACCGGCCCCGGTGGGGGAGTCGTACTCGCGCCGCCCTCGAGGGCCGAGGAGCTCCAGAGCGCTCGTCACCACGCCGAGGGTGTGAGCCTCGGAGGGAGGCGCGCGCTGGTCGTCGATGATGATCCCGAGGTCGTGAAGTTCATCTCCGGCCTGCTCACGGCGGCGGGCGCCGACGTGACAACTGCGAGCGACGGACAGCGAGCCCTCGAGGTGGCTCTCGCCACGTGGCCCGATATCGTGGTGAGCGATATCCTGATGCCTCGTCTCGATGGGCTCGAACTCTGTCGGGAACTCAAGCGCGATATCGTACTACGCGACACGCCAGTCGTACTGCTGTCCTGGAAAGAGGACCTTCTGCTGCGGCTTCGGGAGCTGCGCAGTGAGGCCGACGGTTACCTGCGCAAGGAGGCGGGTGCCTCGAGCGTACTCCGGACCATCTCTGAGCTGCTCGCGCCGCGCGCGCATGTCGCAGCTCGGCTCGCTGCGGGTGGTGAGGTGCGTGGCAGGCTCGATGGACTGACTCCGCGCCTTATTCTGGAACTTGCGATCGCGCACCGTCCCGACTCGTGCGTGAGCCTGCGTGATGCCGCGTACCTCTACGAGGTCGAGATCCGAGGCGGGGCGCCGCGTCGAGTGACTCGGACGGCTTCTGACGGGGGCTTCGAGCGCGGAGAACGCGTTCTCGCCGGGCTTCTCGGCATCGGTGCGGGTCGCTTCGCGGTGGTTCAGAACGACGCGCCTTGCCGTGACGACCTTCAGGCATCCCTGAGACAGCTGCTCGAGAAGCCCATCCGGAAAGCACGGGTTGCGCTTGCCGCAACGCGCGCAGAACGCCTGGCCGACATCGACCGTGTGGTAATCGATCAAGAGGCGATCGAGCGCTATCTGCCCGCGATGCCCCGACGCGCGAGTGCGCTCCTGCAGCAGGTGGCGGATGGCGCCTCACCGCGAGCTCTACTCAGCAGCGGGGGGCTTCCTGAGGGGCTGCTCTTGACCGTCCTCACGGATCTGGCGCGGCGCGGCGCACTGTCGGCGGTTCTCATCCCCGGTGGCGAGGATTTGCTCGACATGAGCGGCGTGTCATCGACCGCCGCTGACGGGGAGCAGCCTCCCCCGGGTCCACCGATGTTCAGCTTTCAGCTGTCGCCGGCACCACCTGCAGTTGGGGGGGCTATCGACGCTGTGCGGGCGGCTGCCAAGAACGAGTTGTCTCTCCCCGGGCCACGATTCGACGGACGTATGGGTCCGGTCGAACCAGTCTTGGCTGCGTCGATTCCACCCAAGACCGGGGAGGTCGACGCAGCCTGGTCGAGTCGTCCCCCACAAGGCGGCAGTGATGTCAGCGTGGCCGCCGAGGCCGTCCCCTCACTCCTGCCGACCATCGATCTCTCGTTGCCACCCATCGGTGGGCCCGGGCAAGAGGCCGAAAATGGCGGGCGCTCCCCTGCGTTAGCCCACGGTGCAGGTGAAGAAAAGGGGCACAGGAGGACGGTTGGGGGACGCGAAACGGCCGTTGCCAGGCTCCCGGAGTTCTCGAGACTGCGTCCCAACCGGGTTACTGACGACGACGATGCGCCGACTCGGGTTGCAGAGCCAAGCCGCATTCGCGAAGAGGATGGGCCTCCCCCGCGAGAGGAACCACTGCGTTCCGCAGCGCAAGCGGCTGCATCCGGCGCGAGTGCCCAGCCGGAGCGCACCGTCGATCTCGCGGATGCCGTGGCTCGTGCAGTCGCGACGCCGACCACGGAGCCACCACCGGTTGACCTCGCTCCGAGTTCAGACACGGGTCATACTCGGGCCCGGCCGATCTCGGTTCCGCCGCGGACCAGCCTCACGCCGAAACCTGCCATTCCCAAGGTCGCTGCCGTTCCCCCGACGGCTCCGTTGGGGCGTGAGGCGCGACCGGCGCCGAAGGCTGCTCTGGAGGAGGGCGGTGCGGCCGCCCCTCAGGAGCGCGGGTCCAAGCTCGTCCGCGGTCGGGATCCTGAGGATTCTTCAGCTAGTACCGAGGCGTCTTCCGAGCCAGGTGCGCAGACCGCAGACGGCTCACCGTCTCGCGACCGTGACCAGCTTCGCGCGACTGGCGGCGATTCTGCCGTGCGCGAACCGAATGGACGGGTCGCCCTCGCCGCCATCCCCCTCGTGAAGGCCATTGGTCGCCGGCAGTTCGCGGTTCGCGACGAGGTCGATGTTCCCCCGGGTCAGACCCGCGATCGCGACGCGCGCGGTGCGGCACAGCGGCCCGCAGTGACCCGAATGGTGCACGTGGGTCAGCCGGCAGAGGACTCGAGCGAATCGGCAGATAGAGGATCCTCTGACGCGGAGAAGCCGCGCTGGGAGGAACGAGCCCAATCGACGGTGTTGGGGCTTCCGCGTGCGCAGCTGCCACAGCCCACGACCGTCGAAGGCGCCCATGGCGGATCGGTTGGACAGGGCGACGCGGAGGACGAACAGCAGTCTTCTCTAGCGGGGCTCGAACCCGAGGCGACCGGCATTGATAAGGGCGGTTCGGAGGATGAGGCGGCGGGACCGCGATTCCAGAGCTCGCTCGAGCCCGAAGGAAGCGGGGTTCGCGCTGTCGGTGACGAAGGAGGAATCGGAGGGGATTCGCTTTTCAACGGGCGGGTTCCACTCGAGGATTGGAGCCACAACCTCGCGTCACCAAGCGATGCAGCTCCTGAACCCGAAGGCGCCGCAGAACCGACGGAGCGTGGCGGAGTCGAAGCGCCGGACGAGGCGCCCGAGCGCGATGACCACGGATCCGAGCCCGCGGCGGTTCCTCTCGTGACCTGGGGAGGGTGGATCAAGAGTGCCGCGGCCATGGTTGGTGCGGCTGTTGGCGCATTTGCGCTGGTTTGGTGGGCGGTGCCGAAGGTGATCGAGAAGTCGGACTCGGACGTCCAACAATCCGCATCGATTCCGGAAAGAAGTAGGGACGACGCTTCTCAGCCGTCCGGCCCCGCCCCCTCCGCGGAAACTCGGGCGGTCGCCACAGAGGAACTGCCCCTTCCTGACGGTTACACGCTGCCCGCTGGGAAGGCCCTCCTCGAAATCGACACGGGCGGTTCTCACATCATCTACGTGGACGGCGAGTTCGTGGGGCGGGGGCCCTTACGGTACGTCACTCTAGATCCAGGGGCACACGAGGTGAAGACGAAGCTCGACGACCGCGAGCGCAACGACTCGGTCAACGTGCGTGCGGGGGTTCGCGTGCGTCTCCCTCTCGCTGAGGCTTGGAGCAAGTAGACTTCGCGCATGGCGTGCTTGTCAGCCAGAATGGCACACTGCCGTCCTCCACGTGAATCGACCCGTCCCCGCGAGGGGCTGACCGGCGCACAGGACTCCGGCATCGCCCAGGAAATGGGCTCGTCTGTTGAGTCCCCCGGCCCGCATTCCGTCACGGGTTTCCTTCACTCACGGCGGACCGGTGACAGTCGTGGCAGTGAGACGGGGTTCTCGCCCGCGTTCCGCACTCGAAGCGCCCGACGGCGCTGGGGTGCCTCCCTGCTTGCGATACTCATTCTGTGCGCATGCCGCAGCAGCGCGAAGCCCGACAGCGCACCCGATTCGGGCACGTCCGGCATCGAGGCAGCACGTTCCATCGACGGGGGAGGAGGAGTTCAGCGTAGCGAGCGGTATGAGCTGCTCGGGCGCCTTGGGTCGAGCCAGGTCAATCACGATGGCTGGGTGCTCGACCTCGGCACGGCGTTGGCCGTCGCCAGCCGCGACTACGGCGTGACCGCGCCGAACCCTGCTGCGATCGTGGAGCGCGCTGGGAGCACCTATGAGAAGGTGACGGCCCCACGCGCAACCTACCAGTTCTGGTTGGACGAAGAGCAGCGTGGCGTTTCCGTGAAACTCAAGCTCTATGGGGCAGGCGCGCGCGGGGTTACCGCTTTTGTGGACCAGGCGCGAGTAGGAGCGACTCGCATCACGCCGGATGAGGTGCAGCTCGTTCGAGTCACGTCGAGCGAGACAGTGCTTAGCGCTGGTCGTCACGAGCTCATGCTTCACTTCTGGGATCGACCCAAGGATCGGGTTGAAGCAGGCTTTGCGGAGCTCGACTGGCTCCAAGTCGAAGATGGGGTCGTCGATGCCTCCGGCACCTACGAGGCTCCTACGGTCCACAGCGCCATCGTTGACCGAGAATTGGGTGGTATCCCCAAGCGCAGTCTAGCGCTCATGGCCCCGGCTTCGGTGAGGTACCTGATTCGCCCCGCCGCAGACACCCAGCTCGCCGTTTCGTTGGCCTATTGGGGAAGCGGCGGGGGTACGGCGGAAATCCGAATACTGAGCGGCAGCGAGCCACCGGTGACGCTGCGTCAGCAGCGTCTCTCCGGGGGGACTGCCGAGTGGCTGCCGCTGATGATTGATCTCCGTCCGTTCGCCTCGAAGGTTGTGGAATTGGAGCTTCGTGCCCTCGACTCTTCGCCGGGCGGGCGGGTCCTTTTTGGAGAGCCCGCGCTCGTTCGGGGAGGTTCGGAGCCATTGGCGTCGCCGCGCGTCGATCTCGTCGTGCTCGTCGTGGCTTCGGGGCTCGATCGACGTCGCGTGCCGCCTTACACGAAGATCGGGATGCTGGGCGCGCTCGGCACGCTCGCTCGGGACGGGGCGACGTTCGACGGGTACCGGGTGTCCACGACGGTTCCCGCGGGCGTTTTGGCGTCCATCCTTACCGTGCTTTCTCCCCGGCTCCACGGGCTGCAGGACCAGGCCGCGCGCCTGCCAACGGGCATCAAGACCATCGCAGACGTTGTCAAAGAGGCAGCAGGCCGGACAGCCTTCTTCACCGGAGTCCCCACGTCGTTCTCGGCCTTCGGGTTCAACCAAGGCTGGGATCAGTATGAGGAGTTCTCTCCGGTCCATGATCTCGCTGCGACGGAGCCGCTGTCACGTGCCACTCGTTGGCTCGAGGCCCACGTGGCCGAGCGAGACCAGCCGAAACTGCTCGTGGTGCACGCGCGCGGAGCGCATCCGCCCTGGGATCTTCCCAAGTCGATTTCCAGCGACCTTCCTCCGAAGGACTACTCGGGCCCGATCGATCCACGGCGTGGCGGGATCACGATCGGCAAAATCCGCGGCCGTGAGCGCGAACGGCAGCGGCGCCTCGACCCGCCCGATTGGGAGCGGCTTCACGCCCTCGGTGATGCGGCACTGGTACCGCAAGTGTCTGCGATCGGCCGTCTCCTCGACGTAGTGGGGAGAGCCGATGCATGGTCGCGGACGCTCTTCGTGTTCGTTGGTGATGTCGCAGTTGGCGATCCGCCGAGCCTTCCCTACCACCCCGCCGGGTCTCTTACCGAAGACCGACTACTCACTCCGCTCATCGTCCGCTTTCCACAAGGCCAGTTCGCAGGGAAGTCCGTGTCGACACCCGTTACATCAGCCGATATCGGCGCGACGATCGTTCGAGTCCTCGGGCTCTTGCCCCCTACTGCGAGCACTGCGGTCGATCTGTACGCGGCTGCAGCCAATGTCGACTCTCTCGCTGGCAGGGCGCTCGTTGCCACTCTGGGGCCAGACTACGCGACGCGGCTCGGCCCGTGGCTTCTCAGGGGGAAGCTGGGGAGTAAGCCTCTCCTCTGTCGAGTCGACGTTGATCCGGCGTGCACGACGGACCGCTTCGACAGCGAGTCCCACGTGTCACCTTCACTGTGGCAACTGACGCACGACGAGCTGATGCTGGCGCTCGAACCAACCAGCGGGGCGCGCGAACGGGAGCCGGCGAGCATCGATCCGGAGACCGCAGCAGCACTCACGGTTTGGGGCGACATCCAGTAGCCCACCTTTCGGACTAGGGTTCGGGCTCGCGCTCGAAACCTCCTAACTCGAGAAGGCTCAACTCCAACCTCAGCGCGGAGAGGTCGATACTGCACTCGCTCTCGTTTCCGCGTGTTTCGCCCAGTACCCCCGCGGCGTCTTAGCCGACGAAGCCAATGTAGCCCAAATCGTGGCGCTGCGTGGTTCGGGCGGGCAGGGCAAAGGACGGCATTCGGCATTGGAGTTCGAGCGGATAAATCCAAATGCGATGCCCGTTCCGCGTTTGCGTCAAGCGCGGGGGGCCAAGTAGGGGACTCTCAGGTTCGGAGTGGTGCCACCGTCGCTGGTTTCGGAGGATTCGGGGCGCCGCAAGCTCGAAGCCGGAAATTGCTCGGTTTTCCCATGGATTGGGGCGCGTTGGGCCACTGGCCAGGCGGCGAGACCCTTCCGGTTGCACCCGTCGCCTCGACTCGATCGCGATTCTTCCATCAACTCGCCGCTTCGAGCTCGGTCACATGCTACACGCGCCCCAAATGGACACTAATCCAGCGCGCAAGGACCGCGGTCCGAGAGAGCTTCGGAAGGTTTGCATGGAACTCGGGTTCCAGAGACTCGCCGAGGGCTCCGTCCTCTATCGATCGGAGGGGAATGTCATTCTCATTACCGCTTCCGTGGATGAGTCGGTTCCCGACTTCCTCAAGGGACGGGGGTTGGGATGGGTCACGGCGGAGTACCAGATGCATCCTCGCGCCAACCCGCAGCGGCGCGAGAAACGCGATGGTCGCGAGCGGCCCTTGGGGGGGCGAGCACGAGAGATCGAACGTCTTGTCGGACGGAGTCTTCGCGCTGCGGTCAAGCGAAAGCGCTTGGGGGAGCGTACGATCGTGATCGATTGCGATGTGATCGAGGCCGACGGTGGGACACGGACGGCCTCCATCACGGGTGGCTGGGTAGCTCTGGCCGTTGCTGTGCATGGGCTGGTTCAGCGTGGTGTACTCAAGAGTCCGCCGCTCATCGACCAGATTGCCGCCGTCAGTGTCGGACACGTCAGCAATGAGTTGCGCCTCGACCTCTGCTACGCAGAGGATTCCGTGGCCCGGGTCGACATGAACGTCGTGGCCACCGCCCGGGGCGGGATCGTCGAGCTTCAGGGGACCGCCGAGGGTGAAGCAATCCCGCGGTCGTCGGTCGACGCGATGGTGGATTTGGCTCTCGAAGGCATCGCGGATCTCTGCAGGCAGCAGCGCGCCATTCTGGAATCAGCGGGAGTGGACCTCGCCAAGGTGTTGGCGTCAGTGTAACGGGAATCCAGCGCGCGCCAGGGGTAGACTTGGGGCGTGACACCACACAGCTCAGTCAACCGTGGGACCCGAACTTTCGGGCGCTGGGAGCACTTCGCCGAGGATGATCGCATTGTCTGCGATCTGTGTCCCCGGGCATGCCACTTGCGCGATGCTCAACGCGGATTCTGCTTCGTGCGCCAGCGCCAAGGTGCTCGGATTGTTCTTACGAGCTACGGACGGGCCTCGGGATTCTGCGTCGATCCCATCGAGAAGAAGCCACTCAACCACTTCTACCCTGGGTCGAGCATCCTCAGTTTCGGAGGAGCGGGCTGCAATCTCGCCTGCAAATTCTGTCAAAACTGGGACATCTCGAAGGCTCGCGCCATGGATGCGCTGGGTGCATCGGCCACGCCGGAGGGCATCGCCGAACAGGCGCAGGCGCTTGGCTGCCGCAGTGTGGCCTTCACCTATAACGAGCCGATTACCTTTGCCGAGTACGCCATCGACACTGCGGCCGAGTGTCGCGCCCGTGGCGTCGCCACCGTGGCCGTCACCGCGGGATACATCACCCCGCGGGCTCGCAGGGACTTCTTTGCAGCGATGGACGCCGCCAATATCGATCTGAAGGCCTTCACCGAGGACTTCTACGCGCGGCTTTGTGCGGGCGCGCTGGAGCCTGTGCTGGATACCCTGCGCTACGTATGTCGCGAAACGGACGTGTGGACGGAGCTCACGACGCTCCTCATTCCCGGGCAGAACGACTCTGACGACGAAATCGGGCGCCTCGCGAGCTGGGTAGCGAGGGAGCTCGGTCCAGGCGTGCCCCTGCACTTCACTGCCTTTCATCCCGACTACCGGCTGACTGACACTCCTCGAACTCCGCCGGAGCGCTGCCGCCGTGCACGAGAGATCGCCCGTCGTGAAGGACTACATCACGTCTATACAGGGAACATCGCTGATTCTGCTGGGCAGTCGACGTACTGCGCTGGTTGCGGCCGCGTCGTGATCGAGCGTTCGGGCTACTCGATCGGAGACGTGACGCTGCAGAATGGGTGTTGCCCACATTGCGGCGCGGCCGTTCCGGGGCGCTTCGACGAGTCGGCGGTCGAGCACTGGGGGCCGCTGCGGCTCAAAGTGGAGATTGAGTGAGCCAGCGTGCGTGAGTCGACGGTGGGGCGAGGTGACGGCCCCGCGATCCCACCGTGAGATCCATGACACCCGCCGCCCCCACCCGTTCGGTGCCGAATCCGGTGAACGGCTCCACTGGAACCCTCCAGGGATACGCGGGCATGGGGAGGAACACCAACACCCCCCCTCCTTTCGCGTTGGCTCCGATGCGACGGTTTGGCTAGACTCCACGCGGTGCTAGTCATGCACTGGGCAACCTCCTACCTCGGTCGGGCGTGGTGCAGCGCTGACCGCATCCAGCCGCGGATCCGCCGTGTCGTGGAGCGGTCCGAGTCGAGCGCTGCTCCCCGTCGCTCCGCCAGAGCACGGGAACGGTCGACGCCGATCGTTCATCCGCTCCGGGAGAACCCAAGTGAGGCACAACCATGACGATAGAGCCGTCGGGCATCATCACGTTGCTCACCGACTTCGGGACGCGGGATCCCTATGTGGGCGTCATGAGGGGCGTGATTCTTGCCCGGTTCCGTGCCGCCACCATCGTCGACTTGACGCATGAGATTGCGCCCCAGGATATTGCCGAGGCGGGCTTCTGGCTCAGCTGCGTGTATCGGTGGTTTCCGTCTGGTACGGTTCACATTGCTGTGGTGGACCCCGGCGTTGGTACGGAGCGTTCAGTCCTCGTGGCTCGTGCCGACGACCACCTGTTCGTTGCGCCCGACAACGGTTTGCTGGGACCGGTGCTGGACCAGGCAGCGTCTTCGGAAGTCCGCGCTCTGGATGCGCGCCGAGTCAACTTGATGCCGCTGAGCCGCACGTTTCACGGACGCGATGTGTTTGCCCCAGCGGGCGCGGAGATCGCGGCTGGCCGATGGAGGCTCGCCGAGCTCGGTGCCAACGTAGCATCGTTACCCGCGCCACGTTCTCGGCCTGGGCGACAATCCACTGGGTGGGTGGGATCGGTGGCGACGGTTGACCACTTTGGCAACCTGATCACGAACTTGCGCGTGGAGCCTGGTGCCAGCACCAAGCCGAGGCTTCGAGTTGCCGGGCAGGAGCTACCCACCTTGGGTACGTACAATGAAGCAGCCATTGGGCAGGCGTTTGCCTACGCGGGTTCGTTCGGCACTTGGGAGATCGCCGTCCGCAACGGGAGCGCGAGTCGCGACCTGGGAATCGGGCGTGGCGCGAAGGTGGAACTGGTCGAGGCAGAGCCGGACGCCAGTACGGCCGACGAAGTGCTTCCGTACACCGACGATGTTTGAGGTTTCCTGGCGACAAGACCGGCGCGTTCGTTCGGATTGAAGTCAGAGGCGCGTGTCGCAGCCAATCGCCTCGCGGCCCGTCGTTGTCTTCTTGAGGCGAGGAAGCCCCAATCGTGACCCGACCCCGCGCAATGTGCAGGCGTCGTGCGAAGAAGTGGCAAAGGCCGCATGAGGCAGGCAAGATCGCAGCATGCTTCGGCGTTTCGGCACTCTGACTCTGTCCCTTCTGGTACTCGGGGGCGGTTGCGCGACTCGCACCGAGGTACGCCCTGCTCCTCGTGCTGGGGTATCGGCGGGGTCCCATCGGGAGTCGCTGCCCTCCCTCGATGTCGCGCTCGGCGCTCTCGCTGCGTCTCGATACGGCGAGGCAGAGAAAGCTCTTTCCGCCATTGTCCGAGCGGCACCCGACGACACTCTGGCGCGTTTGGCGCTGGCGCGGCTCCGGATTGCCACCGGCCGATATGGGGCGGCGGCCGCCGATGCGCATCAGGCGGCGTCCGGGCAGAACGGTGCGCACACAGCCGACGCACGGCTTGTCGAGGCGGAGGCCCTCTGGCGGCAAGGCTACGACGAACAGGCTCGGGCGCTGCTGGGACCTCTGGCAAGGGAATACCCTGAAGCGCAGATCCTTCTCGCTGAGGTCCTCCTCGACCGGGGCAAGCGCGCGGAGGCTGTGCCGGTTCTGAACCGACTGATCGAGGCGTACAACGGCGGTCGCATCACCGAGAGCGATGGCGTGGGTCTCTCTCTCGTCGGCCGCGCGGCTCACCTCCTCAGGAGTCCGGAAGACGCCAACGAGGCATATCTCGAAGCTGAGAGGGTAGTGCCAAACGACGTCCGCCTGCTCCTGTGGCGGGCGGAGCTCTTTCTCGACGCACACGACCCGGATCAGGCGGCGGAGGTGATAGACAAAGCGCTCGGTCTGGCGCCGAACCAGCCGGACATCCTCGCGCTGTACGCTCACATCAAGCTCGACCAGGCTCTGGACTTCGACCACGCCCAGCAGCTCGTGGAGCGAGCCTTGGCCGGCAATCCCCATCTCGCGCGCGCCCACTTCGTCAAGGCGGGTCTCGCGCTTCGCGATGGAGAACTGGCGACCGCTGAAGCGATCCTCGCGAGTGGGCTCTTGCATAATCCGGAAAACCTTGAGTTGCTGAGCATGCAGGCTGCGGCAAGGTTTCTCGCGGACGACCTCGATGGATTTGCCGAGCTCGAGCGCCGTGTCCTGGCGCGCAGTCCCGGTTTCTCCGGATTCTACCGAATCGTGGGTACCTATGCGGATTGGGAGCACCGTTACACGGAGCTCGTCGATTTGATGTCTCGAGCAGTCGCCGCTGACCCCGACGACGCGAAGGCGCGAGCCATTCTCGGGTTCAATCTGATCCGAGCGGGTCGAGAGCGTGACGGCCTCAGCGCCCTTACTCGGGCGTTCGACGCCGACCCCTTCGACGTGCGCACGGTGAACACACTGAACCTCTACGAGAAGGTGATTGCTCACGAATACGAATCCGTCGAAGATGCGCGCTTCCGGATCCGATATCACCGGGAGGAGCGACCCCTTCTGGAGCGCTATGTTCCGGAGCTACTCGGTCGCGCGTGGGTCACCCTTCGTGACACGCACGGATTCGAGCCCAGAGCCCCGATTGGAGTCGAACTCTACTCGGAGCGAAGGAGCTTCGCCATACGTACGAGCGGGTTGCCGCATACCGCCATCCAGGGGGTCTGCTTCGGCGAGACGCTGGCCGCCTTGACTCCGCGCCACGAGTCTTTCAATTTCGGCATGACGCTTTGGCACGAGCTGGCTCATGTGTTCCACATCGGGCTATCCCGAAGTCGGGTCCCTCGCTGGTTCACCGAGGGGCTGGCGGAGTACGAGACGAGCCTGGCGAGGCCGGAATGGCGTCGCGAGCACGATCCCGCGCTGTATCAGGCTTTGCAGGGGGGCCGCATACCCGAGGTGGCCCTGATGAATCGGGCCTTCACGCACGCCCAACGGGTCGAGGAGATTGGGCTCGCATACTACGCCTCCAGTAGACTCGTCGAGTCGCTCGCGCGCCTTCATGGGCGCGGCTCGTTCACCGCGATGCTACGCGGATGGGGCGAGGGGAAGGCAACTGAGGAAGTGGCGAGGAGTGTCCTGGGCCGTGGCAGCGCCGAGCTCGATCGCGAGTTCCGCGAGTTCCTGCAGAGCGAACTCGGGCACTACCAACGTCAGCTGCTTCCCCCCGACGTGACGACCAGTGTCGCCGACGCGAAGGCCGCGGTGGAGCGGGCGCCCACCGACGAGGATGCGGCTCTCGACCTCGTCGCGGCAGAGCTTGATGCCGGCAGGTTCGCCGACGCGAAGCGCGACTTCGAGCGCGCCCAGAAAATTGCGAACAAGCGGCAGTCTCCCCGCTTCCTGTGGCTCGCGGCCCAGCTGGCTGCTCTTGAGCAGCGGCTTCCCGCCGCAGCGGATGCCCTTCAGCAGCTGCTTGCACTGGGCAAGGACGGGTTTGATGTCCGGATGCTCCTCGCGCAGCTTGCCTCCAGACGAGGCGACGTTGTGTCGGAAGCGAGGGAGCTCGAGCGTGCTCGCGCCTTCGATCCGAGTCAGTCTGCTCCGCTCGTGCGCCTCGCCATGCTCGCGGCAAGAGCCGGGGACAGAACTCGCGAAATCGCGCTGCTAGAGGAGCTCGCCCTGCTCGAGCAGCACGACGCCTCGGTCTACCGTCGGCTTCTCACGTTGCTCATCGAAGAGCGTCGCTTCGACGAAGCCGCTCGATGGGGCGAGTCCGCTCTCTGGGCGGACATTCGAGGTTTCGAGACCCACAGTCTATGGGCGAGAGCACTCGAGGGCATCGGCGACTCCGGTCGGGCACTATTCGAGCTGGAGAGCGCCGTCCTGTGCGAGGCTTCGCCGAGTGCCCTCGCGGCGGCCCATCGGCGCGCCGAAGTCCTCTGTCGGCGCCTCGGGCGCGCTCGCGACGCTGGTAAGCATCGCTCCCTTGCTGCCCAGCTAGAACGAAGCTCCGGGTAGGAACCCCGGTTTCGCTCTCAGCCTTCTTCTTTGGCATCGCGGAGACCTAGCGCCCGCGCTTTCTTGTAGAGGTGACTACGTTCGAGGCCGAGGGCTCGCGCTGCTTTCGCCATCTGGCCATCATGTTCGGCGATGGCCCCTTCCAGGATCGAGCGCTCCGCTTCTTCCAGTAGGACGCGGTAGGGAAGCCCGGGGCGATAGAGACCAACGGAGGGTGGTCCCCCCGCGGCGCCAATGGCTCGCTGTACGTCGACCGCTTGGATCTCCTCGTCGGGATTGAGGATGACGAGGCGCTCGATGAGATTCCGCAGCTCACGGACATTGCCTGGGAACGAATACCGGCTGAGCTCGGCCACAGCGTCTCCAGCGAGGCGTGCGCCAGGTCGATCGTTGGCGCGTCTCGCGACCTCAAGGAAATGCGTTGCGAGCAGGGTGATGTCCTCCCGTCTTGCGCGTAGGGGTGGCAGCTCTAGCGGGACGACGTTCAAGCGATCGAAGAGATCCGGCCGGAATTGACCGGACTCGCAGGCTTGTCCGAGGTCTTTGTTCGTCGCCGCCACGACTCGCACGTCAATCTTGAGGACCTCGTTGCCCCCGACACGCTCCACCTCGCGCTCCTGGAGGACGCGCAAGAGCTTCGCCTGCATGTCGAGGGGCATGTCCCCCACCTCGTCCAGAAAGAGCGTGCCTTGGTCGGCCCGCTCGAACTTGCCCCGCCGCTGCTTGGTTGCGCCGGTGAAAGCCCCAGCCTCATGGCCGAATAGCTCGCTTTCGATCAACTCTCTGGGAACTGCGGCGCAATTGAGTTTCTCTAGGGGACCACTGGCTCGCGGCGAGGCCCGGTGGACGGCTCTCGCTACCAGCTCCTTGCCGGTTCCACGCTCACCCACCACCAGGATGCTGGCAGATGACCGTGCAGCGCGCGCGATGTGAGTGCGAAGATCGACCATTGCGCGACTCTCGCCGATCAGCTCGTCGAAAAGTCCGACCTGGGCCTTGAGCTCTCGTGCCTCCTCCTCGGCGCGCATCATGCGGAGGGTGTTCTCCAGTACGACGAGCAAGCGGTCGGTCGAGAGCGGTTTTTCGAGAAAATCGAGCGCCCCGAGACGCGTCGCCCGAACGGCAGCGTCAATCGTGGCGTGTCCGCTCATCATGATGGCGGGCGTGTCGTGACCGGCTTTCCTTAGCCGTTCCAAGAGCTCCACACCGTTTCCATCAGGGAGAGCAATGTCGAGAAGGAGAATGTCGTAGCTTCTCTTGGCGAGCCGCTCCTCCGCAATGCCGACGCCTCCTGCCACGTCGACGCTGTACCCTTCGAGCGTCAACGCCTTCTTCAGCGTGGACAGAATCGAAGCTTCGTCATCGACAACCAGAATATGCCCATGGGCCACCTCGGAAGCCTAGCGAAGGGGACATGCTCGTGGCAACCACGGCGGGTTTCTGCGTCTGGCCGGTGCGCCATGACTGGGCGGTCCCGCGCTGCGGGGAGTTCGCGACCAATTCGCCGGTATGGCAGGCACCTTCAGTGTATCTTGGGTGGTTTGGCTTGCAGTTCCAGCGATGGAGTTCATACCATCCAAGCAGACGCCTCGGTGAGCTGTCCCGGGCGTGGTCCATCGGCTTATGTCCAATACCCGCCCATCACTGAGCGGCACCCTTGCCTCGCGACCTCTGTTTCAGATCATGGTCCAGCTTCTTGAGAAGCGATGGTCCGGGACGCTCGTGGTCGAGGAGCCAGCAAAGGCGAAGAGCGCGATCTACGTCTGGAACGGTGTTCCGGTGAAGGCGATGCTTCCAGGGGTGGTGCTGGACCTAGGCACTGTCCTCCGTGATCTCGCTATCATCGACGAGGCAACCTACCGGGGGTGGGGGCCGCGTGCGGCTGGTTCGGCGCGAAGCTGGCTCGGGGAGGGCAAGGTCGACGAAGCCGATCTCCGTACCGCGCAGCGCGAACTGCTGATCCGCCAGGTTCTCGAAATCGGCTCGTTCGTTCCCGAGTGCTGCTGGGGCTTCTATCAGGATCGTGACTATCTCGAATCCGTCGGCGAGTCTGGGGCCGAGCCTCCCGACCCTCTCACCGTTATCTGGCGGTTGATTCGGAGGTACCAGCCCAGCGCCCAGGTTTCGGCAGCGGTCAGCAAGCTGGGGGATCCCGAGCTGCATCTCCACCGCGCTGCCCAGATCGCCCGGTTCGGTTTCGTCCCTCCCGAAACGGCTCTGGTGGACGTACTGAGGGCGAAACCACAGAAGTTGAGCGAGCTTGCGGCTCGGCAGCTTGCCCCCCTCGGCGTAGTGGAGCGGCTCGTTTATGCCTTAGTCCTCACCCGCCACTTGGATTGCGGACCCGGAATGCCACCCATCGGTGTTTCTGAGAAGCTACTGACCACGCGATCCCTGGACCGACCAACCTCGACCATCGCCATACGCCCCCGTGCACGGCTCCAGACTCCGAGCCATGAGGACTCCGACGTAGGAGGCGAGCCGCCGCCCGTATCCTCAGCCGAGGCGACGGCTTTTCGAGCCGAGCTCGAGGCGAAGCACGAATCGCTGGGCTCGTCCAACTACTACGAGGCCCTCGGCGTGGCGCGGAACACGTCGACGGAAGACATTCAGAACGCGTTTCTCGGCTTGGTGAAGAAGTGGCATCCGGACCGGCTCCGGCCGGAGCTTTCCGAGCTTCGACCCAAGGTGGAACAGGTGTTTGCGCGCATCGCCGAAGCTCACCAGACTCTGTCGGACGAATCGCGCCGCAAGCAGTACGACGAGCTTCTGGGGCAGGGTGGCGGAAGCGTTGATGAGCAGGAACACGTACAGGCGGTGATACGTGCCGTAGCAGCTTACCAGAGGGCAGAGGTCTACCTGAAGAAGCACTCCATCGCGGAGGCGGAGTTGGAGGCGAAGAAGGCCGTCGATAACGATCCCGACCAAGCGGACTACCTGGCGCTTTACGCCTGGATCCTGTCGCAGAAGGACCCGCCGACTCGCCCGCTCAGCGAGCTCATCGAAATGATGGACAAAGCCGTGGCGGGGTCAGCAAAGAGCGTCCGAAATCGCTTCTATCGCGGGCAGCTGCTGAAGCGAGCGGGTGAAGACCAGCGGGCGCTCGCCGACTTTCGTTGGGTGGTTCAGACGGATCCGCGACACGTGGACGCACAACGCGAGCTTCGGATCTACGGCATGCGAGGGAGTCTCCGGCCGCAAGCGCCGCCGCGTTCCAGTCAAGGCAAGTCTCCGGCTTCGCAGACTCGTAAGGGGCCACCGGAGGGCAAGGGCCTGTTCGGCAAGCTGTTCAAGAAGTAGGAGTCTGGGTGGGCTGCCAAGCTGGCTCAGCGGATCGTCGGATCGACTCCCAGCGCGCCGATCTGACGAAGTCCCTCGTAGAGTGCGATCGACACGGCATTGGCCAGGTTCAGTGAACGCACTCCGCCAAGGGTCGGTATGCCGATGACGTTCTCCGGGTGCTCTTCCAACAGCGATTCTGGCAGTCCGACACTCTCCTTCCCGAAGAGGAGCACGTCGCCAACCTGCAGCCTCACATCGAACAGGCTTTGGGTCGCCTTTCCACTGAAGAGCCACCACCTACGATCGGCTCGATCTGGTGTGCTGTTGGCGATCGCCGCCCGAACGCCCTGGAGATCGGCGTGGTGCTCGACTTGGACGAGTGGCCAGTAGTCGAGGCCGGCCCGACGCACAGCGTGCTCGTCGATACGAAACCCCAACTTTCCTACGAGGTGGAGGGGACACCCGGTCGCGGCGCAGAGCCTAGCGATATTGCCAGTGTTCGGAGGGATTTCGGGTTCGAGGAGGACGATCTCGAAAGGACGAAACACACTTCGAGATCGAAGACGCCCCTCGAGAAGGCGAGAACCGGCAGACGCCATCAGTCCCGAGCGTAGAACAGGAATGGGGATTGTCGAACCATGCTCCCACGTGGTGAGCCCGAAATGAGCGGGCGGCGGATGCCTTGAAGCGAGACTCCGAAATCCTTCCCTATTGCCCGCTTCCTTGGTGGCGTCCGATGGACCGCGCGGCCAGTAGGCCGCTCGCGCACCTGGTGGTGTCCAGGCTGGACCGAACGAGCTCCGCGAGTCGCTCCATCCTCTGTTGGGGGTGCGACAAACGGCCATTCCGGGCCAGGGCCGGGAGCTCGCCTTGACGTCGGTTCCCGAGCGCAAGTAGCCTCCCGCGGGAGTGTCGTTGGTGGACTCAAGAGTCTGTTCGGCTGTGCTCACTGCCACGGTCATCCTGACGTGGGCCCCCATCGGGGCAGCCGGGGCCATGGACCCAGCGATTGAGCGACTCAGCACCTGCAGCACCGACGACGCAGGCGTGACCGAGTGCGAGGGTGACAGCGTGGCGTTCAAGCGCCTGATGGCGGAGTACGGGGTTGCGTTCGCCCCGACCGCGATGCACTCGGCAAGGACCACGGGATTCGGCGGCTTGCGCATCGCACTCGAGGGGTCGTATACCGGCATCGACGAAGATGCGGAGTACTGGCGCCGCGGGACTCGGGGCGAGAAGGGCTCTGATGGCGTTACGCCCATCGAGAACACGAGTCCGGATGGGGTGCTGCAACTCTACTCGCTGAAGCTCACCAAAGGTTTCGGGATGGGTGTCGAGCTCACCGGGGCCTTTGGAATGATGCCGCACACTGAGCTGATGAACGCTGGCATCGATCTTCGGCTCGGCCTGTTGGAAGGATTTCGGGACGGCTTTCTCGGGCACCTGCCCGATTTCGCGGTGGGTGCCGGGGTCCGAACCGTGACGGGAGCGCCCGCGCTGCACCTCACGATCGCGGGCCTTGACGCGCGGTTCTCCAAGCCGCTCGTGTTCGGGGATACGTGGAGCCTCTCACCTTGGATCGGTTATCAGTTCTTGTGGATTCTGGCCGACCCTCGGGTGGTGGACTTCACTCCGGGTACCGACGCGCTCGACGAGTGCCACTACTCGGGTGACAATGCTCCAGACAATCCGGATCCCGCGAAGAACCCGGACCCCGGTGGGCCAACCGTGCTGGATGGTCAACCCTCGTGTGCGGAAGTCGACGGTGAAGCGGGCTTGATTCACGACTACAACCAGTATGGTGTCCTCGATGACGCGCGTCTCGAACGTCACCGCCTCATGGTTGGCGCGCGTGCACAGTACGAGTTCGTGGCTCTGGGCGCGCAGGTTACCGCCGATATCGTTGACCCAGCGGACGCTCAGAACACCGAGGAGGACAAGCAGGCGCTCAAGGGCACGCCCTCCCAGTGGACACTCTCGATCGAGGCGGGCGTCGCGTTCTGAGCTTCCATGCCGAGGACCACTCGGTGCTGCTCGCGCGGGGGCGGGGCCGCCGGGACAGCTCCGCAAGCGGCAAGAGCTGGCGAACCGATCGGTGCTTCAGTGCAGGGTCTCCCCGATGCCGGGGGCGGCCGTTGTTTCGGCAGGAGCGGCAGAGGGCTGCGGATTTCGCTCGCCCGCTAGGCGGGGGCTCGCCCCAGAGTCGGGTTTCGCGGTCCTCCAGAGGGGAGCTCCGAGTCGGGACGCGATGATGATGCCCAAGATGGAGATTGCTCCGCTCGCCCAGAGACCCCAAGCCCACTCAAATACCACTGGGACGCGCCTTCCGGAACTGGCCCGGACAACCGAGAGAAGGGCAACGTCAACGAGGGTCATGGCGGCAAAGAGCGACGCGATGAGCCTCACACCCAAGAGTTGCACACGAGAACGCCGCGTCGCGAGTAGCGGAATCGTGACGAACCACGCTACTGGGCCTGCCCAGAGCCAGGGGGCCCGCGTACGCGCCAGGGCGAAGCCACTCAGCATTCGGTGTTCAGGCACGAGAAGTTCGACCCATGGTGCGAGGAATGCTGCCAGCCCGAGCACCGCTAACAGGATCAGAGGTCCGCGACCGTGGCCCCAGTGCGTCCACGCCAGCCGCGGCTCCAGCGGTGGAAGGGGGATCTCAGCTTCGTCGCCCGTCCGATCGGCGGCGGGATCCGGGACGAGACTCGCGAGTGGTCGCAGACCCAGCCCGCACTCAGGGCAGCACTCGATCCCCTCGTCCTCCCGGAAGAGCTCCCGGCAGAACGGGCACGCGAGGAGTCTCGACACGGGCTCGATCATAGCCCGAGCCGGGGCGTTTCCCCAGCGGCCGAGGCTCCTGTGTGCGAGTCGAGGCCGGACAATCTAGCGTCTTCGGTCCTATGAATCCGCGCTGGATCCCATTTCGGAACCCATCGTCGGGCGGTGGGCCGTATGCGCTTCTGGCGTCAGGTGGCGCCGCGGGCCAGGCTTGCCTCCGAAGGATTAGAGCAGATGCGCGATCAAGTGCAGAACCTGTTCGAGCTCTCAGCGGAAGCAGACCACCTGGTGGAGGCGCTCACCCACCCGAGCTACGCAAACGAACGCCCCGGCACGCCGGACAATCAGCGCCTCGAGTTCATCGGCGATGCGGTCTTGGGGCTTTGCACCAGCGAGATTCTCTTCCAGAGATTTCCAACGGCCGACGAAGGGGGACTGACTCGCATGAGGTCCCAGCTGGTCAACGCAGACGCCCTCGCTGCCTGGGCCAAATCGAACAGCCTATCCGAAGACCTTCTCCTTGGTAAGGGCGCGGAATCGGCTGGACTTCGGGGGAGCGTCAACGTGCTGGCAGACGCGGTCGAAGCGCTCATCGCTGCGACCTACTTGGATTCCGGGCTCGACGCTGCTCGCAGGGTCTGCGCGCGCATTGTCGATGACGCCCTCCACTCGCTCGGGGATCAGCGAGCCCCGGATCCGAAAAGTGCCCTCCAGGAACTTGTGCAGGCTCGCGGTGCCCGGGCGCCAACCTACGAGGTGGTGGACTCTGGAGGACCGGCCCACGCCCGCTGGTTTGAAGTGGGGGTTTGCATCGATGGTACGATGCGAGCGGTGCGGCGTGGACGCTCCAAGCGGTTGGCGGAGCGCTTCGCAGCCGAGGCAGCCCTCGAGGTGGAGAGTGGCGCAGCGACTGGAGCCCAGTCCACTTGCGGGACGAGCCAAGGGGCGGAAGCCGATGCAGTGACTTCGGCGGTTGAATCCACGAGGACTGAGGCGTGGAGAGAGGGGCCGAAGTCGGAGGGGCCAGATGCAGGCTCGTGAGTTCTGCCGTCTCCGTCCCCTTGAGGATCGGCAGGCTTCGCGGCGTCGGAGATGGCTTCGGGCAAGTCTGCTGGTGACGTCGTTGCTTCTGTTCGCCGGGACGGCTTGGGCCGGTAGCTACCTCAATCGGGCAGCTCTGCTCATTTCCCAGGCATCCCACGAAGCCGAATATGTGAGGATCCGCCTCGGAGACAAGGAGTTGGCCCGCATGGTCCATCAAGTGGCGGAAGCGCGAGTCGCGGCTGCGGGGCGGATGGAGGTACCGAAGGAAGTGGCTCTGGCGCATCCTCATCTCTTGCTGACGATGGAGAACTATGAGCGCGCCATGGCAGCCGCCGAGGCCGGCGAGGCTGCCCGCTTTCTGGTGTACGTGCGTCAGGCAAGGGACGAGGAGTATGTTCTTCGCAGTGTCCTGAAGCGGCTGGGGTGGCCTCTTCCCGACCATTGAGCGGGCCTCGAGGCGAGTTGCGGGAAGGATTGGGTCGCTGTGCGACTACCGGCTTGGGTTCACTGGCGCGCTAGCGTCCGGCGCGGGTCCGAGGTGAAGAGGCGGCGCCAGGGGGATCTGCTCCGTCGGCCCCGGATTGTGTGTGCCGAGGTACTGCGTACGAAGTTTGGAGATGAGCCCCTCGACGGCGTTGTCGCGGCGCTGCAACAGCAGTGTCTGTGAGAGCTCAGCGCGAGCCTGATCGAAACTGGGTTCCCGGGCCGGTATGGAGCCGCGCCTCCATACCACGCAGAACCGATCCCCCAGCGGAACGGGCTCGGGCACCACGGTACCATCTGCAACTGCCTGCGCGGCCCGGAAGATCGCGGGATCCACGCGCAGCTGTGGCCACTCGGTCTGCCCGTTCGGGTCGACGAATCCCAGGTTCCCGGCTCTCAGGTGGTTGGAGCGGTCCTCGGACGAATCGCGAGCGATCTCTTCCCAGACGGTCACCCCATTTCTTCCCTGCACCTTCGCGATGATGTCCAGCGCCTCCTCCCGTCGCGGAACCACGATTCGCCACAGGAGCAAGCGCTCGGGCGATCGGTACTCGTCCCGCCGGGCATCGAAGGCCTGCCGGAGGTTACTCTCGGTCAGCGTCTGGCGCTCAGCTTCCTCGATGGAGGCGACGAGGACGTCTGCCAGCGTGCGCCGGAGTGCCCATGCGACGTCCGGGCGGCTGCGGAGCTCCGGTGCTTCGCCAGCGGCGTCCAGGAGGGCTTCTTTGGCTATTACCGTCTCGGTGAAACCACGGACAGCCTCGGAGTCGGTGCTGCCGAAGGTTCGGAGCTGGTAGTCAGGTACCGACCGAAGGCGGGCCTCGATGGCGCTCCGACGTAGCTGGCGTTGCCCCACTCGCATCACGACGGGATCGGAGTCGAGCGGCGCGGCTCTCAGCAGGACCCCGGGAGACCCAGTGAGCAGGCACAGCATCCCGAGGAAGCTAGCAGCTCTTGGTGTCATGGGAGCCTAATAGGCCACGGGCTCGGCCCGAGCAAGCTCGAGACACCTTGGACCGTCGCACGGCGCGGGGAGGATTGCGCGACTGTCGAGGGTGGGGCGCCGGCAGGCGAGCCGAGCCATCGGCGGTCGCCGGCCTCACTGCGCCCACAGCTCGGATCCGAACAAACAGTTGGCGCGGCAGCGACCGCGTGGGACGCGAGGCAGACACTGCTCCAGAGTCGGCGCTCTCGCCGCCTGCTGCGCTCGACAACCTGGTGTCCTTGCCGACAGGCCGATCATTGCCCCGGGACGACGAAGGGTTGCGCGGTAGGTGAGCGGCCCGTCGCAACTAGGCAACGTTTCGCTCGGCCGCGCGAAGCCTCGATTCCTCCAGGCGCGGCGCCGCGGGTGGCTTGGCGAGGGAGACAGCATGCGCTCGCTCCTCCCGGGGACTCACCCCCAACGCTTCCAGACGAGCACGAACGAGCGCGACCGCGTCCGGGTTCTGATCGATCCCAATAGCGCGCCTTCCGAGCCGTGCGCAGACTGCGAGGGTCGTGCCGCTCCCCATGTAGGGATCGAGGACCAGCTCTCCGGGATTAGTGCAGGCAAGGACGAGGCGCTCCAGCAGAGCTTCGGGCTTTTGCGTCGGGTAGCCAGTGCGTTCCTTCGCCACGGGCGCGACGATTGCAATCTCCCACACGTCTCCAAGAGGCGTTCCAGGGCTCAAACTGTCAGTCGTCGAGGAACGTTTCCTGCGTCCGTTCTCTCCGACTATGGCGCGCTGTTTTCGATCACCCCAAGTAGCTCGGGTTGATGCTGCGAGGGGCTCGTACAACTGGTTGAATCGCGGTCGGATTTCCGGATTCTTCACGTAGCGCAGCAGAACGTCATGCACGCGCTGGAAGTTGGGCGTTTTCGAGGGCCAGCGTCGGTAGCGCCAGATGATCTCGCTGGCAAAGGCACGCGGTCCAAAGATCTCGTCACACACCACCTTCGCGTAGTGGCTAGTCTTGGTGTCCACGTGGAGGATGAGGCTGCCCTCGTCGTGGAGCAGGTCTCGGGTTGCGCAGAGTCGGACCCGAAGCTCGGTGAGGTAGCTTCCGAGGTCCGTCCAACGGTCGTCGAACGCATCGTCGAGGGTTCGGAGGATTTCGCCGGAACTCTCATCCCGGCACCGGGTAACCCGTTGGTGCACGCGGCCGGTCAGGAACGGCGGGTCCAGGTAGGCCAGCGTTGCTGTGTCTCGACGACGGCCGAGCGCGAGCATCGCGGCCAGGTTGTCCCCCTCGATGAGCAGGCTGGATGGATGGCCCGCTCGTATCCGTCTGAGGCGTCCAGCGACGACATCGGGTTGGCGGGTCTTTCCAGCCCAGTGGAGACTGATCTCGGGATCTGCCACTTTCATCAACCGAAATCCTACGTGGGCACCCACCACCTGGGCCAAGTAAGTATCCCACATTGTAGGTACAGGTGAGGCCTTGCCGAGTGACCCCACTCCGAGTACCCCACGGGTTCACCATGACCGCTCCCAAGTTCAAGCCACCGTCACCGCCTCGCATCTTCTCGGGCATGCAGCCGACCGGCGAGCTTCACATAGGCAACTACTTCGGTGCTCTCAGGAACTGGGTCGATCTCTCCAAGGACGGGCAGCACGCACCGGTCTTCTGCATTGTCGACGCCCACGCGATCACCATCGACTACGACATCCGCGAGATGCCCGCCCGCATCTTCGATGCGGCGCTGACCTACCTGGCTGCAGGCCTCGATCCCGAGCGGGTAACGCTGTTTGTGCAATCGGACGTCGCCGAACACATGGAGCTAGCGTGGTATTTGGCTTCGGTCACGGCGATGGGGGACCTGTACCGGATGACGCAGTTCAAGGAGAAGAGCGATCAGCACAAACAGAACGTCAATGCTGGGCTCTTCACCTACCCAATCCTGATGGCGGCAGACATCCTGCTCTATCGGGCATCGGTGGTTCCGGTGGGTAACGACCAGGTTCAACACCTCGAGTTGGCACGCGAGATCTGCCGGAAGTTCAACGCTCGCTATGGCGACGTGTTCATCGAGCCGCAGCCGCGTCTCAGCACCACACCTCGAATCATGGGGCTAGACGGCAAAGCGAAGATGAGCAAGTCGCGTGGTAATGCCGTCGGACTCTTCGAACCGCCCAAGCAGATCGAGAAGAAGCTCAAGGGAGCGTTCACGGATCCTGAGAAGCTTCGTCAGGGAGACCCTGGACGCCCGGAGATCTGCAACATCTACACCATGCACAACGCGGTTACCCCCCAAGATGCCGTGGGAGAGATCGGGGTCCGTTGTCGGAGCGGCGAGCTCGGTTGCGGCGACTGCAAGAAGGCTTTGGTTCAGAACCTCATGACTGAGCTGGGGCCGGTTCGCGAGAATGCCGAGCGGCTTCGCGGTGAGCCAAAGAAGGTACTCGACGTCCTCCAAGCGGGCGCAGCTCGCGCTCGTGGCATCGCCAGTGAAACGATGAAGGATGTCCGGTCCGCAATGGGCGTCGGCGCGAAACTCCCGAAGCGCTAACACTGAGGTACTCGTGCGCGTTGATGAGCGGCCCAGCGATGAGATGAGTAAGGCGGACTCAGACAGAGTGCGGGCGTCGATGCGACGACCCACGTCATTCGGACCATGTCCATCGGGCGTGGGGCGCGCCGTGGGTTCTGCGGCCGCGCCAGCGATTGGAGAGCAAGCGCGCATATCGCGGGTGCTCTGGGCATTTCTCATGACCACGCTGCTCAGCGGGGTGGCCGCATGCCGGAGAGATCCTGGACCGGAGCTACCCGAGAGCGTAGTTCGGGAGTTCATTGAGCGGATGAGGCGCGTGCACGGCGACTCGGAGAGCCAGCGTGCCGCCTACGAGCTACTCTGGTCCGAGGCGCGAGAAAACCTTGCCGAACGAGCGGAGCGGGCCACCGCGCTCGTCGGTCGCAAGATCGCTCCCGAAGAGATGATCACGCCTTCGCGTTTCACCTGGAAATTCGAGCCGAAGACGTTTGCCAGCACAACCAGCGGCAACTGGGCAACCGTGACCATCACTGGCGACGAGACGGAGACGGACGTAGCCCAGGTGCCCGTGGTTCGAGAGGATGGCCAATGGCGCGTCGCAATCCGCTTTCCTCCCCTCTCGCCGATCCGGAAGAGGGTCCGTGAGGACCACGAGACCGACTAGTCCTCACTCCGTTTCCATTCGTTCCGGAGTCGAGCGTCGCGGGTTATCGACTGCACAAAACGACGAAACGCACGCCCCGTGGGAGCATGCGTTTCGCAACGTATCTACAGTGTTCAGTTCGCGAAGAAGATCGATTCGATCTCCGATTTGACCTTCTCTTCAGTCTGGTCCCTCGCGATCGCGATTTCCTTGACGATCAACGAACGTGCCGTGTCGAGCATGCGCCGCTCGCCGAAGGAAAGCTGCTTGTTCGCCTTCAGTCGGTAGAGATCACGGAGCACCTCTGCCACGTCGTAGATGGAACCGGTTTTGATCTTGTCCATGAAACCGCGGTAGCGCCGATTCCAGGTTTGCGTGTCGAATCCTATCGTGCGCTCCTTGAGAATGTCGAAGATCTCCCGGATTTCTTGCTCGCTGATGACCTGCCGCAGACCGACGGCATCAGCGTTGGAGACCGGGACCATAATCTTGCGATCGGTATCCAGGATGCGGAGAACGTAGAATCGCTGTCGGGACCCCGCGATGTCCTTCTCGTCGATGCTGATGACCTCAGCAACGCCCTGAGCCGGATACACGGCCTTGTCGCCGACTTTGAACTCAACTCCCTGGACTGCCTGCATGTTGTCTCCTTGTTGCGACCGCGGTGCCGGCGCTGCCGTTGGCTACGCTCGTCACCGGTGGGGTGAATCGTTTACCGGTAGTTCAAGCGCGCGACGCTTACTACCCACCGGGCACTTCTTGACGCGAGCTCCACGACCTCTGCGAGCGCACTGGGCATTGCGCCGATGCTCGCGAGGCGCTCCATTGCCAGATTTAGGTTATGGGCCGCCAGGCGCGGGACTCTAGTCAGGTTCGAGGATTGTGTCAACATTTGGAAGGTCGCGCCAGGCCGATTTCTCCTTCTCCGGCCTACAAGTACCCAGTCTCTTCGGCCTAAGTTCTCGGTGCTTGTCAGCCAGTCCGCACTCCCTGGCCAGTTGGTTCGGATTTGCTCAACAGGGCCTGGGGTTAGGTCGAAACGCCCCAGTAAGACCAGCGAACGCATGAGGGTGTCAGGATAGTCCCGCTGCTGTGCATTTCGTTCATGCGTGGGCCTGCCCCTGTACCGAAGATGGACGTAAACGCTCATGCCTTGCGCCTGGCAAGCCGCCAAGCGTAGCACGCTCAAGCCACGGGGCTCCCGCTTCCAGAGGAGGCGCCCACTCCCCGAGTGCTTTTGAAAACCGGCCGCTCTCGCTCTCGCTACTGGGGAACGCCCGTCCGGTGACTGGTGCTCTGAACTCAGGTGCTCCACCGGGTTTGGCCGCTACGGCAGCACGTCTCCTTGACCTCATGAGCGACGCGAAGTGATGGCCGGCCCAGTCTACGGCCTCCCGCGCTCCTCCGATAAGGGCCAAACGCGCCTCTGTTGAGATACAGTGAAAACGGAATGCTTCAGTGTGGGCCTGCCGCGCCAGCACCCCCCCTGCCACGCACGTCGACGAACCAGGCATTGGGGCTGGAAGCAATTCCGCTCATAGCCGGTGGAGTTGCTTCCCAGTGTCCTGCTTGCCTGTGGACCGCGCCACGGTTTGGGCCATTGCGGCAACCCAAACTGACGCGCCGGATCTTCGTCAGCGGGTCAGGCTGTTCAGATTCAGCATCTCTTCGACGTCGGGCTGTACCACTAGCTCGACGCGGCGATTGCGCTGACGCCCCTGCTCCGACTCATTTTCGGAGACCGCGTCGGTATCAGCATATCCTGCGGCGCTCCAGTTTGCTGTTGGCAGGCCGCCGCCCTTCTCCTCGACTGGCGTCGTTAGGTAGACCAACACCGAGCGAGCGCGCATCGCGGAGAGCCCCCAATTGTCGCGGAATGCGCCGCCCTTGAGCGGTTTCGAGTCGGTGTGACCCGCGACCTGGAATTCTCGCTTGTTGAGATCCACATCGTTGCGGATGACCTCGGCTACCTGTTTCAGGATTTCGAGCCCGGTGTCCTTCAGCTTGTCGCTGCCCGAATCGAACAGGACGTCTCCGGGAAGTTGGATGAGCATGCGATTGTCGCGCACTTCCACTTTGAGCCCCAGCTCGACGAGCTTCTTCAGCTTGCCCCGCAATAGCTCAAATCGCTTCCGGATTTGGTCGAGCTGTTCAGCGCGCTGCCGATACTCCTCGAGCGCTTTCCTCTGTTGCTCCAGGCTGGCGCTGAGATTGTCCAGATTCACGCCGCGTTCTCGAAGCTGCGCCTTGAGTTCATCGATCTCGTGGAGAGCGGTTGCGTAGTCGGAGTCGCACTTGCGCCTGGCCTGTCCCTCAGCGGCGAGCTGACTTCGGAGGCCCTCGTTCTCCCGAACCTTCTGATCCCACTCCTCTTGCGAGTAGCCACACGCCAAAGTGCTCGACGCGCCAATTCCGATCAGGGTCACGCACGCCAAGCTGATACCCGTCCGTCGCATCTTTTTCCGTGCCTTCCTGGGGCCTCAGTGGCGCCCTGGAGGTCTCCGGTAGTCGAACATGGGGACACCAGTCAAGTGTGCGTCACCACGTGGATTTTTGGTGGAACAGTGCATCCAAACCGCGTCTCGTTGCCCGGCCACCCTAACCGCTGAACGCCCTATCGGTGAGAGCGTGGCCGGCCACGCACTGTGCAAAGCTTGCATAATCGCCAGGACCTTTTTTGGCTAGGCCACGAAGCCGAGTGAATTTTTTTCGTTGACACATCACAATAGGTGGCAATATACGTCTTGCAACATACCCTCGTGGGGCGCGTGATATCGCGTCCCCCATCACTGCCCAGGAGGCATTCAGATGGCCGCAAAGAAAGCTGCAAAGAAGGTCGTGAAGAAGGTTGCCAAGAAGGCGCCCGCCAAGAAGGCCGCCAAGAAGACCAAGACGAAGACTGCTCGCAAGAAGGTTGCCAAGAAGGCCCCGAAGGTCGCCAAGAAGGCTGCTGTCAAGGCGCCTGCCAAGAAGGCCGCCAAGAAGGTCGCCAAGAAGGTCGCCAAGAAGGCTGTTGCACCCGAAGCTGGTGCTGCGGCGCCCGCCAAGAAGGTTGCCAAGCGCAAGACCCGTCGCGCGAAGGCTGTCAAGGCGGAGGCGTAAGCCTTCTCTCGGAGCGCGAACTGCGGCTTTCACCGCAGGCTAGCGCTCCGCTCGCGGCTCGCTCTCTGGCGGGCCGTCGACTCGCCAACCCGAGGCATACCCGTGACGCCGTCGTATGTCTGAGTTGTCAGGAGTTCGGAGGGCGTTTCTGGAGTAGGGAACGCCCGCCGAAAGCACTGAAGACGCCGGGGTTGGCTAGAGCACGCGGATCGACGCAACCAGGCCTCGACCAGGACCGTCTGTCCGCGTGCTCAAGCGAGCTTCTGTCGCTGAAGTAATCATGATCGAGGCCGGGGTGGCGTCCCCCGCAGCTCGATCGGAAAATACGAAGACCAGCCCTCGAGCAGAAACGCCCGTTTTCGAGCCCTTGGAAACAGGCACCTCGCCGCATTACTTCGGATTGAAGTTGAAGGGGTAGTTGCCCTCGGTATCCATCCCCTCTGCGTGAGGCGGGAAGGTCAGGGACTTGAATGCCGCGATGGCGCACTCGACGACCTTGGGGTCGGTGATCTGGCTTCGCTCTGCGGCGAGTTCGGCCATCGCCACCTTGCCTTCGGCATCCACCTTGAAATGGATGACCAAGTCGCCCTTCAGGCTTGGATTCTCCTTGAGGCCCGCGTCGTAACAATCACGAACCTTCTGACGGTTCTCCTTGACGACCTTGGCAATGGCATCTCGGCGAGCGCTTGGTTTGCTCGAGTCTTCAGATTCTTCCGCCTCAGGAGTAGCGGCGTCCGTTGCGGGAGCTTCGGCTGTCTCCACCGAATCGGCCGCGAGATCGGTCGCTGCTTCTGGCTCCTCCGCTTCCGCCGGAGGGGTTTCGGGTTGGGGCTGAGACCCACCGCAACCAACGGCTGTGAGTGCAATCAGAGACGACGAGAGCCAAACTACGTAGGAGCTTCGCATGGGCCGCATGATACCCGAGGCCGTCTTGGGCCACGAGGGGCCGGGCCCGATCGAGGCAGGAAAACGCCCGTTGGGACCCTGGACGAGTGTTCGGTCTTCTGCCTCCGGTCCAAGGTTCGACTCGGGGTGCAGAAGCAGCGAAGCCGATCGAGTTCCGTGATCGCTCCTTCGCGCCCTCGACCCAAGCGCTTCCTTGGGCTATCGGAGGGCTCCAAACCCAGCGAGACTGAAGCATTCTGCCGACGCGAATCGAACCCGAGAGGCTGCCTTGACACCCGACATCCCGCGATCCGACAGCGAGACCCAGCCGCGTCCCAAACCATGCCTATCGTGGCTTCTTGCGGTTGCCCTGATCGGTGCCGGGTGCGCCGCTCAACAGGGTGAGGCCGCATGGCCACCGAACGCGAAGAAGTGGTTTGACAGGGCAACGGCGAGCTACGGCATTGGCGACGTCGAGGACGCGCAGCTTGCTGCTGACAACGCGCTCCGCCTTCTGCCGATCGAACCGAAGGTGAAGCTCGTGGCCGCCCAAGTCGCATTGGCGCGCCTCGACTATGCGCGGGTAGTCCAGCTGCTCAAGGGTGTCCAGGGGCGAGAAGCCGCGGGACTACGAGGTCGCGCCCATTGGTATCTGGGCAACCTGGAAGAAGCTGCCGACGAGCTGGAAGCTTTGGTAGCCGATCCCGAGGTACGCGACCCTTGGGCTGTTGATGTTGCCAAGCTCGCTCGGCGTGGCATTGGGCGCGAACCCTTTGCCGTCAGTGGCGGCCTCCTAGCTGCGGTCGAGATGCCCCGGGTCCAAGGGACATCCCTGGTGGTACCGGTGGAGCTAAACGGTGAGCCAGCGCTCGCGATGATTGCCACTGCAACCTCCGAGGTCGTCGTCGACGCGAGCGGTCACACCGACCCCACATGGGTCAGTCTGCGCTTCGGCGAACGCATCGAATATCGGGACGTGCCTGCGTTCTCTAAGGATCTATCCGGCATCTCGCGCCAGGTGAATGCGCCCATCAAGATGTTGCTCGGGTCGAACCTCTTGCGACGCGTTCGTCCGACGATCGATTTTTCCGGAGACCAGTTCGTTGTTCGCACCTTCGATCCGCCGCCTCCTCCTCAGGCCACGACTCTGCCCGTGGGATACATCAAGGGCGGCGGCATGGTGGTACGGCCTGCGCTCGGTCGCGATGAGACTTCGCCGCGGATCGCAGCCCTCATCGACACCTCTTTTGGTTTCGCTGTCGCCCTCGACGACGCGGGTTGGGAGGCGGCTGGGATAAAGGTGGCTGCGCTCCAGGCAGTGCCCGGGGCCGCCAAATTCCGTCGTGGCTTCCTGCCGGTGATGGGGTTCGGAGCCTTCCAGCTCCCCCACGTGCCCGCGTACTACGGCGCACCCATTGACCAAGTGGAGGAGTCGCTCGGTATCAACCTGGGCGGCATGCTTGGCTCCGAGTTCGTCGCTGCATTTCGCGTGACACTCGTCGACGGCGGTCGCACCCTGTGGCTGGAAGACTTCCCGGGCGAAGCTGTCCCCACAGAGCTTCCTGGGCCCGACGAACTTCCTGGCGACTCGGGCGAGGCAGGGCCTGTTCCGGGCAGCGGACTTCTGGCGCCACCCAGTGCTGAGCCGCCGTCCGGGCCCGGCGTGGGTCCAGCCGCACGCACCCCGG
This sequence comes from uncultured Polyangiaceae bacterium, assembly GCA_964424695.1. Taxonomy (GTDB): domain Bacteria; phylum Myxococcota_A; class Polyangia; order Polyangiales; family Polyangiaceae; genus JAEWRL01. Next base: position 37,977 of record CAYRKE010000011.1, read on the forward strand.
CGCCAGCCGGGACAAGACCGGCCCGACCCTGAACTACCTGTGTCGGTGGAGCCACGCCACAACTGGTATCGGTTTCGCTTCGCGGCAGAGCAGTCCCCATGAATCACACCCAACTGGCGATCTACGCTGGCAGTTTTGACCCGCCCACCTACGGTCATCTCGACATCGTGGCGAGGGCATCCAAGGTCTTCTACCGGGTCCTCGTGGCACTGGGGCACAATCGTGCGCGAACCCCGCTCTTCACCGTCGAAGAACGACTGGAGCTGCTGAGGGCCACTTGTCGGCGATACCCCAACGTCGAGGTGTGCTCTTTTTCTGGACTCCTCATCGATTTCGCGCGCGAGGTTGGGGCGAGTATCGTGGTGCGTGGACTTCGGGCGGGCACGGACTTCGAATACGAGCTTCAGATCGCTCACGCCAACGCCGACATGCGTCCGGACCTCGATACCGTGTTCTTGCCAACCCGGACGAACTACGGGTTCATCTCGGCTTCGCTAGTTCGCGAGATCGCCAGCCACGGCGGCGACATCGGACGTTACGCCCCCCCGGTTGTGTGCGACGCCCTGCGCCTGAAGTTCCGTGAGCAGTACGGCGGTTGAGTTCCCCAGCGCCATCGCTGCGCCACCAGAGCCTCTAGTGGAACACCATGGGGCTCGGCATGAAGAGCAGCACGAAGAAGACCAGGGTCACGATACCCACCCATCGCCGGCCAGGTCCCAGCGATGCGTCGTTGACGGGCGGATGCTCGGGGCCAGACATTCGGCGCAGCGCGAATAGTACGCCCCACAACACCATCCATTGCGTCGCGGACCCAATGCCCAGCCACTCTTCGAAGCTCATGCTTCCAACAGTGCGGCCTTCCTTCGCGGCGAGGTAGGGGCCGAGGTGGGTTGCGAGGTTGTAGGCGACCAGCAGGGGCGGGACGTAGAGTATCCAGCGGGCGATTCGATGGTGCCGCTCACCGAGCAAGGCATACGCCACATGCCCGCCGTCGAGTTGGGAATAGGGAAGGAGATTGAAGAAGGTTATCAGGAACCCCGCCCACGCTGCGAACGCCGTCGGGTGCAGCAAGACATCGTAGCCTGGCGGAATACGGCCGTGCACAGCGTACTTGAGCGCCATGTAGAGCAGGCTCTGTCCCTCCTGCAGGTAGGGACCGAGCGGCTGAGGGCCAACCTCCGACAACGACAGACCGTAGACCATCAGCGGCACAGCCAGCGCCATGCCCGCGAGCGGTCCCGCAGCGCCAATATCCAAGAGAGCCTTCGCGGAACGAATACGACGCGGCATCAAGATCACTGCGCCAAGCGTGCCGAAGAGGCTGATCACGGGTAGCGGAAGGAAATAGGGCAGGGAGGCTGGCACGCCGTGGAGGCGGGCCGCGATGTAGTGCCCGAATTCGTGGAAGATCAAGATGGCCAGGAGCGGCACGGCATAGCTCGCACTCGCCACCACCAACGACCAAGCGTCCCCCTTGGCCCAAGCGTCGCTGTTGGCAGCCGGCACCCCCGCGAGGAAGACCGAGCCCACGGTTGCGACGAACATGACCAGATTGAGTAGCCACCCCGCGCCAGCCCGACGTCGCTTCTGTGCGCCACGCCTGCCCTTCGAGCTTGGCGGCTCGGCGTCGCGCCCGGACGACTCATGATCGGGCCGTTCCAGGTGAGCGCTCGCGGGCTCGGTTGCGGCCCGTGTGTCGCGCCAACTCGACGTCCCAACCCGGTCGCGTGATGTGCCATTCGAGGGTGGGGTCACGAGCGAATACCCTCCAGCAGTTTTTCGGCGAGAAGCTCGAGCCGTTCTCCGAGATGGCTCTCCACCACCCCGACTTCCGTACGGAGCCGCAAGTCCCCGCGACACAGTGCTTCGTCGGCCATCACATCGCACGGCTCATCCGGCACCACCCGGGAGAGATACTGTCGCAGCACACGGGCGTCTTCCGGGTTCGCTTCCAAGACGACCTGCCGGGCCCCCCGCACATCGGTCAGCACTTCCCGAGCCAGATCCAGCACGCGATGCTCATCGAGCGCCAGCTCCGCGCCGATGAGCCGTTCAGCCAACACCCGAGCGATGGCAACGATTCTGTCGAGGGCCTGCTCGTCACTCGTGGCCTCGCGGCGGGTCAAACGTGCTCCGAGTGCTGCAAGATCCGCGAGCGCGACCGCGCGGGCTTCGGTTCTCGCCATGAAGTGTTGTTCAGCCAGGGCGCGAACAGACTTTGCGGCGACGTCGGCGGCTCGCCCCTCAGCACGAGCAATGATCTCACTGGCTCGCCGGTGGGCTTCCTGTTCCGCTCGCGTGATCAACCTGCCTCGCGGCAGCTCGCCGCTCTGGGCACCAGGGCAACGAGCGCCAAGCACTACGGTTTCCGGTTCGGATTCCAGCTCGGCCCGGCGCAGGACTCGTCCGCGCGCCAGCGTCACAGCTCACTCTCCTCGAGATGAGCGATCAGACGCGCCAGCGGTGCCGCCAGAGCCTGGGCTCGCACCGCTCGCTCCGGGTGTCGGAGAGCGGTCTGTAGCCGCTCGGAGGCAGGACATGTCAGCTCGAGGTCCTGCCCCAAGTCATCGCCCCTCCGCCCGACCAGGTACTCGGCTGCCAAGTAGCCCAGCTCGAAGTCGACTGCCCTCGGGCGCCGTGCTGAGCCCTTGTCGCTGGAAATGGCCACTCGACGGCGAGTCTGGCATTCCCCGGCAGAGGGTGCCAGCGCGAGACCGCTCGAGGTCGCAAGCCCCATCAAGGTTCTACCAGCCCGAGCGTGATGGACCGGCCCCAAGCGATCGGTCGCCGCCAGGCCACGACACCCGACTTCACTCGGTCCCGGCCTGAGTGGGGAGCGATTCGGCAGTCGCCACACCTCCCTGCGCTCGCAGAGGGCTAGCCCCCCGACCGACTGCGCTGTGGCGCCCCAGCGGCGCCCGCGGCACGGCGCCGCCGGCCGTTCACGTTACGTTCCAGCGCCTCGATATCACGTTCCAGCGCCCGCCGCTCACTCGGGGCCGCCGCGGCGAGCTCAGCGCGCAGGGCCTGCAGCCGCCGTTCGACTCGCGGATTCATGGTGGAGGCTTGGCCGCGGCGCTTTTCTCGGGCCGCCTGCCTTTCAGGGCTCGCCGCGCGACGCGGGATGTCGACGCGGCGGTCCCCGAAGAGCGCGCGCCCTTTCTCAAGCTCCACCTCTGCCGCCATCGAATCACCGCCGTCCGCCTGCCGATCCACTCGAAATGCCGGCCTCGGGGCCCGCTTGCCGCGGGCCGCCTTTGCGGGCTTGGCTCCACGGGGCGCCGAGGCAGATATCGGGTTTGCCGCTGGCTGATTCTCCGCAGACTCGGTAGCGCGTGCGGGATCCGGTGTGAGCGCGGCGTTGTCCACGCCCACACCGTGGAAGTAGAGCACCGCGCCCAGTGCGAGCGCGGCCGTTCCCGAATACACCCAGAGCTTCATGGCGCTGCCTCGGCCGAGCTCGCTGCGACAAAGCGGACCCCATCGGACTGGTTTACCACGCCGCGGATCCGCACCCTGGCACCCGGATCTGTCGTGGGACCGAACCCGCCGGGCATCGGCCCGTCCACGAAGATGCACGGGGCACCCGCCTGCGGGCCATCCGCGAGCTGCCAGGCCGAGCGGGTCGGGGGCACCCCTTGGCAAGGACCCCTCCAACCGAAGAACCCTGCCGTGACGTCCACTTGAGTCCCCAGGGGAATGCTGTGAAGTAGGGCCACGCCCTGAGACGCGGCCGACGACGCCGAGGGTTGGGTCTGCTGCACCGGTCCGGGAGGAGCCGCCCCAACCCCGGTCGGAGTGCTGGCGGCGGGCACCGTATTCTGCGTGGAGGGGCTGTTGCACCCCTCCAGCACCAGACTAGACGCGGCAAGGAGCAGGAGCCCGGCGCCGCAGCGCGGGAGGGCCGCGCTGCGACTGTGGAGTGATCGCGCCGTGGCGCAACGGAGAAGCTGCTTCATGGAGACTGCCACAGGCTCACTCGACCTCGATCGTTGTCGCGTACCAGATGTTCGAGTACTCGAGATCCAGCACTCCCTGGAAGTTCTCCGGCGTGATGGTCTCGGTCAGGAGACTCGAAGCATCCATCGGAATCTCGACGAGCTCGCGGTCGACGATCTTGCCTCGCAGTAGGGTACGGCTTCCACCCGGCAGATCATCGCGATAGATCTGCAGGCGCGGGAAGGCCTGCTCGTTCGTGGGGATGTCGTAGAGGCTGACGAGGATCAGGTAGGTTCCTGTCTGGTGATTGGATTGGAGAGTGTAGGATTCCACGGGGATTTCGCTGTCGTAGGAGTCCGCCGACAAGAGCCCATTGACTGTTGTGGAACCGTTCGCAGGCGTCGCGTAGTCACCGTTCGGCTCGTACACGTACAAATCGAGGTCGGCATTCGACACGACGCTGCTGATCGTGTCGCCCCAGCTCAGGACCACCGAGAACATGTCAATCGCGCCCTCGCCAGGGGTTGCCACCTCTGCTTCGTTCGATGATAGGTTACCCACGAGGGAGTACCAGGGCTGCAGGGGCAGGAAACTCGTACCGGTGTAGTAGTAACCGTAGGTATCGGTGCCGCCGCTCCAAGCTGCTTCCGGGAAGTAGATGGCGAGCCCGCTGGTGCCTTCCTTGGCGTAGGTGCCCCTGGCACTCGGCACGACTCCAGAGCCGTTGAACCACGTGCGGGTGTCCTCAGCCGAAGTGCCGACGGCACCACCGATGTCGCCGAAGACGTCCAGGATGCTGCCAATATCGGTGATGTTGGGGGTCTTGGAGCGCATGAGTTGGTCCGACGAAACTGCGGCCTTGATCGCGGAGCGCGCGTTCGGCGCCTCCCGAAGGACAGTCTCGGCGAAACTGGCGAGCTGTTCATTGAGGCTGGACAGCCCGACGAGGTCGATGGACGCCATGGTCACCGCGCGCTGGCGCGTCGGATCCAGGAAGCCGTTCACGTAGTCGTTGACGACGACCTCGCCGAGCTGAGGTGCCGTCATGGTGGGGGATAGCTGCAACTCGGCCAGTATCTCGTGGTACGGGTACCCGGACCCCGGTTCCACCTCTTCCGAGGCGACCATCAGGTCAGCGACGCCGCGGAAGGCAAGGCCAACCTCGTGCATGCCCATCATGCAAGCGTCCATGCCGAGCAGATTCAGGTGGACGCCCGAGTCGCGCACACCGGCGACCATTTCCCGGAGGTCCAGCAATTGCCCGGAGGTCGTGTCGTAGAAGCCACCCTGGTAACCAAGGCCATGGTTCGAGAGAATCAGGCCCATTTTCTTGGCGGGGTAGTTCTCGGCAGTCCAGCGCAAGAAGTCCGAGAGCGTCGAGCTCGCCCCCATGTTGAGGTTGCCGAGCTCATCTGCGTCCTCCAAGTTTGCGGAGGATGTGATGTCCTGGTCCTGCTCCACGAGCATGCGGTACGTTCCCGACCGGTACCCAGTGGGTATCTGTGTGGAATAGTCCGGTGAGAACTCGGTTTGGACCACGATTCGGACGTTCTCGTCCGAGCCAACCCATTCGATTTCGTTGAGGTCCTGCCACAGCGCGTCGGACAGGTTGTTGTCGCCCACCTGGTAGACCGCGATGGTCCACTCGGCCTCAGGCTCATCGTCGGCAACACACAAGCCGCCCGTGCAACTGTAGTCATCCGGACAGGTTGCGGGGCACTCTCCGCGCATGCACTGCGCTACGCCTTCGTAGACGCCGCACTCCAACCCCAGGGTCTCGCAGTCTTCCCGCGTCACGACGTTGCCCAGGCAGCGCATTACCTCGTTGTCGTTGCATTCGCCCTCTGCCGTCACCGAACCGCAGCCGTCGTCGATGCCCGCCACGAAGCAGTCGGAGAAGCCAGAGATCGCCCGACACTCGTCGACCCCGCAATCGAAGATGTAGAGCTGGTTGTCCTCACAGAAGCTGAGCGAGTTGTCGCTACAGACGCCGTCCTCGTCCACCGCCCCGCAGCTGCCAAAGGGTACACAGTAGGCCCCGCCGTCTCCGGGCGCGCCCGTCGGTTCGCAGTCTTGGCCGTAGGCCGCACAATTGATGCTTCGCGCGACACCCACCGCCCCCGTTTCATCACAGTAGCGGAGCATCGAGCCATCACAGGTGCCGAGCTCGGTGAGATCACCGCACGCCAGCGCGCGGTCCTCTTGCTCGGTGCAGTCGGCTTGGCCGGCATTCACCGTGCAGACCATGCCGACGCCTGCACAGTCGCGGGTCTCCAGCACGTCATCGCGACAGAAGCTCAGGACATCGCCGTCACAGACACCGTCCTCGTCAATATCCCCGCATGCCGTCGCCGTCTCTCCGGCCGCTCCCGCGGACGGACTTCCAGCCGTCCCGCCTGTGAGCTCGCTCGTGCCCCCGGCACCATCCCTGCCCCCCTGAACGCCGCCTTCGCCCGCGTCGCTCACCGAGGCGCCGCTCTGGCCTGCGTCGCTCTGACTGCCACCCGAGCCGGAAGTGCCCCCACTTCCAGCTTGGACGGATATCTCGCCCCCGTCTCCGGCGTTGCCCTCCGGATCATCGTCGTCATTCGAGGACACCGTGCATCCGACGCCGCTGGCGAACAGTGTGGCTAGGAGTGCGAACTCGAAACAGCTGGATCGGTTGTAGCGCATGATCAGTAGGCTCCCGGGCGGGTTGGGGCGTTGGTGGTACGCCGGCGGTTTGAGGTAGATGCGCCCCCTTCGCTCTCCTTGTTGCCGGTGGTGTTGAGGAGCTGCGGGCTGAGTAGGCCAGGCTTCTTTGGTGGCTTGGCGCTCGGCGCGAGCGTTGGGATGGCTGAAGTGGCCGGCTTGGCCGAAGTTGCGGGCTTGGCAGAGCTCGTCGGCTTGGCCGAAGTTGCGGGCTTGGCAGAGCTCGTCGGCTTGGCCGAAGTCGCGGGCTTGGCCGTTCCTGTCGGGGCAACGGCGGCTGCGGTTGCGGTGTTCTCCGGCGTCGCCGCCGAGGCGGCTGCCGTCGCGCTAGCCGCAGCTTCCGCCGCTGCCTTATCGAGTTCGAGCTGGGCTTGGAGAGCCGCCGCACTGGCCGCGGCCATTGCTGCGTTGGTTGCAGCCTGAGCGCTGGCCGCCGCGGCCTGTGCCGATGGGTCAATCACCGGCACCGGGATCTCGATGGTCTCCCCTTCCTTCTTCTTCCCGAGCCCGCAGCCGGCGAGGAATGTTGCGGCGAGCACTATCGCTACAGCCCCCCGCACGACGCCTCGAGCACCGGGGCGGCTGTGGGATGCCCCGCGCCGTGCAGCGACGGAGTCGGCGTGTCTCGGATTGCGACAAGGGTTGGTGCTCGTGCTGGGCACTCCGAAGCAAGCGCGCGCCATGCTGACTGAAAAACTCATGAGGGATTCCTTTCGAGCCGATGGACGAACGAAACGGGCACGATGATCACTTGGACTCCGCAATGTCGAGCGGGTCCGCGTCGAGCGGCGGCAACGGCACGGAGCGCACACCCTGCACCAGCGCGTTTCGGCAGAGGTCTCCTACGGACCATTGCCGGGCAATCTCCCCATGCCCTCTCAATGCCACTCGCCAGGATCACGGCTAAGGCGAAGATGCCCTTTCTCGGCCTCGGTGGGAAGGCGGGATACACGGTGCGACGATGGACGACGTCGGTTTCACCTCCAGCGTTCCAGCCTAGCGGTACTTCCGGGACGGTTTCGCCTAGCGGCCAACCCGGCGCACACCTATCCGAAGACTCTCCGTCGCCCGGTCGGAGCGGCGCGGTGTCGTGCCGCCAGAGGGGCGTCGTGTCTGCGCTGGCGCCACGCTCCGATGAACCGCGCGCACGTACCAGCGGGCGGCCCTCAACACCACCATGACTTCAAATTCCGTTTGGCTCGATCCGGACCCCCGCGCCAGAAGCTACCCCGGCCTTTACCGAGGTCGGGGGCGCATGGGCGCAGCGCTAGTGAAGCGCGCGCCGCCGATAGGTCTCGTAGGTGAGGGCTACGGTCGAGCCGCTCACCGAATCCAGAGCCTCCGCTTCCTCGCTGTGAGCAAGCTCGAACACGGCCCGATCGAAGGCCGGGAAGCTCGTCTCGCCTTCGTACTCTCGATGGATGCGGGTCAGCTCGAGTGTGTCCGCGACGCGGAGCCCGAGACGATAGATGGTGGCACCCCCCGCGATGAACGCCTTCTGCTCGCCCTTGGAGCGCACGTATTCGACGGCCTGGTCGAAGTCGTGCAAGACCGTCGCTCCCTCGGCGCGAAAGCCTCGATCGAGGCTGAGTACGATGTTTTCGCGGCCGGCCAGGGGGCGCGACGTATCGGGAAGTGACCGATAGGTGGCATCCCCCATGATGCATGGATGACCCAGCGTCAAACGCTTGAATCGCTTGAAATCCGCACTGATGCGCCAAGGAATGTCGTTCCTTCGCCCAATCACGCCGTTCTCGGCAACCGCGGCGATGATGATGATCTCAGTCATGGTGGCAGGCCTCAAACGGCTATCTCGAAGGCGATCTTGGGGTGGTGACGATACCCTTCGACGCGGGAGTCCTCGTGGCTCCACGAGAAGATGTCGGTGAACCGCTCCGTGACGATCCTCGGGAGCTCGTACGGTTCGCGAGCGAGCTGCTCCCGCAACCCGGCGACGTGATTCACATAAATGTGAGTGTCGGCAAGAAAGCCCACCAGACGTCCCTCGGCGAGACCGGTTTCCCGCGCCAGCAGGTGGAGCAGGATCGCGTAGCTCGCGATGTTGAAGGGGAGCCCCAGGGCGACATCCACACTGCGCTGGTTCCACATCAGGTTGAGCCTTCCGGCGACGACCGTGACCTGGAACCCGTAGTGACACGGGGGAAGGGCCATCCGGTGGAAGTCCAGGGGGTTCCAGGCGGATACGATCATGCGTCGGTCATCGGGGTTGGACTTGAGGTTGTCCACCACGTTGCGCAGCTGATCGACGCTGGTGCCGCGGGGAGGTTGGTCGAACGCGACGTACTCTGCTCCGAAATGGCGCCACTGAAAGCCGTAGATGGGACCAAGCTCGCGTTCGGCCATCATGCGGGCCCGGGTCGCCTCGTCGTGTGCGTAAGGCACACGCTCCGGGCTGCACCACTCGTCCCAGATGTGGTTGTTCCGCTCTCGCAGCCACTCCTTGTCAGTGATCCCTTTGATGAAGAACTCGAGCTCTGATGCCACGAGGCGGAAGGGAACCGATTTGGTGGTCAGCAGCGGAAATCCGTCCCCAAGGTCGTGCTCGAACATCGCGCCCGGAAGGGTCAGTGCGTCGACGCCGGTTCGATTTGGCTTCAGCACTCCCTGTTCGAGAATTCGGCGGACGATGTCCAGGTAGGCCTTCATTGGCTTCCGCACCTGTAGCGCTCGGGCCGGGGCGCGTCCACTGGGTTGCCCCATGCGCCTTCCGGCCCGTGTACGCTCCGCTCCGCTCCTCGGCGCGCCTCGTGGGCGAGGCGGCTTGCGCAGCGGCCATTCTTGAGCCGTAAGCGCATACGCGGTCTGAGCCTATCCCTGTTTTGGTTCTGCTGCGGGGGCGGCGGGGTCTGCACTCCCCTGTGCGAAGGACTGCAGGGCCAGGTAGCTCGAGCCAAAACGGCTGATGTTGTCGAGCTGCTTGTCGTAATTGTCGAAGTGGCGCTCCTCGTCAGCGACGAGGGATTCGAAGAGCTGTTTTGATGCGGAATCCGCGACCGTTGAGCACTCGATGGCAGAACGATTGTAGTCATCGACGCTGCTCTCTTCCATCGCACGCGCCTTCTCCAATATCGCCTTGGGCTCGGTGATGCGCTCCACCGGTCCCGAGGCCACGAGGGTGACGTCGCCCTTGAGGAACAGGATGCGCTCTGCCAACCGCTCGATGTGCATCATCTCCTCGATGGCAGTCCGCTTGAAGAGGAGTGCGAGCGGAGCCAGCCCCTGGTCGTCCAGATGGAAGTGGAAGTACATGTACTGGTGAACCGCCTGGAGCTCATCACTCACGGCCTTGTTCAGGAGCTCGATGCTTCGTTCGCGCTTCATGGGATTCTCCTTAGCTCTCGAGGACTCTTCGGGATGGGGGGGTCTGTTGGACTCAAGGCAGCCGTCGCGGCCCCCAGCGATCTGCCCGGAGGCCCAGCATGTGCCGCGCGGCTCGATACCCTGGGGAGACCCAGGGTTACTCGGGGAATCCCGGCTTCGCAAGCCCCCGGGGCGCCTTCGGATATCGCGCAGGTCTGGGCGCCAGCGCCAATCGGGCTTCTTGCGCAACGTTTGCGTTCGGCGGCGGGGTGCCGGTTTCGTCGCTCTGGTTCCCCGAAGCCAAGGGCATACGCGTGGCGGCGACTCCTACTTGTTCCGAGCTTCTTCCAGCGCGGTTTGCAGGACCTCATGGTAGGCCCGACCGACCGCCGCCCAGGACATGTCCGCTACAGAGTTGCGGATGGTTTCTGCGTCCCACGTTCTCGACAGCACGTCCTCGAGAGCCTGCGCCAGCGCGGAAACGTTACCGACATCGACGACTCGGCCCCGATCCGGTGTGACGAGTTCGGGTACAGCGCCTACCGCCGTTGCCACCACCGGACGCCCAGAGGAGAACGCCTCCAGCACGACGTTGGGGCAACCCTCGGCACGACTTGGCAGGCACAGGACGTCCGCCGCCCCCATCCACTCGGGGATTTCGGTGTGGGGTCTTCGCCCCACGAATCGTATGCTGCTTCCGAGATCCTTCGCGGCCACGGTCTGCTCCAGCTCCGAGCGCATCTCGCCGTCCCCGACCACCACCAGTTGGGGTCGACTCGGAAGTCGCGCGACGCTGCCGAAGGCCTCCACCAGCACTTCCGGAGCCTTCACCCGGGCCAAGTTACCCGTGTAGAGGACAATCGGTACTTCGGACGGAAGCCCGTATTTGACTCGGAGCTCCTTCGGATCGCGCACGCAGAATTTGCCCTGGTCGACGCCATTGTGACGAACCGACACTCGGCTTGCAGAGACGCCCATGCCCACCACTTCTCGGGCCATCGCAGCGCTCATGGTGAGCACGTGGGCAGAGGCTCGAAGTACCTCGGCGACCAGGGGACGAAATCGCGGATCTCGACCCGAGATGTTCAAATCACTTCCTATCAGCTGAGTCACCTGCGGGCACGAGTAACGGCGCGCGTGGAGCAGGGCTGCACCCGCGTCCGGATAGCCCCAGCTCGCCAGCACGATGTCGAAGGGAAAGCGCTTGTGGATCTCGCGAACCGTCGGGAGCGTCGTCTGATACATCAGCCACGGATTGAGCCGCGGCGAGAACCGGCTGATGGGGAAGAAGCTAGGGTAAGTCGTCCGGAGCCTTCCGTGTTGCTCGGTCGGCGCGAAGACTAGCTTCCGTGGGGTCTTGACGCGGCTCTGCACCGGAACGGGGCAGACGACTTCGACGTCACAGTGCAGTGCGAGCTCGTTGATGCGGTAGTAGGTGTAGATGCCGCGCGTGGGTTCCCTTGACGAAGGAAAAATGTTGGTGAAGACGAGGACCCGCATGACGCCGCTCCTTCCTCGCTAGCCCGCTCTTCTGCCCCGAGACTCGTTCCCGGTGGGGAGAATCAAGGCACGTGAAGCCGATCTCCGCGACGCAGCATGATGTCTTGCTCCAGCCTGCGGCCCTCGAGCACCTCATCGAGGTGGATCGGTATTCGCTTCACCTGCCCGTCTGGGGCGATCCGAATGATGATGGCGTCGTTGGGATCTGCGAACTCATTGGGGCCCCCGGCGAGCGCCAGAGCCTCGCTCGCCTTGAGATAGGCCGGCGATTCAAGGATTCCAGGATCCGTGACATTACCAGTGACGGTCACCCGGTAAGCACTGGTCGTCACGGAGAGGGTCACGGTCGCACTGTCGTCTCGGATGAACGCCTTCAGTCGATTGGCGACGTCCGCACGCACCGCGCTCACCTTTCGCCCAGCCGCGGCGACGTCGCCCACCAGCGGAAGCGTGAAGGCACCGTCCGGGCGCACCGTTGCTGCATCGGTGCCGAGCTCGGCGTTGCCCCACACCTGAATTCGCAGGATGTCCGCCACCCCAATCACGTACTCCTCGCTGCGCGGATCGACCTCCGAAGCGTAGGGATAACGGCTTGCGGGCGGCGAGCACGCAGACAAGGGCAACACCAGACAACACAGGAGAGCAGCGAAATAGCGTCCCACGGTGCTCGGATGCTAACGACAGGTTTCGCCGAATGCTAGGCCCATCGAGCACCTGGGGGCTCATCCGTCCAAGGGACCGAGATGGCGGCGCTCTCCACAGAGGGTTAATGCCCCCGCTGCGAGCGGGCTCGAGTATTCACAGCTTCGCGGCGCTTTCTGGGGCGTCTTGGTTTCGGTTGCAGGAGCAACCCCATCCGAAGTACGCTAGATTCTGCTCACGGGTCGGGGTTCTTTCTCGGGCTGTGCTTGGCAGCATCCAGTTCCCGCGTCAATGAACTGTCGCAGGCGCGCAACGGAAGTGCGAATTCCACATTGACGCGCGAAGCGTGGGCGCCTCTCGTGCTGCCGGCGGTGGGCCACGCCGCGGGCTGCCTCCTCACGGAAGCGCCCTTCTAGCGGCAGGGGCGGCAAGCGCTCGAGGAAATTGGTGCGCGCCGTACCCATTGCCGTGTAGACTGGCCGGCTCTCGCGATGGACTCGCTCCTGCCGACCCGGGACCGGACGATCCCAGGGAACGGGACCAGTGTCCAGAACGAGTCGACTCGGTGTCCGTAACCCCTTTTCCGAACCTGCTAACTTGACTCGCCGTGGCCCTGCCAGGACTCTGGCAGGGCAAAGCTGTCGAGGATCTTCGAGTGTCCAGCCGCAAGTTGAGATCCATCCATCCACACCGTCGGCTCGGTCCTAGCTGTGAGAAGCCAAACGCTACTCGGAGGTCCATGCAGGGCTCCCACCATTTCCTCTTCCGACCCCTAACCCCCGGAACCAGCACGCCGTGATGAGCCGATCTCAACGAGTACCGAGACTCGGCAGGTCGCCGGGGACAGCGCCATCTGCTTCGAGCGCGTCACTGTCGAGAGTGCATCTCCAGGCAACAGTCCTTCCACTCGCGCTCGGGCTGTTCTGGCCAGCGTCCGGCTTGGCACAGTCCGTCACCCAGCTGGCTGGAACGGGGCAGGCCGGCATCACGTTCACGGACAATCTCTACAATGCTCCGGAAGAACCCTTGCCGGGCGAGGAAGAGAAGGAGTCCGCTTGGTACCTGGTGTTGGCGCCAGGTGTCGTGTTGAGCCACGAGCGGCGGCTTTCCAGCTACGAGCTCACCTACACCCACTCGTTCTTTCGGTACCTGACGTCCGTCGAAGCCGACATGCACGGTGACGAGCTGGAGGCGGTGGCCGCCTATCGTCTAACTCCACTCGATGACCTGACCTTCAGTCTGAGCGGATCGAGAGCCAGCACGGCCACACTCATCACGGACCCCACCGCAGAGGGCAGGCCTCAGCCCGATGCTTTTGGCACCTACTACACACTGACCGCGACTCAGGGGTTTGCACATCGCTTCAGTCGAACGTGGGCAGGCAGACAGACCGGGTCGTTTTCGGTGACCACCGCCTCCGGCGAAGACGTTGCGCAGGGCAACCGTTACGTGAGCAACGCTGCCGTCGGGGCGACCTATACCTTGCGGCACGACGCTTTCGGTTTCGACTGGACCGCGGCCTATTATCACAGCAGCCGATACCGGCACGACGGTTTCGAGGTTCCGAGGACACGCTATCTCAACACCGGGCCTGCCGCGAGCTGGATGCACAACCTCGACGAGCATTGGTCCACCTCCCTCAACGCTGGAATTGGCTTGAGCTATCAGCCCGATCAACTGGACAACGCCGAGGTGGAGTCCGGCACGTCGCTCGCGCCACCGACCCTCGGCGCGGGGATCCACTGGCAGTACCGGCACTACATGGCCACGCTGGCGTACGCTGGGACGACGCGACCCGATCTCCTCACGAACCGGGTCTACTACACCGATTCCGTGTCGATGGGGGCCGCCTGGGTGGTTTCGCCGCGGCGCCGGGTCACGCTCGCCACCAACCACATCGTTTCGTCGAACAGCTCCCTGGTTTCGCCGGTCGAAGTGAACGAGGAAATGGAAGAGCCCACGACCTACACCATGAGCTCCTCAGCGACGCTTACCTGGCTTCCTGTCGGCATGCTCGAGCTCGGGCTACACTACGTGCACGCGGCAGAGCTCATTGATGGGACTGCTGAAGAGGCGAGTCACCGCGACTTTCACCGGAATCAGGTCACGTTCACCGTGGGATGGCAATACCCAGAGTTCAATCTCAGCCGCATTTCCCGGGCAGCTTCCTTCCGGGTTTCTGGCGGAGGCGGGGATGACTCCGACGCCGCAGGGGCCTCGGGCGAAGCCGACTCCTCGGGCTCCTCTTCGTCGGGGGGAGACTCGGAGTAAAAGTCAGGCGAGACTCGAGCGCCGCGTATCCGGGCAGTATCATCGTCAGTGATGGTCGCGTCGCCTTTCGCCAGGATCGTGGGTCGCCTATTGGAGGGCGTCTTCGTTGCAGGTGTCTGCCTGATCTACGCCACCACGCTTCTGGCGAAACGCATCGGCTATCAGGCGAGTCAGGACAGCCACTACCACTTCGCGGTGGCAAGAGAGATTCTTGCGGGGAACCTCCGATCCGAGGTGGAAGCGCGGCTGCCCTGGACCGTGCTCGCCGAGCTGCCCGTTGACCACGCCTTCGGCTACCACGCGGCGCTCGCACCTTTCGCGATGGCCGATGATCCGGAGGTCGGCATGAAGCTCGCGACGGTTGCGCTGTTTTCGGCGGTCTTCGTCGGTATCTACGGGTTTCTGCGCGCCCGTCGGATCGGCTATGCGGGGATCTGGGCGCTCCTGCCAGCGCTTTTCTCCAACCAGGATTGGCGCTACCTGATGCTTCGCGGCGGCCACTGGATGGTGATACTGTCGCTTCTGTACATCCACGTGGCGTTCTTCGTGACAGCGCGCACAAAGAGGCGGCTGGGCGTGCTCGCGATAGCGTACGTCGCCATGCTTTCCTATCAGGGCGCGCTGGTCCTGCTGCCGTTGCACCTTGGTGGACTGGGCGCCCTCGCGATTCTGCGCAAGGGGGACTTGCGACGCGGTGACCTCCTCGATCCCGTGATCGCAGTGCTGGGTTTCGCCCTTGCCCTCACGCTGAACCCCTACATGGACGCGGGCGCCTCCACCTGGAAGTATGCCTGGTTCCACATCACGTACATGATGGGCGACCCCGCAAATCTCTACCCAGATCTCCGGGAATTTGGCCCGCTGCCGCTCGAATATCTCTGGCACAACCCGGAGTTCGTGGCGCTGCCGGCCTTGACGATCGGGGTCGCGGGCTTCTGGCTGTCACGCCGCCGCCACGACGAACCGATGGACAGGACGATGACCGTTCTCTTGGGAGTCGCCCTGGCCGGGATTCTGCTCACCGCGCGAGCGATTCGCATGCGGGAATACTCCGTTCCCTGGGTCTTCATCTTCCTCGCATCTGTTGCGCCGAGGACCACCCCGTCGTGCGTCGGGCGAAGCCTCGTCGGTGCGCTGGGCGGGGCGCTCGTCATCCTGGGGCTCTATCTGAAATGGCCAGCGACTTACTACACCCTTCGTCAGCACCTGCCGACGTACCAGTACCGCAACGCACGACCACTACTCGAATCCTACCGCGAGCACCCGGTGCTCAATATCGCCGAGGGCGACTACACGACGCTTCGTTGGGAGTACGAAGATGTCCGGTGTGTGCAGGGGCTTAGCCGGTACTTTCTCTACACCAATCGGCCCGTCTTCGACGATGTCTGGACGCTTCGGCAAACCACCGACCCGGCCGTTAGGCTCAATATCCTGCGACGATTCTTTCACCGGGGGGTCCGGCTCCTGGCCGTGCAGCACAGAAACTCGGTGTTTGTGTTTGCTGAGGCCCATCCCTCAGCGCTTCGGCTGGCGTATCGGTCGCGCTTCGAAGGTGCCGTGAAGATCAGGGGAAGCTCCATCTACATCCTCGACATCCGTGGGATCGAAGCCCAGCTCGCGAAGCTCGGCGGCGGTGTCAGCACCGACCGGTCGACGCAGTGACCTCCCATCGCGATCTGCCGAGGTCCGAGCATCCATGCCCGCCTCGCGCTCGTTTCGCGGCTCGCGTTCATCGGGGCAAGCAGCGTAAGCCCTTTACAATCATCGCTGCAAGGACAACACCTCTGCCCTATGCTCTCGTCCCCGTGGCTCGTCCGTCTCAGCCTTGTGCTCCTGGGTGTGGGCTTTTGGGCATGCAAGGCTGAGGAGCGTGCCCGCAGCGCTCGAGGCCCCATTGTCGTCGACGTTGGCGCGGCGGCCGTGCGGGACGTTCCAGTGCGTCTAGAGGCGCTCGGAACCGTCGAGGCCATCGACACGGTGCGGGTGATCTCGCAGGTCACGGGCCTCATTCAACAGGTCCACTTCAAGGAGGGCGAGTCCGTCAAGAAGGGCGATCTCCTCTTCTCCATCGACACCCGTCCTTACGCGTCGAGCCTCGCGGCTGCCCAAGCCGACGTTGCCAAGAACCGAGCACTTGCTGAAAAGGCCAGAGAGGACGCGGAACGCGCGGAAAAGCTCAACGCCCAAGGGCTCACCAGTACCCAGGAACTCACCCAGGCAAGGGCCGCGGCTGCTGCTGCCGAAGCGACGCTCCGGGCGGGGCAGGCCGATGTCGCAAGCGCGAGCCTCAACGTCCAATACGCCCGCATCCGTGCTCCCATTGCCGGTCGGACGGGGAGCCTCCTCGTGGTGGCAGGCAACGTGGTCAAGGCCAACGAGAACCAGCCACTCGTTGTGATTCGGAGTCTGGTCCCCATTCGCGTGCGCTTCGCTGTGCCAGAGGAGAATCTCAGCGAAATCCAGCGCCACATGCGCGAGGGCAACGTAACTGTCACGGCGATTCCCCGCGGCGAGCAGGCGCAGAAGGCAACCGGGCGCCTGGTGTTCTTGGAGAACTCCGTGGACGCCACGACCGGTACCATCGACCTGAAGGCGGAGTTTGCCAACGAACAGGAAGGACTCTGGCCAGGGCAGTTTGTGGATGTTGCCGTGGAGCTCGGCGTGGAAAAGGGTGCCACGGTGGTTCCCGAGGCCGCTATCCAGATCGGACAGGAGGGCTCCTACGCCTTCGTGATGGGCAACGACGGCAAAGCTCACCTGCGACAGGTCGTCGTCGGACGCACCATCGACGGGTCAACCGTGATTCGTCGCGGGGTCGCGCCAGGTGAGCAGGTGGTGACGGACGGGCTGGTGAAGCTGAAGGACGGAGCCCCGGTCAGGGCTGCGGGGCCAGCCACAAGCGCGTCTCGAGCCGACGGAGCTCCACGGTGAATTTCTCGGCACCATTCGTACGGCGTCCGGTCGCGACCACCCTCATCATGGTGGCGATTCTCCTCTTCGGAGCGTTGGCTTTTCTGCGTCTACCGGTGAGCGCGCTTCCCAACGTCAACTTCCCCACGATCAATGTCAGCGCATCGCTGCCCGGGGCTCGTGCCGAGACGATGGCGTCGTCCGTGGCGACGCCTCTCGAACGTGAGTTTTCGTCCATTGATGGCATTACGTCGATCTCCAGCTCGAGCTCCCTCGGGTCGACGTCGGTGACGCTACAGTTCGACATCCGGCGGGACATCGATTCGGCGGCGCAGGACGTGCAGGCGGCCATCTCGCGGGCGAGCCGCCGTCTCCCCCGCGACATGCCGACGCCTCCGAGTTTTCGGAAGGTGAATCCGGCCGATCAGCCCATCCTTCACCTTGCCCTCAGTTCTCGGACCGTACCTCTCCACGTCGTCAACGACTACGCAGAGACTCGCTTGGTGCCTGCGATCTCGACGATTCGCGGCGTTGCGCAGGTGCAGATCTACGGGCAGCAGAAGCGAGCCGTGCGCATCCAGGTCGATCCACGCCGGCTCGCAGCGCGCGGAATCGGGCTCGACGAGGTTGCCAGCGCGGTTCAGGCGTCCAACGTCAACCTACCCACCGGGACGCTGTACGGCTCCAATAAGGCATTCACTATCGAGGCCAATGGTCAGCTCGAACGCGCAGCCGACTACCAGTCGGTGATTGTGGCCTATCGCGACGGCGCGCCGGTGCGTATTCGCGACGTCGGCACGGTCATCGAGAGCGTCGAGAACGACAAGGTGGCGGCCTGGAACGGCAAGGAACGTGCTTTCGTTCTGGCGGTGATGAAACAGCCAGGGGCCAACACCGTCGACGTGGCTGACACGGTGCGCGGGCTGATCCCTCAGTTTCAGGGTGAGCTGCCGGGCGCGATCGAGCTCAGTCTCCTGTTCGACGGTAGCAAGACGATCCGCGAGTCGGTGCATGACGTGGAGCTCACGCTCCTGCTCACGCTCGGGCTCGTCATCATGGTGATCTTCCTCTTCTTGCGCAAGCTCACCGCGACGCTCATCCCGAGCGTGGCGATGCCGCTCGCCGTACTTGGCACGTTCTCCGTGATGTACCTCCTCGGGTACACCCTGAACAACCTGACACTGATGGCGCTCACGCTCAGTATCGGTTTCGTGGTCGACGACGCCATCGTCATGCTGGAGAACATCGTGCGGCACGTCGAGCACGGCGAAACGCCGATGCAAGCCGCCTTCAAGGGGTCCCGCGAGATCGGGTTCACGATCATCTCGATGACGTTCTCCCTGGTCGCCGTGTTCGTACCCTTCCTGTTCCTGGGGGGGATCCTGGGGCAGCTCTTCGAGGAGTTTGCTGTCACCATTGCGGTTGCGATTCTGGTGAGCGGCTTCGTTTCGCTCACCTTGACACCAATGCTGAGCGCGAGGCTCGTTCACCCCGAAGCCACCGAGCGCCACGGCTGGCTCTACAAGGCGATGGATCGGTTCTTCGACGGGATGTTGGCGCTCTACAGCCGTACCCTCCGCGTCGTGGTCCGCCACAAGTGGAAGACGCTGGTCTTCTCCCTCGGGGTGCTCGCCGCTACTGTCGTGCTCTTCCAACGCATTCCGAAGGGGTTTCTTCCCACCGAAGACGTTGACCAGATCTCGGTCTCGACCGAGGCCGTCGAGGGAATTTCCTTCGAGGCGATGAAGCAGCGCCAGCAACAGGTTGCCGCCATCATCGCCGACGATCCCAACGTGCTGACCTTCATGTCGAACGTCGGGGTCCGGGGTACCAACCAGGGCATGATGTTCGTCAGCCTCAAGCCGCGGAGCGAACGCAAGCTTAGCGCCGATGAGATCATCGCCCAGCTGTATCCCAAGGTCTCGCGTGTCCCAGGGATGCGAGTCTTCATGCAGGTCCCGCCTCCGATCCGGATCGGAGGGCGGCTTACCAAGAGCGAGTACCAGGTGTCCCTCCAGGGCTCGGACACCGACCAGCTCTACCGCGTCACTCCCCTCTTGGTCGAAGAGATCGCCAATTCTCCGGTTGTCACTGACGTCACCAGTGATCTGCAGATCAAGAATCCCTCCATCGAAGTGGTGGTGGACCGAGATCGCGCTGCGGCCTTCGGCCTTTCTGCCACCTCGGTCGAGGAGACGCTCTACAGCGCCTATGGTTCCCGGCAAATCTCGACCATTTACTCGTCCGACAACTCCTACGCCGTCATCCTCGAGCTCGAGCCCGACGCGAGACGGGAGCCCACCAATCTCGACGATCTGTATGTTCGTTCGAACCGAGGCGACCTCGTCCCGCTCCGCACGGTCGCAAAGCTGGTGCCCAGCGTGGGCCCACTCTCGGTCAATCACGCGGGGCAGCTCCCTTCGACGACGGTGTCCTTCAACAAGGCGCCGGGCTACGGCCTGAGTGAGGCTGTGGAAGTCGTGGAGAGAGCGGCGGAGCGCCTGCTCCCCGCAGGGATCAGCGCCAGGTTCCAGGGATCGGCCGAGGCCTTCCAGGAATCGATGCGGGGCCTCGGCTTGCTGCTCGTCATCGCCATCTTCGTCATCTACATCGTGCTGGGCGTCCTCTATGAGAGCTACATCCACCCGTTGACGATCCTGTCGGCCTTGCCTTTCGCCGGCTTCGGTGCGCTGGTGACGCTTCTGGTCTTCAGGGTCGAGCTCAATGTGTACGCTTTTGTGGGCCTGATCCTGCTGGTGGGGCTGGTCAAGAAGAACGGGATCATGATGGTGGACTTCGCCATTCAGGCGCGCCGGGAAGAGCGGCTCGCGGCCGCCGAGGCCATCGTGAAGGCCTGCGAGGTCCGCTTCCGCCCCATCATGATGACTACGATGGCGGCGCTCCTCGGAACGCTCCCCATCGCCTTGGGTCTCGGCGCTGGCGGCGAATCGAGACAGCCCCTGGGTCTGGCAGTCGTGGGCGGCCTCCTCTTCTCCCAACTCCTGACACTCTACGTCACGCCCGTGTTCTATGTGCTCTTTGATCGTGCGACGGGCAAGCTGGCCAAGCGGCGGGGTAAGCACGGAGGAGCGCCCGCGCCAGCGGCACCCTAGAGCGACCTCGTCCGCCAGCGAGCCGCGTCGTGCTGGTCGCTGGCGGACGGCTGCGATGGGGTGCTCAGAAGAACTCGATGTCGTCGACCTCGAGGAACCCGACGTCAGTCTCGCCTTCGCCGAGCTGGCCGCTCGAGTTGCGGTCGTTGCACAGTGGAAAGAACACTAGTCCGTTGAGGGTGCGCAGGATGTCGTCGAGGTCATCGCCAGGGTCTAGACCTTCGTTGATTGCCCACGCCACGATGGCAGCGTCGTCGAAGCGGACCTCCACCTGGGTTCCTTCGCCGGTTACTTCGACGTCCCACCCGAAGCGGATCCCGTCCGACGCCGCCGAGCTGTACTGGCTGTCCAGATCGAGGCGCAGGGTGCGCTCTTCATCGGCACGGAGCCACAGCCGAATGCCCGTGAGCTCACGGACGTCGAAAGAGCCGCAATCAATCGGCATTCGGTAGTTGCTCCAATGCTGCCAGCCCTCTTCCTCGTCGGCATACTCGAAGCTCATGAGGAGATCCTGCTCACCCTGCAGGGGTGAGTCCGTGTTGATGTGGACCTCGACCGTGGAATTGGCGTTGCAGCCGATCCAGGGACCCTCAGTGAGCGAGTAGTCGTCGAAGGATTCGAAATCCGTCGCGCCCGTCGTGTTGAGCTGCGCCGGGACCCAGGGCTCCCCTGAGAGGAGGCGCTCGAAACGCACTCGCAGGTTGGGGATCTCGCTCCGCAGGAAGGCGACGGCGTTCTCGAAACCGGTCCGGCCCGGCCCCGTCGGATCCTCTCCGACGGCATCGCGAATGAACGCAGCATGCTCATCAATGGCTTCTAGCATCAGATCCTCGCTGAAAGGCCCGTCGAGGAGCTCTCGCCCCGCGTCGCGGTACGGCTCGAGATCTGCAGCGAGAGCCTGGAAGACGCGATCGCATCCGGGGGCGATGACCAAGCTGTCCCCGCCCCACGCGTTGTAGGTCAGCGAGCAATCCTCCGGCACCTGCGTCCAGTGCGGCACGAAGCCAAACCCGGAATTCCTGGTGAAGGTGGACTCCGTATCCCAAGGAATGATGGTGAAGTGGTCGGGTGCCTCTTCGTAGAGGTAGAAGTTGTGGTTTCCTGCCCAGGATGCGTCGTCCGAGGTGTAGTACGCGGTGATCCCATCGTAGGAAGCGATGGCGTCGTCGACGGCCTGGTAGCGCGCCCAATACTCCAGGTCGACGAACTCACCCATGGTGCTTCGGAGCTCGCTGTCATCTGCCTCGGCCATGGCAGTGGAGAAGGCCAGCAGGTTACTGACGTCGCCGACGTCCTCATTCGTCTTGAGCTGCGCGAGCAGCCATTCTTCGGACGTCCCGTAGGGCCAGGTTTCCTTGTACAGGTTGCCGTCGCCGTTCGCCGGCCAACGATCGGCCGTGAAGCGCCCGTCGATCTGCTCAACCATGCCAAATAGGCCGTGCGGTTCGCCGTTGATTTGGACTTTTGCCCAAGCCGCGCGCGGGGCTTGTATGCCCATGGAGCGGAACAGATCGAAGGAGAGGCGTTCTCGCAGGTAGCTCTCATCGTAGCGGTTGGCCTGGAAGTTGAGCCGTTTGAGGCCGAAGAAGCGCTGGTCCTCGACGTACTCGTCGAACTTCAACTTGAGTGAGAGTCTTGCGCAGGTGTTGTCGCCGTTCTCGTCGAAGCAGTCGTAGAGAGAACCGTATGATCCCTTGAACCGCAATCCCACCGTTCCAATGCCCCTGCCCTCGAAACAAGCGGTGGCTTCGACGTATTCCTCCTCGCGCGCGTCTTGCTGAAGCTGCTCCCAGCGATCCTCCGGCAGCACCAGGTTGAAGGTGGGAACACTCTCGGCGTCGAAGAGCCCTGTCGCATCGGCCTCTGCAAGCTCGGGATCTGCGGTGGCGCAGGCATCCTCGCCCTCGGAACCCCCGCCGGCGGATCCGCCTTCCTCCGGATTTCCGGCGTGCCCGGCATCTCCAGTGCTACCTGCGCTACCGTTCGGGGTCCCGCCCTCGCCTCCGGTCGCCGAATCATCGCCGTCGTCACATGACCAAGTCAGAGCCGCAAACAGAAGCGAAATGAGTCCCGTCAGAGTCGAGTGTCGCATCGCAGTTCTCCGTATTTCCATGGGGCACCGAGCAGTCACCCAAGCGCGGCGTCACTGGTACCCGCGACGCCGCGACGATGATACGGCGAGGCCGCGAGACGGGGTCGGAGAATCTGTCGGTTTCGG
>CAYRKE010000011.1:60681-73722 GCA_964424695.1 uncultured Polyangiaceae bacterium
CTGTCGGTTTCGGTAAACCCCCGTCGGTCGTGGATGACCCACTATCGCTCGCCGGCTGCCGACATCGCCGAGTCCAATGCGTCCGGGGGGTCGCCGGGCGTCCACGCACCAGGTGAGGTGGCGTCCCGCCGACGTGGTCGAATCTCGAGCCGCCTCCAGTTGCGGTTACGACCCAGCTACCCCGGAGCATGGCGGCGTCGTCCGGATGCGGGCGGGCCCGTTCGGGGCCAACTAGGTACACCCAACCGACTGGAGGTTCAGCGCCGTTCCAGGGCTGCCTCCATCGCACTGCAGACGGTGTCCAGGACCTTCACCCGCGCGAAGCGCTTGTCGTTGCCCTCCACCAGCACCCACGGCGAGTATTCGGTGCTGGTGCGGGCGATCATCTCGGTGACCGCTTCCTCGTAGGCAGCCCACTTGCCGCGATTTCGGTAGTCTTCCTCGCTGATTTTGTGCTGCTTCCAGGGTTTGCTCGCTCGTTCTTCGAAGCGCTTGATCTGTTCGTCCTTGCTGATGTGCATCCAGAACTTGACGAGCACGACGCCAAACTCGACGAGTTGCTCTTCGAAGTCGTTGATTTCTTGATAGGCACGGCCCCACTCCTGTTCGGTCGCATATCCCTCGACGCGCTCGACGAGCACGCGCCCGTACCAGCTCCGATCGTAGATTGTGGTGCGCCCCAGCCGCGGCAGGTGCCGCCAGAACCGCCAGAGGTAGTGATGTGCCTTTTCCTCGTCGGTGGGGGCTGCGATGGGGATGATGCGTGAATCCCGGGCATCGAGGGCCTGGGCCACGCGGCGGATGGCACCGCCTTTGCCCGCCGCGTCCCACCCTTCGAAGACCAGGATGGTGCCCAACTTCTTGCGGAAAGCTCTGCGAGCCAAGCGGTTGAGCCGAGCCTGGCCCTTCTTGAGTCGGGTGTCGTAGGTTGCATCGTCGAGTGCACGGCTCAGGTCGAGTGTGTCGAGCACCGTCCTCCGCTGTCGGGTGTTCGACGGCGATGTTTCTCCAGCCGTGGTCGCCACGGATGATCCGCTCGCAACCACGGCAGGCGCTGCGTTCTCGGCTGTCTGGCGGGAGATCTCGAGGGAGGACGAGGGATTCGGCGACGGTACTCTGTCGGACAGCCTCTCGACGTGACGTCCGAACCGCTCGATCAGGTGACGAACGACAGTGATATCGCGGTGTCGCGCGTCTCCCGCCTCGATGATCGTCCATGGCGCCTCGCCCGTGCTCGTCTGCCGCAGTGCCCGAGAGGCTGCCCGGCGGAACTCGGAGTAGAGTTCGAGATGCCGCCAGTCCTGTTTGGTTACCGGCCAGGGTGCCTGGCGATCGGCCTCGATGCGCTCGAACAGCTTCTTCTGCTCTTTCTTGCTGATATGCAGCCAGAGCTTGACTACCAACCCGCCATCATCGACGAGTGCCTGCTCGAACGCCCTGGCGCGTGTCATCGCGACGTCGAGCTCTCCTTCGCTCGTCTCTCCGTAGGCACGGCAGCGAATCGGCGTCGTGTACCAGGAACCGAATGCGATGCCGATTTGTCCGCGAGCCGGCAGATTCATCCAATAGCGCCAGTACTCCGGTCGCTGTCGCTCCTCCTCGGTTGGGTCGGTCGGAGCGTAAGTGAGCAAATAGCGAGCGTCGAGCCACTCGTGGAGCAGGTTCAGTACTGCTCCCCTGCCCGAGCCGTCCACCCCGTGGATCAGGATGAGCACAGGGGTCTTGGTACGCGCGATCTCGCGCTGCAGTCGGAGTAGTTGGGTTCGAAGTCCAGGTTCCTCCTGCTCGAACTCCTCCTTGTCGACCTTCAACCCCAACTCGGCGGTCTCGAACATCGCTACTTCTCCTTGGCACCAAGAAAACCTGGCCAGCTCACGAGCCCCGCCACACTCGACGCGAGTTGTGCGGTCAGCCCACTCGCAGCCCCGCGCCCCGCGTGATACGCGGGATCCACTGTCTTGACACCCATGGTAGTCGAACTCCGCCACCCTTCCCCAGGCCATCTGCCGAGGTTCACGAGGCAGACCGTCTTAACCAACAGCGGCCCGCGAGGCGGAACGAATCGAACGCTCACTCCCGACTCAGGGCGCCGGGGTTCGCGGCCGGGATCGACGTCAGGCGCGCCCTGGGGACCGGCGGATGTAGTGGGGGCGTAGGTTTCCGGGCCCGGACGAACGCCCCGTTGACTTTCGTCCCGCATTCCCGACCGTGCCAGCGGGTTTGGTGAACCCCCCTGAACATGGCATGGATCTGCCGAACACTGAGGTCATGAGCTGCCGGGGCTTGCATCCAGCCCACGGCCGCAGGTACTGAATCGCCATGGGTGAGAAGTCGTCCGTTCAACCTCCGAGCCCCTCCGTTGCGCCTGCGGTGCCGGCGAAGGAAGATGTCGACCTCGCGTGGGAGGACGATGCCCCGGAGGTTCCCCAAACCTCCGTCGTACCCCCGGCACTGTCCATCAGTGCCAGTCTGGTACCTGCACCGCCTTCTGGCGGAACGGATTCGGCCGCTCCTCCAGAGCCGCGACCCACATCCACCGCCCCGACCGACCCGGTCGAAGCCTTTGCCGCGCAGTTGCGGCAGTCCCGCCCCAGTACGGGTCCAGCAGTCTCCTCACCGCCGACGTCCGAGCTGCCTTCTCACCTGCGCCCGGCGCACCCAAGCACGGCGCCCTCAGCACCGCAGAGCGGGTCCAATCCTTTTGCCCAGTACTTGAGGCCATCGCGCCCCAACGCTCCGGCGCCTTCGGCTGCCGTGGCGCTGGCCGTGGGTCAGGGGTCGGCTGCGCCGGCTTCTGTGCGGGGCTCCGCCGCACCGAGCAGCGTCGCATCGGCGCCTTCCAGCGTTGCTCCCAAGCCGACCGCCAACACCGCGCCCCAGGGCTTCGCCTTGGGCAAACCCAAGCAAAGCCCGATCCCGGTGAGTCCTTCGGCGTCTCTGCCTCTCGCGGCTCCGGCCGCGCCTCCCCCCGCTTCGGTCTCGCCGACGCCGCAAGTCGGGTCGAGGTCTGCGGTCGTCACTCCGAGTGCGGCCTCAGCAGGGCCCACCGGCGTGGCGACCCGTGCGGTTCTGGTGGCGCCCGGCGATCCCCCGCCCTCCGCGGCTCCCGAGGTGCCTCCCTCGGCGGTGGTTACTCCAATTGCGACGCCGCGACCGTTTTCGGCGCTGAGATCCTCGGCCCCGCCAAGCAGCCCGTCATCGGCACTAGCCGAGCCTGCTCCGCGGCCCTCGGTTGCTCCGCAGCCCTCGGCTTCGCCGAGTGGTGCCCCCCCGCCTGCTTCCGTACTGGCGACTCCGGTGGCGACTCCACGCCCCTCCGCAACTCCGCCAGTGGCGGCTCCACGGAGTAGCCCACTCCAGCCCCTGGCCGCGACCACTCCAGAGCGCTCGGTCGCTTCCGGGCCGCCGAGCCCTGCGGCGGGTGGCGACCTTGCCGCTCCGAGTTCGGACGAGCCCGTGCCGCAGACGACCACCACCGCAGTAGCTCCGGCTACCAGCTCCAAGGTGGTGTGGACCTCGGCGGGCGCTGCTCTCGCAGACGAGCCTGCGCTGCTCTCGGAACCGACGCTACCGGACCTCACCATGCCGGTCATGGTGGACGCGCTGACAGAGCCGACGCTTCCCGATCTGTTTGCTCCCAATACGGAGACTCTCGCTGAGCCGGTTGGGCCAGAGTCGACGGGTTCCGTCGTCGCTCAGGCAGACGTCTTGACGGCGGCCGCGGGCGTCGGGTCGGTGCAGGGAAAGGCCGCCGAGTCAGATGCGGCTCCGGAGGAGAGTCCGGCAGGCAGCACTCCTGCCGACGGCGAGAAGCCTGACCATCCGGAACTGGAAACCGCCGTGACGACTCCCGAGGCTGAGTCCACCGAGTCTTCTGCGGTCGACGAGCCGAATGCCTCGCCTCTGCTTGCGGCCGGCGGAGCAGCACTGCCGCGGGCCGTTGCCGAAGCGAGGCAGGAGGAGGTCCCCCAGGTTGCGCCGCCTGCGGGCGGCGCGCCGAGGGTTGAGCTGCCCACGCCGGTGCGTACCTTCCGGCCAACCCAGTTGGAGAATCTGGAGTCCCTGGTCGAGCCTCCCAAATCCCGTCGGGCTGGGGGTATCGTCGCAGCCATTGCGGCGCTCGGGGTTGTCGCGGCGGTGCTCGTCGTCGCTCTGCGGTCCGCTACCAAGGACAATTCCCCCGTGGGACTGGAACCCGCCCAAACCACTCACGAGGCGGCAGCCCCTGAGGAGGGCAAGCCAGTCGCGGAACAGACCCAGCCTGCGCCCCCCGAGGCCAGCCCGGGTGCATCGGCGGACCAGGGCGAAGTTGCCGGGGGCGCCAAGCTGCCGAATGCCTTCGCGACCGCCATCAAGGCTGCCGAGACTGACGAGAAGTCGGGTCCAGCCGGCTCGCCACGGGAGGCGAAGGATGAGCCCTCAACTTCTCCTGCGGGGCGGCCGGCCTCCATGGCCGAGCCGGAGCAGCGGGAAGATGCGTCTGGGTCCGTTGCGGGAGCCCGGCGTTCGGGGGTCACCAAGGTCACCATTCGAGCCGTTCCGAACGACGCGGACATCTTCAATCACCGCGGCAGGCGTGTCGGTGTTGGCACTGCTGAGGTGGAGGTCGCGCCCAGGGCCAAGTACACGTACACGGTCCTGCGGCGTTTCTACAAGCCGGGGAAGATCACGGTCACCGATCGCGCACCTGAGATCGTCGTGGAGCTCCAGAAGGCGCCCGCGCGGTAGCGGTGGGGATCCTGTTCCACCGCTACCCAGTTCGGGAAGTGAGGACGAAGCGCGGTTGCCCCTACTCGTCTTCACCCAGAATGTCCGGCAGGCCACTCCCTGCCGGGCCGAGCTCTGCGATCTTGACTGGACTGCCCGCGGAGATGCGCGCCACGGAGCTGATGTGATGCGTGAGGAGCGCACGGTTGTCCGTCACATTGAGGTTCTGCATCTCGAGAGCCCCGATGCGGTGCTCCGGAGAGAACGCGGGATCGGCCACCTTCTCCATGCTGAGCTTCTCGGCGTCGTAGCTCATGTACTCGGCTTTGGTGTCAACGATGGTGTAGTCGTCTCCGCGTCGCAGTTCGAGCGTGACGCTGCCCGTCACAGTGGGTGCGATCCAGCGTGTCAGCGCGTCCTTGAGCAACATGCACTCCGGATCAAACCAGCGGCCCTCATAGAGTAGGCGGCCTAGCCGTCGTCCCAGAGTGAAGTACTGGTCGAGCGTATTCTCGTTGTGAATCGCGGAGATGAGTCGCTCATACACGATATGGAGGAGCGCCATACCTGGGGCCTCGTAGATTCCGCGGCTCTTGGCGTCGATGACGCGGTTCTCGATCTGGTCGCTCATGCCAAGGCCATGGCGTCCGCCGACACGATTGGCCTCCAGCAACATCTCGATCCGACTGTCAAAGCGCTTGTCGTTGATGGCTATCGGCACTCCGCGCTCGAACTCGACGGTGACCTCCTCTGTTGCGATCGCGACCTCGGGCCTCCAGTGGGCGACACCCATGATGGGTGAAACGATGCGCATGCCCTTGTTCAGGTACTCCAGGTCCTTTGCCTCGTGGGTGGCGCCGAGGACGTTCGAATCGGTGCTGTAGGCCTTCTCTTTGCTGGCAGTGAAGGGCAGCCCCCTCGACTCGAGGTACTCGCTCATTTCCTTCCTGCCGCCGAAGGCGTCCACGAAAGCCTTGTCGAGCCACGGCTTGTAGATCTTGAGCCTGGGATTGGTGAGGATCCCGTAGCGATAGAACCGCTGAATATCGTTGCCCTTGTAGGTGCTGCCATCACCGAAGACATGGACGTCGTCTTCGCGCATGGCGCGGATGATCGCCGTCGTCGTCACAGCGCGGCCGAGCGGCGTCGTGTTGAAGTACTTCTTGCCGGCGGAGGCGAGGTGGAAAGCTCCGCATTGGATAGCGATGACGCCTTCGCTAGCCATAGCCTCGCGGCAGTCCACGAGAGTGGCTTTGGCCGCGCCGTGTTGCATGGCGATTGGAGGGATCGCTGACGGATTCTCTTCGTCGGGCTGTGCGAGATCGGCGGTGTAGCAGTAGACCTGCATGCCCTGCTCCTTCATCCAGGAGACAGCGCAGCGGGTATCGAGACCACCCGAGAATGCGAGACCGAGCTTTGTGCCTTTGGGGGGAAGGGAACCGTAGATGCGACTCATGGCCGGGCTATACGAGCGGCGCTGGGTTGGGGCAAGGCTCTGTCATTCGGTGATCCGGCCCAAGGGTCGCAAGGGTTGGCGGACTTCGAGATCTGCGGTGTGACGGCCTTCCCCCAGGGGCTGTGCGCACGCTCTCTGCTCGTTCAGCCGTCGTCGGTCACGCCTAGCGAGGGGGGATCGGACGCGATTGCCCCTCGCGCGGAGGGGCTACGGCCACGGTGCGGGGTCCCACTCAGCTCCAGCTCAGTACAGGCGCCGGGGTTGGGGCACACCACCCCAGAAGGATACGTGACTTCACGCCACGCCTGCGACTGTCCGACATTCATGACCGTTGATTCAGTAGAAGTAGTATCCGACCCCCGCCGACAAGAACCAGGTGCCCGTGGCAGGCAGAAGACCACCGCCCACTTCGGTAAGGATTGGAAACCACGGGGCCACCACACCCGCGATCGATGTCTGAAACCCAACGGTGGAAGGACTGATCCGGTCCTTGCTCGGCGCCCCATAGATTTCCCCCTTCGGGGAGCCAAAATCGAACGCCAGGGCATGTACGGAGAGATCGAGGGACTGGCGTGCGCTGCTGATGAGTGCCGGCCCGTCGGCGTGGTAGAAGTAGCGATAGCGGACGCCAGCGGCGAGGGTTCCGACGTACGCGAGCTCCGCCGCGGGATCCGCGAAGTAGTCGCTTTGGCACTGCTTATTGCAACGATTGTAGGCGAAGGGCGACGCAAGCGCTCCGGCTTCAACCAAGACAAGGGTATGAGTCGGCACCGTCATCTCGGTGTCGACGTACTCGGTGTAGTCAGGGCTCTGTTCTTCCCCGTGAATGAGGCTCGTCGTCGTGACGCCATGGGTCTCGTACACCGGTACCCCCGCCAGGAGTGCCGCGGAGTGGCCGATCTGGAGTTCCCGCCCGGTCATGACCGGGCCTAGCTGGTAGCGGAACGTGAGGTGCAGGGTGTTGGCCACGTAGAGCCAACCCATGAACCCTCCGGAGAACACCTGTGTGTTGAGTCCCACCGAAGCGATTGGGCTGACGGCGAAGCGCGGCAGCTCTTGCCGGATGTTCGTTGCCAGTTCGGCCTCGGAAGACTCGCCGCCGCTGGAATTCTTCTCTGCGGCGGAAGATCGGGGCAGCGGAGCTGCGCGCCCTGCGGCCGCCCGAACTAGCGGGAGGGACGCGCAAACGACCAGGGCGATACGAAGTGTAACCGAAGTCAAGGTCGAAACCGGCATTCGCGCCCACACTAACAGGGGGAGCCAAGGAAATTCACGACAAAACGTGCGGAACCTCCAGGGGTTCGGTGCGGGTTCAATAACGCAGTTCAGCGCCAACGTTGGGGACCACGATGGGCCCAACCCCCGACTCCCTGCAGCCCGTGTCGTTGCACGAGCGCTCGGTGACCTCACGAGACAGTGTCGCATTGAGCAGCTCGGCGACAACACTCAGCGAGGTGTACTCACCGAGGCGGTATCGCTTCTCTGCCCGAAGGTCCATGCGGAAGAACGGGGTCGTCCGCTCGTCCCCGTCGAAGATCGGGCCATCGTTTGTGTTCCAGCGCGTGGGCAAGCCACTCAGGAGACTATTTCGTGCTCCAAGCTGCCAATCCCTGCCGACATCGAAGACGATGGTGGCGGACGCGACGTGGGTGCGGTCGAGTGATGAGAGTGTCGAGATGCGGCCGTAGCTGCGATTCGACCGGGAGAGGGTATAGGCTAGCATTCCTCCGACGCGGTCGAGCAGCGGTCGCTTGAAGAAGACCTCCAGCCCGTAGGCGTTGCCTCGAACGCGCGCCGTCAGTTGAGCGGCATCGAGCGAGAACTCATGCTCCGTTCCGAGCGGATCTGCAAGGTTGAGGTAGATGGCGTCGAACGCCGTGACGGACAGGAACGACTCGGAGGGAAGCCGAAACTCGACGCTGGAACTCGCCTGCACCGAACGCTGCAGACCTCCCTGGATGTTGGTAACTGCGGCGCCCGGGATGCCCGGGACGAAACTTGCCGACTGATGCGCGAGTCCCAGAGTGTGTTCGAATGCGACGGTGTCGTTTACCTCCATGCGAGCCGCGATTCGGGGGTCGACGCCGCTTTCGGTAACTCCTTCTGAGTAGAAGATGTCGGCACGGACGCCCGGGGAGACCCACACGCGCGGCAGTGGTCGCCACGTCAGATCCACGTACGAGCCGAAGGTTCTCTCGGAGCGCGTCGCGCCCACGCCTTCCAGCATTTGGATCGTGCGGTAGCGAAGGTTCTCTCCGACGTCCAGCTCGTAGTCATCGAAGCTCATGTCCACACCGACTCGTACGGCCAGCGTGTCGCCGAATCGCTGATGGAGCTCGACCCGGGGTGCCACGAGGCGATCACTGACACTACCGTTCTCGCTGCCGGTGCGGTCCAACCCCAGCGCGACAGCCACGCGCAGGTGAGAATCCTCGGAGAAGTCGTGCTCGTAGCGCGGATCCAGACGGTGGTAGCGCACCAGTGAGCTGTAGTCGGACGCCTCAAGCGTGTCGCTGGCACCCAGTGCCAACAGTCCGATGCGGTCATTCGGACCGAGATCGAAACGCGAAGATACCTGGTAATCCCAATAGCCCAGCTCGACGTCGGAGGCGAGCGACGAGATGACAGGTCCGAGGTAGGCGTAGCGGCCAGAAACCAGAGCTGCGGAGCGCCCCTCCGAGCTCAGGGGGACGGTTTGCATGATTCCGGCGTCCACCACACGCAGACTCGCCTCGCCCGAGTAGTCCCCGTAGGGCACCAGGGTGTCGGCAGTGACGATCGCGCCCGCGTAGCGTCCGTAGCGTGCTGGGTAGCCGCCGCGGTGCAAGGTGACCTTCTCGATGGTCGCGGGATTCAGCACGCTTGGTCCCACGAACGCGTGCCAGAGCATGGGCACGCGCACGCCGTCGACGAAGTAGCCGACGTTTCCCGGTGGGGCACCGCGCACGAAGAAATAGGGCAGGCCCGAGATGGCGGGCGCGACTCCAGGCATGACCTCGATGGCCCGGAGTGGGTCCCCGAACGCACCGGGGATCATTCGAGCTTCCGCCCGCGAGAGTGACTCCGCGTCCGGCGCATCGCGCTCGCCCAGAACGTGGACCTCCACGGTGCCTTCGGACGTGGCAGGGGTTGGGGCCTGGGAAGCAGGTGCTGGACCACTGCCCGGCTCACCTTCGGAGCCCGCGGTTGGGACTGAGGGAACGACCGCTGGGGTTCGTCCGGAAGGGGGCGTCGGCTGAGCGGCAGTCGACGGCGCTGGGCTGGCCGGCGCTGCTTCTGCCGCGCTGGAACCCGCCGCGGCGGCGGGGTCGGCGATTTGCCCCTCCGGGGCGCGAAACACCACCTCGACGCGGATCTTCGCCGCTACCGGCCGCCCCTCGCGCTCAGCGGGAACGAAGCGGAAACGCCCAATGGCTGCGCGTGCTGCGCTCGCAAAGGGTTCATCGCCCGAAACCACCTGTCCGTCAACGACACGCCCGGAGGTGTCCACGACGACATGTAGGATCACGCTGGCATCGCCTTGGGCGCCAGGCGGATACTCGACCGGGAGTTCGAGCGGCTCCGGCGGCCTAATCCGTGCAACGAGTGCGGCGTGGTCCACGGATGGGGCGGGGCCGCTTTCGGACGGCGGGGCTGCACTCGCGATACCGGTGTAGACACTCACTAGTCCAGCCGCGGCCGCCGCTGCCCACCCGAGCCCGGGTCGAGCTTTCGAGCCTATCGAAGAAAGCAAGAAGGTCTTCACTGTCCGTCCCGACTTTGCGCTACGATCTCGCGCATGGGACGGTACTCTAACGCGCCGAACAGCGGCCGCAAAATCTTAGTTCTTCCGAACATGCTTGGGGTCTTGTGGATGGTTGTTTCGGGTTGTCACACGGATGGCTGTGATTTTTCCGGCTTGAAGGAGATGGCCGGGAAGGAGCCCACGGGCGTGGATTTCCCCGGTGAAGAGTTGGGTCCGGTCACCGGTTTCCATCCCCTTCACGTGCTCGGCCGGAATGGGAAGCTCAAGGCAATTGCTGGCTATGACGACGGTGGCAGCGTCCTGGTCGTTCCGGCAGATCGAACGGAGCCCTGCACCGTCTTCGCGATTCCCGCAGACGCCTCGGCGTCTCGACACGTACCGGGCGTCCTGGAAGACATGCTGGCCGTCCTCGACTCTGTGGACACCAGCGGGCTCGGCACCCTCTCCCTGTACGATCCACGTTGCCAGAAGATCGGCACCGAATTCGCCAACGCGCGCCTCGTGTCGCGGTCCGAGCGGCTCGTGCCTCTGCGCATGCTCATCGTCGAGAATACGGACGAGCTCGTGGCCGTCGACGCGGACGATCGGGAGCGCCGGCTCATCGATCGCGATGTGGGTATGGTCCAAGTACTAGCCGAGCGAGTTGTCGTGCAGGCGGGCGGACAGCTCGTGATTCGTGACATGGCCCTCAAGGAGAGTGCCCGCCACGGCAGCGACGTCACTGAGGCGACCGTCGGTCGCGACAGCAAGGGGATCGCCTACATCGACGGAGGCCGACTCCATTTCCTCGACAATCCCGATGGAGAGGCCAGGGCACTCGATGACGATGCCTGCGGACTCGGTTTTGCCGACGAAGCGTCCCGTGACGAAGACAACACACCTCGGTTCCTGAGCTACTACTCCCCGTGTGAGGAGGGGCATCTGGTCGTGTACGATCTCCAGCGCGACGTCCGAAGCGAAGTCGGGCTGGCCTCAAGCTCGCGGGCTGAAGCACGAGAGCTCGACGCGGGTGGCGAAGGAGTCACGGCGGTCTTCTACGAAGAACAGCTGGCGGAGGATGCTGGCACTCCTACCGTTCTCAGTGTTGCCCTCGAGGGGGAAGAGCCGGTAGTTCTGGGCCCGAGTTCTTTGAACGACGTAGGACGCGCCTCCGAAGCCGGCGTGACCGTTTGGCTCGATTCTGGTGGGGAAGACAGCCGGATTGCGCGCGTATCTGCCGCGGACGGAGTGCGGGTCGACGATCTCCTCGGCGACGTCGTGGGCTTCGAGGTGAACGCCTTTCCAGAGCGCGCGCTCGTTCGGGGGGATGGGGCTGGGACTTCGCTGGTCGTGATCGAGGGCAACTCCCAGCCCACTGTGGTTGCCGAAGGTTCCCCCACCGTGGGAAGAGGTTCCGGCACGCGAATGGTGTACGGATCCGATGCTGACGGTGACGTGGGAACGCTCAATCTGCTGGAAGAGGGCGAGCGCACCGTGGAGATCGCGGACCGGGTTGCGATATCAACGGCAGGTTTCGCGTTTTCCGGGGAGTCTCTCCTCTACATCGAGAACTTCGACGCCACGCAACTGATCGGGGACCTCTGCATGCGGATCATCAGGAATGGTGACACTTACTGCCAGACGGACGTTGCTGAGTACCGCGCAGCCATCAGACCCAAGCGCGCCGTGGTGTACGTGAAAGCGGTGGGGCGCGGTGCTCGGCTTTTTTGGGCGCCCGTTCAGTAGTCGACGGTGAGACGGGCGCCCACGAGCGCATCTTCTCCGATGCAGCGCTCATCAGGCCGATTGTTCGCTTTCGGGCGGGCGAGAGGCATGTTGGAGCCTAGATTGCTGCGCCTGATACCGATTTGGCTGCTGATTGGCAAATCCAGCACCCGCCAGACACCTCAAGCGCGTGCTGAGCCCTGACCCCTGACCGTTGGCCGCTGACTGCCGACGGGTGGGTTGGGTACTACACTGACGCCAAGCAACTCGGTTAGAGCGTGATGCGGCGTCGCCGACTCGATTGCGGACCGCGCTTAGGGCAGCGCCGACCCGTGCCGCTACATCCCCAAGTTGTCTCGGAGTCACTGAGGAGTTCAAGGACCATGAAGCTGTCCAGCCGGGGATCCCTGTTTACCCCACTCGTGGCGCTGGGCGTTCATGTGCTTGCATGTAGCGACGACTCAGGTGCTGTGGTCGACGGGGCCTCGGACGAGGATGGGGTCCAGTCAGATGACGATGCCGATTCGGAAGATGGCGCTCGACGAGGAACCTCGACGGGGGGTGGGGGCTCGACTGTTGTCGGCAGCCCATCGACTCCTTCGGAGGGCGACACCTCGACTGGTGGTTCGACGAATGACGTGACCTGTCCGGAGGCCGAACCTCGGCCATTTTCGGAATGTGGCCTGTCAGCCACGGCAGCCTCCCCGACGACATGCCCGTACGAGAATTCCGATTGCACCTGCCTGAACCAGATCTGGCTCTGCCAGGAGAGCACCCAAGAACGAGCGCTGTCCGGCCGATGCTCCGCAGGACGGTTCGAGTTGCGAGGGGCTGGATGGCAGCAGCTGTGACTATGGATTTCGGGGCTCATGTGTCTGCGCTGGCGGTGAATGGTCTTGTGGTGCGGCGGACAATTGTCCTGACACTGCACCCACCGCCGGCACCGAGTGCTCCGGGGTCGAAGGAAGCCTGTGCGGCTACGACTCTGCAACCTGTACCTGCGCCATGGGCGGGTGGGGTGGAGAGGGCGAGAGCAGCTGGGTGTGCGAAGGTAGTGGGGCGACGAACCGCGCGGACTGTCCGGAAGACGCACCGAACGACGGGGGCACCTGCACCGCCGCGACCCCATGCAGCTACTCGAGCAGCCTATGCATGCGCGACGGCGAGTGGGTCTGTTTCGCTCCATGAGGACGGCGTTCCCCAACCATCTTGGCCGGCGCCGCCTCCAACGTCGGACGTGCCCCAAGGTCGGCAAGGCCCGATAGCGTTGGGTCCACTGACCGCGGACCAACAGGAAGCGAGACAGTGTTCTGAGTAGACGCGACCGAGAAGCTGGCACTTGCACAAGCAGGGAAGGTGCCAGGTTTTTCGGCTTTTTTGGACAGCAAGGTCGGATGCCACTGGCACTCCGGCCTTGCGCTTTTTTTAG
>CAYRKE010000012.1:0-2724 GCA_964424695.1 uncultured Polyangiaceae bacterium
AGGCTCCGGGTGTGTCTCGTCACCCCGTAGTCTCCACTGCAACTCATATCCCGGGAGGTCTCACTCGGGGCGGAGTCCGAAGGGTCCCCCGTGTTTGTCGGGTTCTCGGCTTTCTCGCAAACCCAGTTGGGATTCTCGCGGCGGTCGCTGGGCAGGCCGGCTGCGCACCTTCCAACGCGTCGCCTCCCCAGCACCCAACGCTGACGCTTCCCGTGGACATAGCGGGCGGCAGCGAGCAACCAAGCCCCGCCACGGCGGCAGCCCCTCCCTCAGCGGAGGCCGCAAAGCCGTCATCTGTTGGCGACGTGGCTTCTGGCGCCCAGCCCGCTGGACCCCCAATAGATGCTCCGGATCCGAAGCCGCTCCGTTCGCGGATTCAGTACGAGTTCACGCTCCTCTATGACCAAGGCACCGTCAGCATCGAGCGAATCCAGAAGCGTGAGCACCCGCAGGCTCTGGTGACGCCGAGGCGCCTGGGGCGGTGGGCTCTCGAGCTCTGCGTGGGTCGAGAAGTCGTCGAGCGGCTTCGTTTCGACTTTCCACTCTTGGCGGGCGAGGAAGCTACGCCCAAACGGCAGCCTGTGACGGCCCAGCCGCGCTTCGCGCCGGGCGCCCACGTTTCGCTCACGGTGTCCATTCCCGCTAGCGATCGTGCAACCTTCGCTCGGCTAGTCGACCGTCAAACGCAAGCAGTCACGATTCTCCCTTGGCCTCCGCCCGCCAGC
Source organism: uncultured Polyangiaceae bacterium (assembly GCA_964424695.1). Taxonomy (GTDB): domain Bacteria; phylum Myxococcota_A; class Polyangia; order Polyangiales; family Polyangiaceae; genus JAEWRL01. The sequence goes on from CAYRKE010000012.1 coordinate 726, forward strand.
GATGGGTCCAGTCAGACCGCAGGGCCGCTCGACTCTGGCTCTGGGGGCTCGCCGTCTGTCGTCCCGGCGACCAGTCGCCATCCCTCCTCGTCTTCCCAGGTTGCCCCACCGACCTCGGTCCCAGCATCGCAGTAGGGTTCCAGACCAAAGAGCGACGCGAAAGCTCGAGAGAGCCCCAGAGACACAGTCTCGACCCACACAGACCGCGCATCGACCCAGCGAAGGCGAGTCGCGCGGAGTCACGCCACAGATCAGGACCCACAGGCCCGAGTGGCAGTCGAGAGGTCTTCCGAGACGCTGTCGGTGTAGAGGAGCCAGTCTCGTCCTTGTGGTGTCGGTTCCGATTGCGCGGCCCGCTCGCGAATCGCAGACCCGAAGCTTGGTCGCGCAGACTCTGGCGTCCTGGGTTCTGTTCGTGCCACCCTACCGGGGCAATGAAGTGCGAGGCTTGTGGGCACGAAAACTTGGATGGCGCGCGGTTCTGCGCAGGTTGCGGCGTGCAATTGCCGTCTCCAGTAAGTCACGAATCGGATCCGCTCGTCGGGCAGATCATTGGAGGGCGCTTCAAAGTCATTGGGGTGCTCGGGGAGGGAGGCATGGGGGTCGTCTACTCAGGCGAACAACCCATGGGCAGCACGGTGCGCAAGGTTGCGATCAAGACCTTGCATCCGCACCTCTCGAAGGATCCCTCGGTTCTTGCCCGTTTCCATCGGGAATGCGGCACAGTCGCGCAGCTGGAGCACCCGAACACCATCAAGGTGTACGACTTTGGCTCGACCAGTGATGGCACGCTGTACATCGCGATGGAGTTCGTCTCTGGGGCTGCGCTCAGTGACGTGATTGAGAAGCAGGGGCCACTCTCCCCTGACCGCGTCGTGAAGGTAATGCGTCAGGTCTGCGGTGCACTCGAGGAAGCGCACAAGCAAGGCGTGATCCACCGCGACCTCAAGCCAGAGAACATCGTGCTCACCGAGCGCGCTGGCGAGAAAGACTTCGCCAAAGTGCTCGACTTCGGCATCGCCGGACGCACCGAGAGCGCAGACGCCCAGAAGGAACAGAAGCTCACTCAGCAGGGCATGGTGCTTGGCACGCCTCCCTACATGAGTCCCGAGCAGTTCACTGGGAAGGCCCTGGATGCTCGTAGCGACGTGTACTCGCTTGCCGTCGTGGTCTACGAGATGCTGACGGGAAGACTCCCCTTCGACGCCGAGACCCCTTGGGAGTGGGCGACCAAGCACATGACTGCGCAGCCCAAGCCTCTCGAGGAATCGGTGCGCGCCAATGCCAACGTGCCCGAGCACATGCGCCAGGCGATCATGAAGGCGCTTTCCAAAAACCGGGACGACCGCCAATCCGACGTCCGAGAGTTTTTCCAGGAGCTTTCTGCGGGTGCCCGAATGACCGTGGAGCACCCCGTGCCTACCGTGGACGAATTGGGGAGCGCGGGGACAGCGGCTATGATGGCTGCGCCAGATTTTTCCGGAGGCGGCATCGCGCCGACGGCAGCGATGCCCCAGGTCCCCGCCGCGGCGATGTCAATGGGAGGGCCTGCTCGTCCTCCAGCTGTCGCGCCCGGGGTTGTGGCAACCCCGCCCGTCGCTGTGCTCGCTGCTCCGGTCGCAATGGTGCCTCGCCCCGCCAAGAGCTCGGGGAAGGGCCTCATCATTGGACTGGCGGGACTCGCAGGTGTGATTGGCATCGTGCTGGTGGTGTTCGCGCTCAAGCCGAAGAGCGAGCCTGAGCAGCAACTCGCGCTTGGAGGGCCGCTCGGGGGGGAGACGACATCTTCCCCTGGGGCGGCCACCATCGCGCCCATCGCGACAGCGCCAGCCGACCCAACCCCGGATCAGCAAAGCCCGACCACGGGCACGGATGAGTCTTCGTCTTCTAAGACCAGCACAACGGGAAGCGGCGGGAAGAAGCCCGCGAGCAGCGGCTCTGGGACCGGCACGACGGGATCCGGCACTGGCACGACGGGATCCGGCACTGGCACGACGGG